>NZ_CP076060.1:1810909-2112727 GCF_018729255.1 Cupriavidus sp. EM10
CCGACCACGGCGTGGCCTACCCCGATACCTGCGTCGGCACCGACAGCCACACGCCGCATGTGGATGCGCTGGGCGTGATCGCCATCGGCGTGGGCGGCCTGGAGGCCGAGAACGTGATGCTGGGCCGCGCGTCGTGGATGCGCCTGCCGGACATCGTCGGCGTGGAACTGACCGGCCGCCGCCAGCCTGGCATTACCGCCACCGACATCGTGCTGGCCCTGACCGAATTCCTGCGCAAGGAAAAGGTCGTCGGCGCCTACCTGGAGTTCCGTGGCGAAGGCGCATCGAGCCTGACGCTGGGCGACCGGGCCACGATCTCGAACATGGCGCCCGAGTACGGCGCCACCGCCGCGATGTTCTTCATCGACGAGCAGACCACCGAATACCTGCGCCTGACCGGCCGCGACGAAGGTCAGGTTCAGTTGGTGGAGACCTATGCCAGGACTGCCGGCCTGTGGGCCGATGCGCTGAAGACGGCCCAGTACGAGCGCGTGCTGACGTTCGACCTGTCCAGCGTGGTCCGCAACATGGCTGGCCCGTCGAACCCGCACAAGCGCCTGCCGACGTCCGACCTGGCCGCGCGCGGCATCGCCGCCAAGTGGGAGGAAACGCCGGGCCAGATGCCCGACGGCGCCGTCATCATCGCCGCCATCACCAGCTGCACCAACACCAGCAACCCGCGCAACGTGATTGCCGCCGCGCTGCTGGCACGCAATGCCAATGCCCGGGGCCTGACACGCAAGCCGTGGGTCAAGTCGTCGCTGGCGCCGGGGTCCAAGGCGGTAGAGCTCTACCTGGAAGAAGCCAACCTGCTGCCCGACCTGGAAAAGCTCGGCTTCGGCATCGTGGCGTTCGCCTGCACGACCTGCAACGGCATGTCGGGCGCGCTCGACCCGAAGATCCAGCAGGAAATCATCGACCGCGACCTGTACGCCACGGCCGTGCTGTCCGGCAACCGCAACTTCGATGGCCGGATTCACCCGTACGCCAAGCAGGCGTTCCTGGCGTCGCCGCCGCTGGTGGTGGCCTACGCCATTGCCGGCACCATCCGCTTCGATATCGAGCAGGATGTGCTGGGCACTGATGCCGATGGCAAGCCCGTCTACCTGAAGGACATCTGGCCGAGCGACGAGGAAATCGACGCCATCGTCAGGCAAAGCGTGAAGCCCGAGCAGTTCCGCAAGGTCTACGAGCCGATGTTCGCGCTGCACGCCGAGAACGATACGTCGATCGATCCGCTGTACGACTGGCGCCCGCAGAGCACCTATATCCGCCGCCCGCCGTACTGGGAAGGCGCGCTGGCCGGCGAGCGCACGCTGCGCGGCATGCGTGCGCTGGCGGTGCTGGGCGACAACATCACCACCGACCACCTGTCGCCGTCGAACGCCATCCTTGCCAACAGCGCGGCGGGCGAGTACCTGGCAAAGATGGGCCTGCCGGAAGAGGACTTCAACTCGTACGCCACGCACCGTGGCGACCACCTGACCGCCCAGCGCGCCACGTTCGCCAACCCCACGCTGCTCAACGAGATGGCCGTGGTCGACGGCGCGGTCAAGAAAGGATCGCTGGCCCGCATCGAGCCCGAAGGCAAGGTCGTACGCATGTGGGAAGCCATCGAGACCTACATGGATCGCAAGCAGCCGCTGATCGTGGTGGCCGGGGCCGACTACGGCCAGGGCTCGTCGCGGGACTGGGCCGCCAAGGGCGTGCGGCTGGCCGGCGTGGAAGCCATCGTGGCCGAGGGCTTCGAGCGCATCCACCGCACCAACCTGATCGGCATGGGCGTGCTGCCGGTGGAGTTCTTCCCCGGCACCAACCGCCTGACGCTCAATATCGACGGCACCGAGACGTTCGACGTGGTCGGCCAGCGCCGCCCGCGTGCCGAACTGACGCTTGTCATCCATCGCCGGAATGGCGACAAGGTGGAAGTGCCGGTGCTGTGCCGCCTGGACAGCGACGAGGAAGTGTCGATCTACGAAGCCGGCGGCGTGTTGCAACGCTTTGCCCAGGACTTCCTGGAATCGTCGCGCGCCGCGGCCTGACGACTTGATTAGGAAAATTACGATGGCTCACGTTCCCCAAATCAAGATTCCCGCCACGTACCTGCGTGGCGGCACCAGCAAGGGCGTGTTTTTCCGGCTGCAGGACCTGCCCGAATCGGCGCAGAAGCCCGGAGAAGCGCGCGACAAGCTGCTGATGCGCGTGATCGGCAGCCCCGATCCGTACGGCAAGCAGATCGACGGCATGGGCGCGGCCACGTCGAGCACCAGCAAGACGGTGATCATCTCGAAAAGCACGCGCCCGGACCACGACGTGGACTATCTGTTCGGTCAGGTATCGATCGACCAGCCGTTCATCGACTGGAGCGGCAACTGCGGCAACCTGTCGGCGGCCGTGGGGCCGTTCGCGATCAGCAACGGCTTTATCGAGGCATCGCGGATTCCTGAAAATGGCACCGTGACGGTCAGGATCTGGCAGGCCAATATCGGCAAGACGATCATCGCGCACGTGCCGATCACCAACGGCGCGGTGCAGGAAACCGGCGACTTCGAACTGGATGGCGTGACCTTTCCGGCCGCCGAGGTCCAGCTGGAGTTCATGGACCCGGCCGCCGAGGAAGGCGACGATGGCGGCGGCGCGATGTTCCCGACCGGCAATCTGGTCGACGACCTGGAAGTGCCGGGCGTAGGCACGCTGCGGGCCACGATGATCAATGCCGGCATCCCGACGATCTTCGTCGAGGCGGAGGCCATCGGCTACACGGGCACCGAGTTGCAGGACGCCATCAACGGCGACCCCAAGGCACTGGCGATGTTCGAGACGATCCGGGCCTACGGCGCCAGGCGCATGGGCCTGATCCAGGATATCGATGAGGCGAAGAAGCGCCAGCACACGCCCAAGGTGGCATTCGTGGCCAGGCCGGCCACCTATACCGCGTCGAGCGGCAAGACGGTGGAAGCTGGTGGCGTGGACCTGCTGGTGCGCGCGCTGTCGATGGGCAAGCTGCACCACGCGATGATGGGCACGGCAGCGGTGGCCATTGGCACCGCTGCCGCGGTGCCGGGCACGCTGGTCAACCTGGCGGCCGGCGGCGGCGAGCGCGAAGCGGTGCGCTTCGGCCATCCGTCCGGCACGCTGCGCGTCGGCGCACAGGCCGCGCTGGTCGACGGCCAGTGGACCGTCAAGAAGGCCATCATGAGCCGCAGTGCGCGCGTGCTGATGGAGGGCTGGGTACGGGTGCCAGGCGACGCGTTCTAGGGCATCGCAGATTCTGCAATTTGTCGTCACGCGGCGGCATTCTTCCAACGGGGAGAATGCCGCTTTGTCTTATCTGGCATACGTTTCCGGGCGGTGACGATTTTGTTGTGGTTGTCGACGCAAGCGCGAGGCGTGGTTATAGTGCACGCTCCGATGCGGCTTGATATGCCTTGCCCTCACCCCAGCCCCTCTCCCGCGAGCGGGAGAGGGGAGCAAACCTGGGACTGATTCCTGCCCTCGGTTGTCTCCCCTCTCCCGCATGGCGGGAGAGGGGTCGGGGTGAGGGAAAAAACATTTCAACCGCTACGGCTCCATGAACCAATCAAAAGCGGCCTAAGCTGGTTCCACAAGAATCACGCGCCACGCCGACAAGAGGAGAATCATGCAACGACCTGCCAAGCTCACCGCCATTGCCACCCTGCTGCTGTCCGCCGCGCTGCTGACCGGCACCGCCCACGCCCAACTGGCCCCCTCGGCCAGCGCCACGGCCCCCGCCGGCACCACGGCCGAAGCCCGCAAGGCCAATATCGTCATCATCGGCACGGGCGGCACCATTGCCGGCGCCGGTGCGTCGGCCACCAACACCGCGGCATACCAGTCCGCCGTGGTACCGGTCGACAAGATCATTGCCTCGGTGCCCGAAATCTCGAAGGTTGCCAACGTCAAGGGCGAGCAGATCTTCCAGATCGGCTCCGAGAGCTTCAACAACGAGCGCCTGCTGAAGCTGGGCAAGCGCGTGTCGGAACTGCTCAAGCAGCCCGACGTGGACGGCGTCGTCATCACGCACGGCACCGACACGATCGAGGAAACCTCGTACTTCCTGAACCTGACGCTCAAGAGCGACAAGCCCGTGGTGGTAGTGGGCTCGATGCGCCCCGGCACCGCACTGGGTGCCGACGGCGCGCTAAATCTCTACGACGCGGTGCTGGTGGCGTCCAGCCCGGCGTCGAAGGGCAAGGGCACGCTGGTGGTGCTCAATGACGAGATCCACACCGGCCGCGACGTGACCAAGACCAACACGTTCAAGACCGAGACGTTCCGCTCGCCGTTTGGCCCGCTGGGTTACGTGGTGGAAGGCCGCACGCTGTACTACCGCACGCTGGCCCGGCCGCACACGCTGCAGACCGAGTTCGATATCGACCAGATCGACAAGCTGCCTGAAGTGGCCGTGGTCTACGCCTACGGCAACGTGAATCCGGCCAGCATCGACGCGGCCGTGAAAAACGGCGCCAAGGCCATCGTCTACGCGGCCACGGGCAACGGCAGCGTGGGCGACTACATGGTCGAGCCGCTCAAGGCCGCGCAGGCCAAGGGCGTGCAGGTGGTGCGGGCGTCGCGCACCGGCAGCGGCGTGGTCGTGCGCAATGCCGAGCAGCCGGACGACAAGTACAACTGGATCGTCACCGATGACCAGCTGCCGCAGAAGGCACGCATCCTGATGGCGCTTGCGCTGACCAAGACCAACGACCCGAGGGCGCTGCAGCAGTTCTTCTGGAAGTATTGATAAACGATGTACCGGGGCCTGCGGGCCCCGCGTTCTACAGCAGGGCCGTGCTCATCAGCGCCTTGGCGGCCAGCACGGCCTCTGCATCGCCTTCGGCGAAGACCGACACCTCGGTCACCACCTGGCGCTTGCCGCGCCGCACCACGTCGGCCACGGCGCGCAAGGTTGCCGACTTTGCCGGCGCCAGATACTGGATCGACAGCGATCCGGTCGCCCCGCCCTTCACCGCCTCCAGGTCCACCGCACTGAACGCCGCAGCCGCGCCGGCCACGTCGATCAGCGTGGCGATCACGCCGCCGTGCACCATGTCGCCCACCGTGATGTTGTTCATGCTGAACGGCAGCAGCAGTTCCACGTGATCGGGCTCGACTACATCGAAGCGAATCCCGAGCGCGCGGGCCACGGGCGAGCCGATCAGCACCGATTCGAGCATGGCGGCATTGCGGGGATCGACGGACTGTCGGGACATGTGTGCGGACATGGCGGCCTCCCTGGCATCAGCTGGACTGGAATCATGACCCGTCAAGCGTAGCCGCCGGTCAACGGCGCCACAATGACTTCAGGGGTAATTCCCAAGTGCCGGATCCGCCCGGCATGGACGTTTATAATGTGCGGCCAGCCGATCCACGGCACCCTTCGCAGCCCGCCAGCAGCCCCAGCTTCATGTCCGATCAAGCCCCTGAATCGCTCATCCCGCCTGCCACTTCCGCCGGGACGAGGCCCGGACGCGCCTGAGTGACCGCCCGGACAGCCCCTGTATCGGCATCTGCTCGACGCTGTTCGACGAGGTGTGCCAGGGCTGCGGCCGCACGGCCGCCGAAGTCAGCAACTGGGTGTTCTATAGCGAGGAAGAGAAGCAGGTGATCTGGGAACGGATCACCCGTGAAGCCACGGCATGGCGATTCCGCCAGGAATAACGCCTTGGTAATACCCTCTGCGCCTCAGCCTCCGGCCAGGCGCCTTTCCATATCCTCGACGACATGGTTCGCCACGCGCTGGCGGCCAGCTTGCGCCAGCTTTCCGCCAGGACTGGCAATTCGGCCATTTCGGCCAGGGCATCCAGGTTGAGCCGGTCGACGTAGAGCACATGCAGCAGCCGCTGCAGGCTCCAGTCCGGATAAGGCCGCGCCACCAGCACCATGTGATCGCCAGCGGCAACCTCGCCTTCCTCGATTACGCGGTAATACCAGCCGGTGCGGCCGCTACCCTGCACCGCGCGCGACATGCCCGCAAACCCGAAGCGGTGATTCAGTTTCCAGCACGGCTGGCGGGCCTGCGACACTTCCACCAGGGCCGTGCCAAGCCGGAAACGGTCGCCGATGCAGATATCGGCTTCCGTCAAACCCGTCGTACTCAGATTCTCGCCAAATGCGCCGGCGTGATCCAGCACGCCGGGATTGCCGCCGTGCTCCGTCAGTGCATCGCGCCAGCCCGCATAGTGGTCACGCGGATAGTGGTGCAGCGCCTTCTCGGGGCCGCCGTGGTGTTTGGGGTCGCCCTGCTCGTCGATGTCGAGCCCGATGGTGGTGACGCGCACCGGACCGTCGACCGGGGCCTTGGCGATGCCGCTGGGCACGCCCTTCGGCCCGAACGGCACGACCCGGCCTGCCAGTAGCACGTCGATTTGTATGTCGATTCCCAAGTCGATATGGTCGGTACTGCCGCTGCTCACAGCCCTGCCTCCTCCATCCATCGCGCAAACATCAACTCGCCGGCACTAGCCACCGTGGCGCCAATCTCGGCCGTACGGCGGCGGATCGTGCGCGGATCTACGCCCGCCTTGGCAAGCTCCACCGTATGGCCGATCAGCCAGGTTTCGATATCGCCGGCCTTGACCTCGGGATGGAATTGCAGTGCCAGCACATGCTTGCCGATGGCATAGGCCTGGTTCGGCGTGGCCGAGGTGGATGCCAGCAGCTCGGCGCCTTCGGGCAGGTCAAACGTATCGCCATGCCAGTGCAGGACTTCCCAGTCGGCATTGGCCAGCAGCGCCAGCGGCGAGCGCCGGCCGGCGTCGGTTGGCTGGATCTGCCCCCAGCCGATTTCGCGCGTCCCCGGATAGACGCGCGCCCCCGAAGCGGCGGCGATCAACTGGGCGCCCAGGCAGGCGCCGATGATCGGCAGTTCGTCTTCCAGACGCTGGCGGATCACGCCGATCTCGGCTTCGAGCCACGGGTAGGCCTCGGTCTCGTAGACGCCGATGGGGCCGCCCAGCACCACCAGCAGGTCGGCCGGGTCGGTCTGCACGAGCGTCAGGTCGTCCACGCCAGCCTGGTAGATGCGGATGTCATGGCCGCGATCGCGCGCTACATCGGCAATCACGCCCGCGTGCTCGAAGGCAACGTGCTGGATGACATCGGTCCGTAACTGGCGCCTGGGTTCGCTCATCGACTGACACTCCTGCAGGAAAATGTGGCTTGGATTTGAATTCGGCCCCATACGATACCGCACTGCATCATGGCTTGTCTTTGGCCGGCTGCAGGACCAGCGTGTCGAAGCTGTCGCCACCCGGATTGCGCCGGTGCGAGCCAATCGTGATGTATTGCACCGCCGCCCATTTGTCCGTCCAGTCGCGGTAGTGCGGCGACAGCGCGATGCCCGACTGGCCGGTCGACGACATGAAACGCGAATCGGACAGATCAGACAGGTCGTAGATCGCCCGCAGGCTGGCCGCGTGGGTGCTTTCGAACGGCGCGGCTTCGTCGCGCAGATTGTGCCGGCCCACGTCCACGGTGTACGTATCTCCGCCCGTGCGCACGCGGATATTGAACAGGTTGGCCAGGTACGGCACCTTGCCGAACGGCTTGTGCTCCGAGCGCGCGGTGTGGGCCTTGCCCCAGCGCCATTTGCCCGGATCGTCGCCATAGCGCTGGTCCAGGTCGGCGATGGCGCGCTGCCAGGCCAGGCCGATGGTGACCGCGCAGGTCTCGCGCGCCGTGGTCCGCGTGTTGTCGCACCAGAACGCCCCAAGCCCCTTCGGGTCGCGCATCGCATTGAGCATCGGCAGCTGGACGTTGCGCTGATCCCAGAGGCTGTTGAACATCGGATCGCCGACCTTGTCCTCGAACAGCAGGCGCGACAGCTCGCGCAGCCAGGCCGTCACCACCAGCGGCTCGGCGCGATCGGCGGACATCGTGCCATCCCACTTGCGCAGTGCCTCGAACAGCCGGCGCTCGCGCTCCGGCCGGGCGACATCGCTGGCCACCGGCGCGGCCAGCAGCAGCGGCAAGGCGTCGCGCACGGCCAGCGACACAACATCCTTCTGGATCGTGCCGAAGGTCTCCGGCGTATGGTGCGGCTCGGCGTCCAGCAGCGCCTGGATGCGATTCGCCCGATAGGGCACGCTCCATTCGCTGGTGATGAAGAACGGGTAGCTGTCGTCCACGATCTTCTGATTGGCCGTGACGATGGTCCCCGACGGCGGGTTGAAGCGCTGCGGCAGCTTGTCGAACGGGATAAAGCCCTGCCAGTCGTAGCGCGCATCCCAGCCCGGCGCGGGCGCCAGCCCCATCAGGTCGTTGTCCGCGCGGCGGATTGGCACCAGCCCGGGCGCGATATAGCCGATATTGCCGTCCACATCGGCATAGACGATGTTCTGCTGTGGCGAATGGAATTCACGCAGCGCGGCGACAAAGCTCTTCCAGTCGGTGGCCATGCCCATGTTCAGGCTGGCCTGGAAAGTCCGGTCATCCGGCCGCAGCGCCGTCCACTGGAACGACACCACGTACTGGGCGCCCAGCGGCTTGGCCGCGGCACTGATCGGCTCGGCCACGTCTGACATCACCGGCCCATGTCGCGTTGTCCGGACATTGAGCGTCAGGTCGTCCTGCCCCTTGATCCGGATGACTTCCTTGCGGGTCTCGAACTCGGCCCAGCCGTCTGGCGTCTGGTAGCGGTTCGGGTTGGCCCGGTCGATCCGCTCGATATACAGGTCCTGCACATCGGGCGCGGTATTGGTGAAGCCCCAGGCGATGCGCCGGTTATGGCCCAGCACCACCAGCGGCGCGCCGGGCAGCGTGGCGCCGGTCAGGTCCAGCCCCGGCGCCTGGATGTGCGCGAAATACCAGAGCCCCGGCGCCTGCAGCCCCAGATGCGGATCGTTGGCCAGCAACGGCTTGCCGCTGCGCGTGTGCGCGCCCGACACCACCCAGTTGTTCGATCCCATGCCGTCGACATAACCGGCCGGCGCGTGCTCGGACAACTGCGCCATGGCGGTGGCCACCGGGGCCAGCTTGCGATAGAAGCTGGCGTAGTCCATCGTCCGCAGCGGCTTGTCGCCGGGGTACGGCGCCAGGATCTCGGCGATGCGGGCCGTGGGCAGCTGTTGGGCCAGCCCCATGCGCAGCACTTCCTGTCGCCAGTTGCCGCCCAGGTCCCAGGCCATCATGGTCTGCCAGCCCAGCGTGTCGGCCGGCTCCCAGTGCTCGGGCTTCGTGCCGAGGATCAGGAATTCGGGCGGCAGCGCCGCCTTGCGGTTATCGATATAGGCATTGACGCCGTCGGCATAGGCCTGCAGCACGGCGCGCGTCTCGGGCGGCGTCTGGGCCAGCACGGCTTCGGCGTTGCGGCGCACGCCCATCGTGCGCAGGAAGCGGTCGGTATCGAGCGCGCTCGGGCCAAGAATCTCGGCCAGCCGGCCGGCCACGATGCGCTTGTTCATCTGCATCTGCCAGAGCCGGTCCTGGGCGTGGACGTAGCCCAGCGCGTACCAGGCATCCAGCGCGTTGCCCGCCTGGATATGGGGCACGGCGTTGCGGTCGCGCACCACCACCACGCGGTCGCGCAGCGCTGGCAGGTGCAGGGTGCCGGCGGTATCGGGCTGCGCGGCCTGCCGATACCAGATATAGCCACCGATGGCGCCGGTCAGCCCGACCAGCAGCACGCCCGACAGAATCCAGCCCAGCCGTTTGAACCAGCGCATTCGACCTATCTCCCCGTGGAAAGACGCAAGCATGGCAGATTTCCGCGCATACAAGAATGCCCGGACTCGCCGGGCATCGATGCTACCTGCTGCGCAAGCCTGCTCAGGCAGGCTTCTTCAGTTGCAGCGACTTGTATTCGAGGAATTCCTCCAGCCCGAACTTGCCGCCTTCGCGGCCGTTGCCCGACTGCTTGAAGCCCCCGAACGGCGCGTTCATGTTGAACGGACCGCCGTTGATGTCGACCTGGCCAGTACGGATACGCCGCGCCACCTTGATCGCGCGCGCTTCGTCGCCCGACCACACGCCGCCGCCCAGGCCATAGACGCTGTCGTTGGCAATGCGGATGGCATCGTCCTCGGTGTCATAGCAGATCACCGACAGCACCGGCCCGAAGATCTCTTCCTGGGCGACGGTCGCCTTCGGGTCGACATTGCCCAGCACGGTCGGCTTGACGAAGAAGCCACGGTCGAAGCCGGCCGGCGTATCGGGGCCACCGGCCACCAGTTCGGCGCCCTCTTCCAGCCCGCGACGGATGTAGCCGGTCACGCGCTCCTTCTGCACCGCGGAAATCAGCGGTCCCAGGCGCGTGGTATCGACAAGCGGATCGCCCACGGTAAAGCCTTCCACCACCTTGGCGGCGATGGCCTTGACCTCGTCGTAGCGGCTGCGCGGCACCAGCATGCGGGTGTGCGCCGAGCAGGTCTGGCCCGAATTCAGGAAGCAAGCGCTGATGGTGCCCTTGACGGCCGCCGGCAGGTCGGCGTCGTCCAGGATCACCGACGCCGACTTGCCGCCCAGTTCCAGCGCCACGCGCTTCACCGTGTGGGCGGCCAGTTCGGATACCCGCTTGCCGGCCCGCGTGGAGCCGGTGAACGACACCATGTCGACGTCCGGATGGCTGGCCAGCACCTCGCCCACCACCGGGCCAAAGCCGGTGACCAGGTTGAACACGCCCGGCGGCAGCCCGGCGGCCTCGATCACTTCGGCCAGCACGAAGGCATTGAGCGGCGCCACTTCCGACGGCTTGAGCACCACGGTGCAGCCGGCCGCCAGCGCCGGCGCCACCTTCAGGGTGATCTGGTTCAAGGGTAGTTCCACGGGGTGATGGCCGCGACCACGCCCACGGGCTCGCGCACCACCAGCGAATTGCCCACCTGCTCCTCGAACGCGAAGCCTTCCAGCAACGCGGCGGCCTGGCCCCAGTTGTATACCGGGCCACCGACCTGGATGGCGCGTGCCAGCTTGATCGGCATGCCCACTTCGCCGGCGATCAGCTGCGCCAGTTCCTCGGTGCGGTCCTTCAACCCTTCGGCGATCTTGCGGATATAGCGGGCGCGCTCGGCCGGCGGCGTGGCGGCCCAGCCATCGAACGCGGCCCGGGCGGCCGCAATGGCGTCCTCGGCGTCACGGGCATGTCCCTCTGGAATCTTGCCCATCACTGCCTCGGTGGCGGAATGAATCACTTCAATGCTTCCGGTGCCATGGGCTGCCACCCACTTGCCGTTGATAAACAGTTTGTCTCGTTGTTGCATGGCCACAGCCCTCATCAGGTGGATCGGCAATTGCAAAATTTTGTTACTTTTATGGAGCACCACATTGTAGGCCGGTTTGTGGATTCGATTTTTCATCGCCACGAGCCGGCCCGGACAACAAGATGGCGATAATCGGCCGCGCAGATACTCGATCCGAGGGCTCTCGCCGCGGGCGGCCGATCCATAACAAAAGGAGCGAGACATGGTCGACCCGATCTATCACAAGACGGAGGCTGGTCAGGAGGAAATCCGCACGCGCGCACGCAAGCTGGACCAGAAATTGCGCGCGCTGCTGCTGATCGTGAATGGAGAACGCGCCAAATCGGCGCTGATGGCGCAAGTTGGCGGCCTGGGGTGGCTGAGGAAGCCTTCGACACCCTGCTCGCGCTAGGACTCATCGAACCCCACGCCGAGCCGGCGGCCCCGGCATCGGCACCCACGGGCCGGACCACGAAGCCGTCCGCCTCGCGCAAACCCGCCGACACCAACCTGTTCGCCGCCTATTCGGGGTTCAACTCGGCGGGGGCAAGGGCATCGACGACCGCGTGGAGGGACGCGTGGAAGACCGCGACGTGCTGGCCGACACCACCATCGCGCCGGCCATGGCGCCCGTCGCCAGCAGCGCCCCGGCCGGCGCCGACGGCTACAAGCGGCTCTACCACTTCTATACCGACGTGATCGGCAACCATCTGGGCCTGCGCGGCTATGTGCTGCAGGTGAAGGTGGAAAAGGCGTCGACGGTGGTCGAGCTGGCCGCGCTGCGCGACACGCTGGGCACGGCGCTGCAGAAGGCCAAGGGCGAAATTACCGCCCACGCCATCGTCGACCAGCTCGACGACCTGCTGGCCGAGATGGGGGTGGCGCCGGCGCGGTAGTGCTGCGGGCCCGTGCGATCCCGGGCCGCTCCCTCACGCCCCACCTCCCTTTGCTCGCGCATCAGGGTTTTCCCCTACCATTTGCGCCACGTACGTTACAATCCCCGCTTTCGCATTGCCCGGCCCGCGGAATCGCTTGCGACCCGCCGTGCATAGACAGACAGCGCCCCCAGTCTGTATCCACGCTGGCATCGTCCGGCTGGGTCAGAGTGTCGACGCTGCACGCAAACTGAGTGACTCCCATGACACAACCGGACAACAACCCCGTGGCTGGCCACGGCCGCAAGCCTTTCACCCGTCGTAAATTCCTTGCCACCGCTGTGGGCGCCGCCGCCGTGTGGGGCGGATATTCGTACTTTTTCGGCAGCCAGTACCGCGCTGCCAAGGCGGATCGCAAGGTCGATGTGCTGCTGATTGGCGGCGGCATCATGAGCGCCACGCTCGGCGTCTATCTGAAAGAACTGCAGCCGGACTGGACGTGCGAGGTATTCGAACGTCTGGACAAGGTCGCGGAAGAAAGCTCGAACGGCTGGAACAACGCCGGCACCGGCCACTCCGCGCTCTGCGAGCTGAACTACACGCCGATGGACGACAAGGGCAACGTCCATATCACCCAGGCGATCAACATCAACGAGAACTTCCAGATCTCCCGCCAGTTCTGGGCGCATCAGGTGCGCAAGGGCGTTCTGGGCAATCCGCGCCAGTTCATCAACTCGACGCCGCACATGAATCTCGTGTTCGGCCAGGAAAATCGCGAGTTCATCCGCAAGCGCGTCGCGGCACTGAAGGCTTCGCCGCTGTTCGCCGGCATGGAAATGTCGACCGATCCGGCGAAGATCGCCGAGTGGATTCCGATCATGATGGAAGGCCGCAAGCCCGACGAAGTGGTCACCGCCACGCGCTCGCCGCTGGGTACGGACGTGAATCTTGGCGAAATCACGCGCCAGTTCTACAAGCATCTGACCGGCAACTCGGGGTGAAGATCTCCACCGGCTACGAAGTGCGTTCGATTACGCGGAACGACGACGGCACGTGGCGGGTATCGGCCTTCGACACGAAGGATGGCACGAAGATCCAGACGGTAGACGCGCGCAACGTGTTTATCGGCGCGGGTGGCGCGGCCCTGCCTCTGCTGCAGCTGTCCGGTATCCCGAGGCCAGGCAATACGGCGGCTTCCCGGTGGGCGGCGAGTTCCTGGTTACCGACAAGCCCGAGATTGCCGCGCGCCATCTGGCCAAGGTCTATGGCCTTGCGGATACGGGCTCGCCGCCGATGTCGGTGCCGCACCTGGATACCCGCGTGCTCGACGGCAAGAAGGTGATTCTTTTCGGGCCGTTTGCCACGTGGTCTAGCAAATTTCTTAAAACGGCTCGTATTTCGACCTGGTCAAGGCGACGACGCCGTCGAACGTCATTCCCCAGCTGCAGGTCGGCGCCCACGAATTTGCGCTGGTGAAGTATCTGGCGCAGCAGTTGGCGCTGTCCCGCGAGGAAAAGATGGCCGCGCTGCGCCACTACATGCCCGAGGCGAAGGACGAGGACTGGCGTCTGTGGGAAGCCGGCCAGCGCGTGCAGATCATCAAGAACGATCCGGAGAAAGGCGGGGTACTGAAACTGGGTACCGAGGTGGTGGTGTCGGCCGACCGTTCGGTATCGGCGCTGCTGGGCGCTTCGCCTGGCGGCTCGACGTCTCCGGCGATCATGCTTTCGTTGCTCGAGCGCGTTTTCCCGGAACAGATGAAGACGCCGGCCTGGCAGCAAAAGATCCGAGAGATCGTGCCCAGCTATGGGAAGAAGCTCAACGAGAATCCGCAGCTACTGGCCACGGAATGGGCCACCACGGCCGAAACGCTGCAACTGGCCATCGCCCCGCCGAGTCTCGACGGCGTCGTCCCGGCCACCGGCCCGATGACGAATCCGGGCGTGGTGAAGAAGGTGCCCGACATCGCCCTGTAACCCTGTAAGGCCTGCGTTCGCCGAACACATGAAAAAGCCGGCACGCCAATCAGGCGTGCCGGCTTTTTCAAGGAACCGCGATGCGGCGAAGGCGCGAGGATTACGCCTCGATGCCCTGCGACTGCAGGTACTCGTCGTACGTGCCCAGGTAATCGGTAATCGTGCCGTCCGGGCGGACTTCGATCACGCGCGTGGCCAGGCCGTTGATGAGCTCGCGGTCATGCGACACGAAGATCAGCGTGCCCGGGAACTTGTCCAGCGCGATCTGCAGCGATTCGATCGACTCCATGTCCATGTGGTTGGTCGGCTCATCCATGGCCAGCACGTTGTGGCGGCCCAGCATCAGCTTGCCCCAGATCATGCGGCCTTTCTCGCCGCCTGACAGCACCTTGACGTCCTTCTTGATGTCGTCGGCAGAGAACAGCAGCCGGCCCAGCGTGCCGCGCAGCGACTGGTCGTCGTCGCCAGCCTGCGTCCACTGGCTCATCCAGTCCATCACGTTCACGTCGGTCGGGAATTCCTCGTACGTGTCCTGCGGCATGTAGCCCACGTTGGCGTTCTCGGCCCACTTGACCGTGCCACGGTCCACTTCCACGCCGCGCTGCACACCGGTTTCCACGATGTTGTTCAGCAGGCTGCGCAGCAGCGTGGTCTTGCCCGCGCCGTTCTCGCCGATGATGGCCACGCGCTCGCCGGCCTGGACGGCCATCGACAGGTTGTTGATGATCTTGCGGTCGTACGTCTTGGTGATGCCCTCGACTTCCACGGCCAGGTTGTGCAGCTTCTTTTCGAACTCGAAGCGCACGAACGGGTTCTGGCGCGACGACGGCTTGATGTCCTCCACCTTGATCTTGTCGATCTGCTTCGCGCGCGACGTGGCCTGGCGGGCCTTGGACTTGTTGGCCGAGAAGCGGCGCACGAAGTCCTGCAGTTCGGTGATGCGCTCCTTGGCGCGCGCATTGGCGGCCACCTGGCGCTCGCGTGCCTGCATCGACGCCTGCATGTAGTCGTCGTAGTTGCCCGGGTAGACCTTCAGCGTGCCGTAGTCCATGTCGGCCATGTGCGTGCACACCGAGTTCAGGAAGTGGCGATCGTGCGAAATGATGATCATGGTGGAGTTGCGCTCGTTGAGCACGTCTTCCAGCCAGCGGATCGTGTTGATGTCCAGGTTGTTGGTCGGTTCGTCCAGCAGCAGGACGTCCGGGTTCGAGAACAGCGCCTGGGCCAGCAGCACGCGCAGCTTCCAGCCCGGGGCGATGTCGCTCATCGGGCCCTGGTGCTGGTCGGTCGGGATGCCCACGCCCAGCAGCAGTTCGCCGGCGCGCGCCTCGGCCGTGTAGCCGTCGTATTCGGCGTACTTGGCCTCCAGTTCGGCGGCGCGCATGTAGTCTTCGTCGGTGGCCTCGGGGTTGGCGTAGATGGCGTCGCGCTCGCTGGCGGCGGCCCACATTTCCACGTGGCCCATCATCACCACGTCGAGCACGCGGTTGTCTTCATACGCAAACTGGTCCTGGCGCAGCTTGCCCAGCCGGATGCCCGGCTCCAGCATCACCGTGCCGGCCGATTGTTCCAGGTCGCCGCCCAGGATCTTCATGAAGGTGGACTTGCCGCAACCGTTCGCGCCAATCAGGCCGTAACGGTTGCCCTCGCCGAACTTGACCGAGATGTTCTCGAACAACGGCTTGGGGCCGAACTGCATGGTGATGTTTGCGGTAGAAAGCACGTCTGAACCTTGTCTGGAATGTGGGTGTGCCGTGTGGACAGCACCTGCTGGCAGCCGGTTTCTGGCGGCACGCACCCGATCGGCGTACCCGGCGCAGCGAAAATGAGGAAATAACCGGTGATTTTACCACTTCCGGGGGCGGCCGTCAGCCATTGGCCGCCGATGCGACCCCTGCCCGGGCCTGTCACCCGGCTGACGCCGGTGACAGCGTCGGGTACCCCGACAATGCCAGGGTGAAGCCGTCGCCACCGGATTCCAGCCGGGCCTGCGCGCCCACCGGCAGCGTCAGCTTGCGCGGGCAGTGCCCGAACGGCAGGCCGGTCAGTACCGGGATATCGAGTTGCTCGCGCAGATAGTCGAACACGGCTGCCATGTCGTAGCCGTTGTCGTAGTCGGTGGTGCGGTAGTTCGAGAAATCGCCCATCACGATGGCCTGCTGCGAGGCCAGCACGCCGGCCTGCAGCAACTGCAGCAGCATGCGCTCCACGCGGTACGGCGGCTCGTTGATGTCCTCCAGGAACAGGATGCCGCCGGCCACCTTCGGCATGTACGGCGTGCCAAGCAGACTGCACAGCATGGCCAGGTTGCCGCCCCACAGCGTACCCTCCACAGTGCGGGCCGCCGCCACTTGCGGCGCTGCCACCTCGATCCGGCAGGCCGGGTCGCGCAGGATGGCCTCGAAGTGCGTCCACATGAACGGGTCGACGTGTTCCTCGCCAAAATCGGCCAGCAGCATCGGCCCGGCGAACGTCACGCCGCCGGTGGCCGCCAGGTAGGCGAGCTGGAATGCCGTGAAATCGCTGTGGCCGACGATCGGCGTGCCGCTGGCGCGCGCCTGCTCGGCAATGCGCGCGAAGTCGATCTTGTCCAGCAGCCGCGCCAGCCCATAGCCGCCGCGCACCGCCAGGGTCAGTTCACCGGGCGCGCCGGTGCCGATGGCATGCAGGTCGGCCAGCCGCTCGACGTCTGTCCCGCCAAACCGCAGGTAGCGGCGCGCCAGGATGTCGGGATTGTTGACGTGGTACCCATGCTGCTTGAGCCAGGCACAGCCGCGCGCGGCAATGGCCACGTCGTGCGGGTAGCCGGAGGAAGCGATCAGTCGGACTTCGGTGGATGGGCGCATGCTTCGGATGTTGACGGTACGACGCTCGGAAGCATGAATTCTCGCCTAATCGGCTGCCGATGGCGAGGGTGGCGGGGCCTCCACGGTCGCTTCCTTGGCCGCTTCCTGGGCCGCTTCCTGGGCGGCCTTCTGCGCCGCCTTCTGCGCGCGGCGCCGTGCGCCAAAGAAATCCCGCAGCATCTGGCCGCACTCGTCGGCCATCACGCCGCGCTCCAGCGTGGTCTGGTGGTTCAGCGTGGCTTGCGCGAACAGATCGACCACGCTGCCTGCCGCGCCCGTCTTCGGATCGGTGGCGCCAAACACCACGTGCTTGAGCCGGGCATGAAGGATGGCGCCGCTGCACATTGCACAGGGCTCCAGCGTCACGTACAGCTCGCACTCGGGCAGGCGGTAGTTGTCCAGCACCTTGGCGGCGGCGCGCAGGGCCTGCATCTCGGCGTGGGCAGACGGATCGACGGAACGGATCGGCAGGTTATGGCCGCGCGCGATGATCTCGTCGCGCCATACCACCACGGCACCTACCGGGACTTCGCCGGCCGCCTCGGCCAGGCGTGCCTCTTCCAGCGCCGCCGTCATGTAGAAGCGGTTGCGTGCGGCTTCGTCCTGGAACTGCGGCGCGCCGGACATGGAAGATCAGTCCTGGGCCGGCAGCGAGAACGGCGCGCTGACTTCCGCCCAGCAGTTCGGCGTTTCGAACAGCACCAGCCTGGTCAGTTGCAGGTGGTGGCCAAAGCAGTCCTTGAACACCGGCGCCAGGATGTCGAACGCCTCCTGTGCCAGGTTTTCGACGGTCGGGATGCTGTCGATGACCACGGTCTTGTGGTTGTCCATCGACTGCAGGAAGTTCAGCAGCGCGGTGTCGCCGCGGTAGATCAGGAACGCGTGGTCCCACTTCGACACCAGGTGCTCGTTGGCCAGCGTCTTGATATCGCCGAAATCCAGGATCATGCCGTCATCGGACGCGCCTTCCTGGCGCAGCACCTCGCCGGACAGCGTCAGGTCCAGCCGATAGCGATGGCCGTGGATGTTGCGGCACTGGCCGCCGTGGCTCGGAATGCGGTGGCCGGCGTCGAATTCGAGCCGGCGTGTGATGGAGACTTGTTTGCTCATGTGTCAGCGAATGCCCAGCAGCTTGTGGGTCTGCAGCGACAGGCGCCAGCGCGGATGACGCTGGCAGAAGTCGACCGCGGCGGCCGTATTCTGCCGGGCCAGCGGGCCATCCATGGCCTGCACCAGGAAATACCGGAAATCCAGTTGCTCGTATGCCGCGAAGTCCTGACCGGCCTGCGGCATCACCACCTTGAGCTCGTCACCCTTCTTCACGACCAGCTCGGCACCCATTTTCGGGCTCACGCAGACCCAGTCGATGCCTTCGGGCACGTCGATCGTGCCGTTGGTCTCGATCGCGATCTCGAAACCCTGCGCGTGAAGCGCGTCGATCAGCGGCGCATCCAGCTGCAGCAGCGGCTCGCCGCCCGTGCACACCACCAGCGGCTGGCCGCCCGCGCCTTGCGGCCATTCGGACGCCACCACGGCCGCCAGTTCCGCGGCGGTCTTGTACTTGCCGCCACGCGTGCCGTCGGTGCCCACGAAATCGGTGTCGCAGAACTGGCACACGGCGCGGGCGCGATCTTCCTCGCGGCCGGTCCACAGGTTGCAACCCGAGAATCGGCAGAACACGGCGGCGCGACCGGCGTTGGCGCCCTCGCCCTGCAGCGTATAGAAGATTTCCTTGACGGCGTATGTCATGCGTATGCGACGGTTGTGATCGTGGGGGAGTTCCTGCTCAAAAATTAGGCAATAGCCGAGGCGCGAGCAACCGGCAATTGTATCAAGAACATAGGGTTTCTGCTAAGTCCGGTGCGTCGCGCAGAGGAGCGCCGACAACAGATAGCTTTTTCATCACATAAGCCATAAAAAAACGGGCACCAAGGCCCGTTGTCATGGCGAATCAGCGAAAAACCGAAATCAACGCGGCGCGCCCAGGAAGTCCAACTTTCCGATCTGCACGCCCTTGTGGCGCAGCAGGTCGTAGGCGGTGGTCACATGGAAGTAGAAGTTCGGCAGCGCAAACCCGAGCGTATAGCTCTTGCCATCGAACGTCACCGGGCCGCCGCGCAGCTTCAGTTCCACCACGCGTGTTTCACTGCCTTCCAGCTGCTCGGGGCGGATCGACTTCAGGAAGCCTATCGTCCTGGCGATGCGTTCCTGCAGTTCCGGGAACGTCGCTTCGTCATCGGGATACGACGGGATGTCGATGCCTGCCAGCCGCGCCGCGCAGCCCTTGGCCGAATCGCTGGCCCGCTGTACCTGTGCCGGCAGCGCGTCCATGTCGGCGATCAGACGCGTCTGAATGAGCTCGGCGGCGTCCATGCCCTGTGCCTGCGCATGGGCCGCGCCCTTTTCGAGGATGGCGGACAGGTTCGTCAGGGCCCGGATAAACACTGGGATCGATACGTCGTACATCGAGAGGGCCATGGGGCTCCTTGGATCGTGGGATGTCGTGGCATGTGCGTGGTCCGACGGCGCGGGGCACAGCCATGTTCCGCTGGCTGGCGCCTGCCGGTGTCGCAGGCCAGAGCATAGACCGGAACCGCCGGCTCTGCCTGGCTACGCGCCCTGCCCCGCCAGCCATGCGTCGGCGTCGTCGATGCCGAACTCGATCCACATCGGCAGGTGGTCGCTGATGCGGTACGTACGCCAGTCCTTGAAGCTGCGCCCTGGGCGGGTCTGGCGCTCGGACGCGTAGGCGTCGGCGTCGGCCAGGCGGTAGACGTGCTCGTAGACGTCAAACACGCCCGCCCGCCCGGTTGGCGCCATGCGCGACAGCCGCTTGAGATGCGCGATCTGGTCATAGTGCCGGTTCTTGTCCACATTCGATCCGGGCACGGACTGCAGCGGCTCGGGCACGACAAACCCCGCCCGGGTGATCGCTTCCATCGTCACGTCGCGCCGGTTGAAGATATTGAAATCGCCGAGCAGGATCAGGTTGCCCGGGTCGGCCTTCACGCCGGGTGCCGGCTGCGGCGCGGCCGTCAGCTTGCCGGCCGCCTTGGCGATGGTCTGGCTGAAGGCCGTCAGCTCCGCCAGCCGCCGGGCGTCGTCGGGCTTGCTGGTGCCGTAGTAGATATGGACCGTGGCAAGCGTCAGGTAGGCCCATCCGGCCTGGAAGCCCGCCAGGTACGGCGAGCGCGCCAGCTGCACCGGCGCCGGGCCCGCGTTGCCGACCTTCGGCAACACCAGTTCGGCGGCCAGCCCGGTGAAGCGCACCTTGCGCCGGTCGTACAGATAGGCCATGCGCTCGGCGTTGCCGGCCTTGCCCAGCGTGACATCGGTCACCAGATAGCCCCACCACGGCCCCAGCATGCGCTGCAGCCGCTGCAACGGGTACAGGCCATCCCTTACTTCCTGGATCGCGATCAGGTCGAAGCGGCTCAGCACCTCGGCGATATAGAGGTAGGACTCGTCCGAGCGGTAGCCGTACTTGCCGCTATCGAACTCGCGGATGTTCCAGGTGGCCAGCAGTAGCGTATCGGTGGCCGTGCGGGCGGGGATGTCGTGCGCAAGCGCCTGGCGCAGACGCGTCAGGCCTTCGATGGTGCGGGTGCGGGCCTGCACGTCCGCGATGTCGGCAATGAAGTCGTAATGGGTCATCGGGTGGCGCGATGTTGAAAGCCCGCCATCGTCGGGGCAGCCCTTGGCGCCTGCATTGGCCTGTATCAAGGCAGTCGCTGGATGTCGCCAATTCCGGTGGACTACGATGCCGCGCCGACACCCCTGATCCGCGTCAACGCCCGCAGTTTTCCCCGGAAATACGATGGCTTGCATCGTTGACTTCACAACGACCAACCAGGGACAGACGCCATGAACCAAGCCATTGGACCTACCGCAGGGGATTCCCGAACCGGGCTGCCGCCAGCAGCGGCCCGCGCGCAACCGCCGAAGTTCGCCGGCAATGACCGGGTGCTGTTCGGCATCGTCCTGGGCGTGCTGACGTTCTGGCTGTTCGCGCAGACGACGTTGAACATTGCGCCCGACATGGGCGCCGAACTGGGCCTGTCACCCACCACGATGAACATCGCCGTGGCAATCACCGCGCTGTTCTCGGGCATCTTTATCGTCTTCATGGGCGGCATCGCCGACCGCGTGGGGCGCTACCGCATCCTGCAGCTCGGCTTTGGCCTGAGCATCGCGGGATCGCTGCTGGTGGCGCTGGCGCCGGCCGGGGCGCTGGCCATGCCCAGCCTGCTGGCGGGCCGCGCGCTGCAGGGGCTGTCGGCGGCGTGCATCATGCCGTCGAGCCTGGCGCTGATCAAGACGTACTGGCAAGGCGCGGCACGCCAGCGTGCCATCAGCATCTGGTCGATCGGATCGTGGGGCGGGTCGGGCGTGTGCGCTATCTTCGGCGGCATGGTCACCGCACAGTTTGGCTGGCGGGCGATTTTTTTCCTGTCGGTAGCGGCGGCGGTGGCCGGCCTGCTGCTGATCCGTGGCACCCCCGAAAGCCGGGCCGAGGGCCGGCACGACGCCAGGATCGACGGCAAGGGCATCCTCACCTTCATGGTCGCCATGATCGCGCTGCAGGTGGTGGTCACCCAGGGAGCGCGGTTTGGCTGGACGAGCACGGTGACGCTGCTGCTTGTCGCGCTGGTCGTGGTCTTCGGCTTCCTGTTCCTGCGCCACGAGACGCGGGCGGCAGACCCCTTCATCGATTTCCGCCTGTTCCGCAGCCGGATCTACACCGGCGCGACGATCTCGAATTTCATGCTCAACGGCGTGGCGGGTACTCTGATCGTGGTGATGCAACTGGCGCAGTTGGGCGGCAACATGAGCGCCCGGCAGGCCGGCATGCTGACCATTGGCTTCGCCATCACGATCATCGCGTTTATCCGCGTGGGTGAAAAGCTGTTGCAGCGCTTTGGCGCCCGCAAGCCGATGCTGTGGGGCTGCGCGCTGACCGGCGCCTCGGTCATCTGCCTGGCGATGACACCGCTGACGCTCGCCGACTACCGGATCGCCGCCACCATCGGCTTTGCCTTGCAGGGCATCGGCCTGGCGTTCTACGCTACGCCGTCCACCGACGCGGCGCTGTCCGCGCTGCCCGAGGCACAGGCGGGGTCGGGGGCGGGCATCTACAAGATGGCGTCGTCGCTTGGCGGGGCGTTCGGCGTGGCCATTTCGGCGACCATCTTCACCGCCGTACGCATCCATCCGGATGGCGGATCGCTGCTCGACGGCCTGATCCAGTTCCAGGGCGCCCAGGACCAGGTGGCCGTCCGGACGGCGGCCATCGTGGCGTTGCTGTTCAACCTGTTCATGATCGTGGTGGCAGCGATCTCGATCATGGTGATCATCCCGCGCGCCAGCGACCGCCAGCCGGCCTCCTGACCGGCCGTTGCTGCGCGACTTTTCACCAGGAGATCTTCGGAAGCATCCTCGGCCTGCCGTAATTCCAACGTAGAATTCGACAGCCGGCGCAAAGCCTCGGCGCAATGTCTTTACATCTGGATGTACGTCGATCTCCTCACCCTTTACTTTCTAGCGATTGGAACGCTGCTCGCGAGCGCGGGCATGATGTTCTGGGAGCACCTAGCCAGCCCTCGGCACAGCAAGGCCCTGCGCATCCTGGCTGCGGGATTCGCAACGCTCGCCATTGGCTGCGTGACCGTACTTTTCCGCCGCAACATCCCGGGAGTGCTGATATCAGCACTCGCCAATCTGGTCATGCTGTGCGGCTATCTGCTGATCCTGAACGGCGTGGCGGCGCTAAGCGGACGGCGCTACCGGATCACCGTCGCCATCGTACTGGTTGGCATGGCGCTGATATGGGCAGTTTCCGGCACGCGCGGCGTTGACATCGTGTGGAATTACGTCAGCGCGCTGCCGATTGCCCTCATCAGCGCCCTGACTGCGCGCGAAATGCTGCGCTGTGACGCGATGAAGCCGTATCTCGCGCGCCACATCGTCGTGGTCGTGACGGGCATCCACGCCCTGCTATATGTCGGCCGGGCATTTGCGCTGCCCTGGCTCGTGACGGCCTACGGCCCCGACCTGCAGCCGCTCGCCAGCAAGATCACCATGTACGAGGGCGTGCTGTATTCGGTGATCCTGCCGATGACCATCCTGAAGCTGATCCGCGAGGACGGCCATACCCAGTTGCTGAAGGAATCCCAGACCGACTACCTGACCCGCCTTGGCAATCGCCGGTGGTTTTTCGAACAGGGCAAACGCATTCTTGCCGCCGAGGACCTGCGCGGTCCGGTGGCCGTGCTGGCCTTCGACCTGGATCAGTTCAAGGCCATCAACGACCGCTACGGCCACCAGGCCGGCGACGAGGTGCTGAAATCGTTCGCGGAGATCGCCCGCAACGCGATGGGCCCGAACACCCTGCTCGCCCGCATCGGCGGCGAGGAATTCGCTGCTTTGCTATATGGGCCCGAGGCTCGCCGCGCCCGCTCGCTGGGCGAAGCCGTGGCAGCCCGGTTCGCCGAGAATATCGCGGCCCGAATCGGGGGCATTGGCATCCTGGCGACGGTCAGCATCGGGCTGGCGCAATTCGACGATGAAACGCCAGTGCTCAGTGACGCACTTGTGGCAGCAGACCAGGCGTTGTACCGGGCCAAAGCGATGGGTGGGAATCGGCTGGAGATCGCGCGGACCGAGGAAAGGTCGACGGCGATGTGAGGGAACCCGCGGTAGGCAGCTCTGGAGCCAGGCTGTGAGGAAAAACACAGCGGGCGGATACCCAGGAAGGCACCCGCCCGCGCGACACCGGAACCGGCGCATCCGGCCCAATCGGCCGCCGGATGGCCTAAACGCCGAGGATTATTCCCACTCGATCGTTGCAGGCGGCTTGCCTGAAACGTCGTAGACCACGCGATTCAGCCCGCGCACCTCGTTGATGATGCGGTTCGAGCAGCGGCCCAGCAGCGCGTACGGCAAGTGCGCCCAGTGGGCCGTCATGAAGTCGGTGGTTTGCACGGCGCGCAGCGCCACCACGTAGTCATACGTACGGCCATCGCCCATCACGCCGACCGACTTCACCGGCAGGAAGACGGCGAACGCCTGGCTGGTCAGGTCGTACCAGCTCTTGCCCACCTGGTGCGGTTCGCACAGGCCGGCCGCGGCATCCTGCTCGGTGGCGATGGTCTTGCGCAGTTCCTCGATGAAGATCGCGTCGGCACGGCGCAGCAGGTCGGCGTAGTCGCGCTTGACCTCGCCCAGGATACGCACGCCCAGGCCCGGACCCGGGAACGGGTGGCGGTAGACCATTTCCGGCGGCAGGCCCAGCGCCACGCCCAGTTCGCGCACTTCGTCCTTGAACAGGTCGCGCAGCGGCTCCAGCAGCTTCAGGCCCAGCGTTTCCGGCAGGCCGCCCACGTTGTGGTGGCTCTTGATCGTGGTCGCCTTCTTGGTCTTGGTGCCGCCCGATTCCACCACGTCGGGGTAGATCGTGCCTTGCGCCAGCCACTTGGCGTTGCTCAGCTTCTTCGCCTCGGCCTGGAACACTTCCACGAACTCCCGGCCGATGATCTTGCGCTTCTGCTCGGGGTCCGTCACGCCGGCCAGATGGCCCAGGAACTGCTCCGCTGCATCCACGTCGATCACCTTCGCGTGCAGGCGGCCCGCGAACATGTCCATCACCATCTTGCCCTCGTCCAGGCGCAGCAGGCCGTGATCCACGAACACGCAGGTCAACTGGTCGCCAATGGCGCGGTGGATCAGCGCGGCGGCCACCGACGAATCGACGCCGCCGGACAAGCCCAGGATCACCTCTTCATCACCCACTTGCTCGCGGATCTTCGCCACGGCTTCGGCGATGTGGTCGCGCATGACCCAGTCGGCCTTGGTGCCGCAGATCTGCAGCACGAAGCGCTCGAGCATCTCGCGGCCCTTTGACGTATGCGTGACCTCCGGATGGAACTGCACGCCGTAGTAGCCGCGCGCCTCGTCGGCCATGCCGGCGATCGGGCAGCTCGGCGTCGATGCCATCAGCTTGAAGCCGTCGGGCAGTGCGGTCACCTTGTCGCCGTGGCTCATCCAGACCTTCAGCATGCCGTGACCCTCAGGCGTGCTGAAATCCTCGACGCCCTTGAGCAGGTTCGTGTGGCCATGGGCGCGGACCTCGGCGTAGCCGAACTCGCGCGAGTCGCTCCACTCCACCTTGCCGCCCAGCTGCACGGCCATGGTCTGCATGCCGTAGCAGATGCCCAGCACCGGCACGCCCAGATCCCACACGGCCTGCGGTGCGCGCAGCTGGTGGTCTTCGTAGGTGCTGGCGTGGCTGCCGGACAGGATCACGCCCTTCGGCGCGAACTCGCGGACGAATTCGTCGGTGACGTCGTTCGGATGGATTTCGCAGTAGACGTGCGCTTCGCGAACGCGGCGGGCGATCAGCTGCGTGACTTGCGAACCGAAATCAAGAATGAGGATTTTGTCGTGCATGATTGGCAGTGGGCAGTGCGTCCGGATCGGGTTCGGTCATCACCTCGGTGCCCGGGCCATAGCCGGGCGGCGGCGTGATGACCGGCTCGCGCCGGTATTCGGGGGATGCGGGGGACGTTGCCGGGCGCGCCGGGCGGCCAACGCCGCTGTCGGCGACATCGGTCACGTCAGTAACGTCAGTCGGATATTGAACGCCGGCCGGGCGCGCTTCGCGGTCGGCCCGCGCCTGTTCGGCCAGCGCCCGCTCGCGCAGCCGCACCTTCTTGGCCGAAGGAAGCTGCACGATGGCGAAGAACAGCAGCATGGCCGCCAGCGTCAGCAGCCAGACCTTGCCGGCCGGCTGGACGGGCATGTCCAGGAACAGCGTCCAGGCGGCCACCAGGATCGCGCTGGCCAGGTTGATCAACCCGGCGACCCGCGCCACGGGCACCGTCATATGTCCGTTGAATGTGGCCGTGAACAGCAGCCACGACATGCCGAGCGTGGCCACGCCCAGCAACTGACCGAACAGGGCCGGTTCGGGAACTGGCAGTTGCAGCGCGGCGTAGAGCGTGGTGAACGGCGACATCAGCAGCAGCAGGCCAAGCAGCAAGTCGAGCAGCGCATCGAAGAACAGCACGGCTCGCAGCAATACCTTCATGGGCGCTCCTTGTTACGGCGCGGCCGCGCGGGCCCCGTCAACCTCGACAGAACCGGCGCGGCCGTGGTGCCCGTCAGGGCAGGCCAGATCGACATCAATCGATATGGTAGTTCGGCGCTTCCTTGGTGATCTGCACGTCGTGGACGTGCGATTCGCGCATGCCCGCCGCCGTGATCTGCACGAATTCGGCCGAATCGTGCCACTGCGGAATCGAGCTGGCGCCGCAATAACCCATCGACGCGCGAATGCCGCCCGTCAGCTGATGGATGATTGCCTGCACCGGGCCCTTGTACGCGACGCGACCCTCGATGCCTTCCGGCACCAGCTTGTCGACGTTGGCGGTATTGTCTTCCTGGAAGTAGCGGTCAGCGGCACCGTCCTTCATCGCACCGACCGAACCCATGCCACGGTAGCTCTTGAACGAGCGGCCCTGGAACAGGAACACCTCGCCCGGGGCTTCCTCGGTACCCGAGAACATGCCGCCCATCATCACGGTGTGCGCACCAGCCGCCAGCGCCTTGGCCACGTCGCCCGAATAGCGGATGCCGCCATCGGCGATCAGCGGCACGCCAGTGCCCTTCAGCGCCTCGGCCACGTTCGACACGGCCGTGATTTGCGGGACGCCCACGCCTGCCACGATACGCGTCGTGCAGATCGAACCGGGACCGATACCCACCTTGACGCCGTCGGCGCCATGCTCGACCAGCGCCAGCGCTGCGGCGCCCGTGGCGATGTTGCCACCCACCACCTGCACCTGCGGGAAGTTCTGCTTGACCCAGCGCACGCGGTCCAGCACGCCCTGGCTGTGGCCGTGCGCGGTATCCACCACGATCACGTCCACGCCGGCCTTGACCAGCAATTCCACGCGCTCGTCGTTGTCCGGGCCCACGCCCACTGCGGCGCCTACGCGCAGCTGGCCGTGCGCATCCTTGCTGGCCAGCGGGTTGTCCACGGCCTTCTGGATATCCTTGACGGTAATCAGGCCACGCAGCTCGAAGGCGTTGTTGACCACCAGCACACGCTCCAGACGGTGGCGGTTCATCAGGCGCTTGGCTTCGTCCAGCGGCGCGCCTTCGGCCACGGTCACGAGCTTGTCGCGCGGGGTCATCTTGGCACGCACGGGAGCGTCCAGTTCTTCCTCGAAACGCAGGTCGCGGTTCGTGATGATGCCGACTACGGTCTTGCCTTCCAGCACCGGGAAACCCGAGATGCCGTGCTGCTGCGACAGCGCGATCACATCGCGCACCTTCATGTCGGGCGAAATGGTGATCGGATCACGCAGCACACCCGATTCGTAGCGCTTCACGCGCGCCACTTCACGGGCCTGGTCGGCAGGCTTCAGGTTCTTGTGGACGATACCGATACCGCCGGCCTGCGCCATGGCAATGGCCAGGCGCGCTTCCGTCACCGTATCCATGGCGGCGGACAGCAGCGGAATATTGAGTTCGATCGAACGGGTCAGTCGGGTGCGGAGGGAAACATCCCGGGGCAGGACGGCCGAATAGGCCGGGACGAGCAGCACGTCATCGAATGTGAGTGCTTTCTGGACAAGACGCATAGCGAATCCTCTAGGCGCAAAAGCAGATTATACAGGAATGCAGGATTTGCTGATGCGTTGTTGCAAGCCGTTTGCTATTCTCGGCCACCTTTTTCAGGCAAGGCATCTCGAGAATGGGAATCGGCGTACTGTGCGGCCTGCTGGCGGGCGCGTTCTGGGGGATGGTGTTCATCGCACCGAAGCTGTTGCCGGCATTTTCTCCGTGGGAACTGGCGATTGGCCGATACCTGGCCTACGGGCTGGTGGCGCTGATCGCCGCCCTGCCGCTGATGCGCCGCATTGCCCGCAAGCTCACGCGCCCGGACTGCGTGGCCCTTCTGCGGCAGGCGTTCACCGGCAACCTGCTCTATTACGTGCTGCTGGCGTTCGGCGTGCAACTGGCCGGCGTGGGCCCCACGTCGCTGATCATCGGCATCCTGCCGATCTCGGTCACGCTGATGGGCCGGCGCGACCAGGGCGCCGTGCCGCTGCGCCGGCTGATGCTGCCCCTGCTGGTGGTGGCGGCCGGCATCGTTTGCATCAACATCGATCTGTTCGGCGGCGGGGGTGCGCATGGTGCCGCCGCTGTGGATGCGGCGATTCGACCGGTTTGGCAGAAGATCGCGGGCGTGCTTTGCGCGGCGGGGGCGCTGGTCTGCTGGACGCTCTATGCCGTGGACAATGCGCGCTATCTGCAGCGCCACCCCCATTTCAGCGGCAACGAGTGGTCGGCGCTCTATGGGCTTTCCACCGGCCTGGTGTCGCTGATCCTGGCCATCGCCGGTTGGCTGGCCTTCGGCGACGCGCTGGCCGCCCAGGGCAGCGCCCGCGACTGGCCGTGGTTCTGGATGGTCTGCACGGCAGTGGCGCTTGGCGCGTCGCTTATTGGCAACAATCTGTGGAACATTGCCAGCCGTCGATTGCCGCTGACGCTGTCCGGTCAGATGATCGTGTTCGAGACGCTGTTCGCGCTGGCATATGGGTTTGTGCTCGATGACCGCTGGCCGAGGCCGCTGGAAATCGCCGCGATCGTGCTGCTAATGGCCGGCGTGGCATGGTCGGTACGCTTGCACGCGACGGACAAGTCTCAGTAGACTAGCGTCCGATGCCGAGTGGGTCACACGGAAAGTCAACCCCACTGGCGTCTGATGCCCAAACAACCCGCCCGACCCGTTCACGCCTTCGCCATGAAACGATCGTCCGCGCTGTACCTGCTGTTCGCCGCCAGCCTGGCCATCCCCGGCACCGCCCTTTCCCAATGGCAATGGAAGGACGCCAACGGGCGTACGGTCTATAGCGATGTCCCCCCGCCGCCCGCGATCCCCGAACGGGCGATCCTGGCCGCCCCGGGTCGCGTGGCCGGCGCCTATCGCCCCTGGAAACCGAAGCCGCCAAGGCCGAGGTCAAGGGCGACGCCAAGGCTGCCCCGCAGGGTAGCCCCCGGATGCAGCCGGTCAGCGCCAAGGCCAGGGCGGACAAGGCAACGGACGCTGACGAGGCCTTCCGCGAGCGCCGCGATGCCCGGCTCAAGGCCGATTTGGAGGCCGCCACGAAGGAACGGGACCAGCTGGCGCGCGACGAACGGTGCCAGCAGTTGCGCAACTACGCCACGGGTCTGAGCGCCGGCGTGCGTGTGTCGCGCTCGGGCGCGGACGGCGCCCCGGTCCGCCTGAACGACGACGAGCGTGCGGCCGAACTGTCGCGCACCAACGACTCGATCAACGTGCAGTGCAGCAGCTGACCGGCTGATGCCCCGAGGCAGGGTTGCCGCCGTAGTCAGGAGCCCGGCCCACCCCCGCCCCGCAGCCATTTCTGGCCTTCGCGCACGCCGGACGACGCCCGCGTCTTCTGCACGCGCTTGCGCCGCGCGGTCTTCGGATCCGCCGTCAGAACCCGGTAGACCTCCACGCGGTCACCCTCGCGGACCACGGTTTCCAGTGTCTTGAGCTTGCCGTAGATGCCGACGCGCATGGTCGTGGGATCGACTTCGCGATGCACCTCGGTCAGCCCGCTGGACTGGATGGCGCCAACGATCGTCGTGCCCGCCGGGACCGCGATTTCCTTCAGGAAAACGGCATCCGGCCGCGCATAGCAGACCGATACACACAGGGTAGCGGCTGCGTCAGTCCTGCTTTGCATAGACCACCTCGGCCCGTTTGACAAAGGCATCGACGAACGTATTGGCGATCACGCTGAAAGCCGGACCGATGATTTTCTCGAGAATGACGCTCGAAAACTCGTAGTGCAGGTGGAATTCGATCTTGCACGCATCGGCTCGCAGCGGCGTGAACCGCCAGGATCCGTTGAAGGTCTTGAAAGGACCGTCCGCGAACGTCATATCGATGCGAGTGGGACGTTCCTGGGTATTGCGCGTGCGAAAGTACTGCTTGATGCCGCTGAAGTGGATATGGATCTTGGCATCGAGCAGCGTCTCGGTCTGCTCGAAGACCTCCACGCCACCA
The DNA here is from genome assembly GCF_018729255.1 of Cupriavidus sp. EM10. Classification (NCBI taxonomy): domain Bacteria; kingdom Pseudomonadati; phylum Pseudomonadota; class Betaproteobacteria; order Burkholderiales; family Burkholderiaceae; genus Cupriavidus; species Cupriavidus sp. EM10. The sequence continues at coordinate 1,840,886 of NZ_CP076060.1, forward strand.
CACCACGGCAGGAACTTGGGATAGTCCTCCACGCGCGTGACCAGGTCGTACATCTGTTCGGCCGAAAAACCGAGCAGGACGGATTTATGGACGTCTGCCATGTATGCGGGTTGCGGCGCCTCGGGACTGGGCCGGGCCGGAGCGGTTTGCTAAATCAGGATTTTAGCCGACAGCCGCAAACACGGCACGCCCCGGCTTGCTCGGCCGCAGCCATGTTGCTGCGCACCCTACCGCCGCCGCCCTGCCAGGCGGCGCCGGACCTTATTTAGGAAATCACCTCCCGCATGACGATCGCTGACAACAAGAAGGCCTTTTTCGACTACTTCATCGAAGAGCGCTATGAAGCCGGGATCGTGCTGGAAGGCTGGGAAGTCAAGGCGATCCGCGCCAACCGTGTCCAGATCAAGGAAGGCTATGTCGTGATTCGCAATGCCGAGATGTTCCTGATCGGCACCCACATCAGCCCGCTGCAGAGCGCCTCCACGCACGTCACGCCCGATCCGGTGCGTACCCGGAAGCTGCTGCTCAAGGCCGATGAAATCAAGAAACTGATCGGCAAGGTGGAGCAGCGCGGCTATACGCTGGTGCCACTGAACCTGCACTACACACGCGGCCGCGTGAAATGCGAAATCGGCCTGGGCAAGGGCAAGAAGCAGTTCGACAAGCGCGAGACCGAGAAAAACCGGGATTGGCAGCGCGAAAAAGCCCGCCTGATGAAAAGCGAAAAGGAATGAAAAACGGAGGCCTCGGCCTCCGTTTCTGTTTCAGCTACCCACTGGCGGGGTCAAAGCACCTTTTCGGCCTTCTGCCCCTTCACGATCTGCAGCGCCGAGGCGATCATCGAACTCATTTCGCCCAGGTTGCCCGGCACGATCAGCGTATTGCCTTGCTTGGCAAGGTTGCCGAAGGCCGCCACATATTCCTCGGCCACCTTCAGGTTGACCGCCTCGCTGCCGCCTTCGCCGCGAATCGCGTGGCCAATCTTCTCGATCGCCTGGGCGTTGGCCTCGGCAACGGCCAGGATCGCGGAGGCCTCGCCTTGCGCCTTGTTGATGGCGGCCTGCCTTTCCCCCTCTGACTTCTGGATCGCGGCCTCCCGCGCGCCGGACGCCAGGTTGATCTGCTCCTGGCGCTTGCCCTCCGAGGCCGCGATCAGCGCCCGCTTTTCGCGCTCGGCCGTGATCTGGGCCTGCATCGCGTGCAGGATCTCCTTCGGCGGCGTCAGGTCCTTGATCTCGTAGCGCAGTACCTTCACGCCCCAGTTGGCCGCCGCCTCGTCCAGCGCATTGACCACGCTGTGATTGATGAACTCGCGCTCCTCGAACGTCTTGTCCAGTTCCAGCTTGCCGATGACCGACCGCAGCGTGGTCTGGGATAGCTGGGTAATGGCCACCACGAAATTGCTCGACCCGTACGACGCCTTCATGGGATCCGTCACCTGGAAGTACAGCACGCCGTCCACCTGCAGTTGCGTGTTGTCCTTGGTAATGCAGACCTGGCTCGGCACATCGAGCGGAATTTCCTTGAGGATGTGCTTGTAGGCCACGCGGTCGATGAACGGCACCACGATCGACAGGCCAGGCGTCAGCGTGGCATGGTAGCGGCCCAGGCGCTCCAGCACCCAGGCGTGCTGCTGCGGCACGATCTTGATGGATTTCGCGATCAGGACGATGGCGGCAATAAGCAGAATCAGCGGAAACAGACCGAGCTGATAGGCAAGCATGTACGACTCCCGTCAAAGTGGAAATACTGCCAGGCGGAGAAAAGCGCTACGTTGGCGCCAGGCTAGCGTGGCGAAACGATCAGTGTGGCGCCACGGACCTGGACAATCCGGTAGCGCCCGGGTGTTGGGTCGGTACCCGGGGCGAGTTCCACCGTCCAGTCGGCCCCACGGTATGGCACGCGGGCGCGCCGAAATGCATCCCAGGCGGAGACTTCGACTTCCTGCCCGATATCGAGGTTCACGTCGGGATCGGTCGAGGCATCGCCACGGCGCAGCTTGCCGAATCGCGTCCGCCGCAACCCGAGGATGGCCACGATGGCGACAACCGCCGCCGTAACCGTCTGCACGGGCACATCCGCCCCAAGCAGCGCGGCGATGCCGCCGGCGGTCACGCCGCAGGCGACCATCAGCAGATAGAACGTGCCGGTGGCCAGCTCCGCGATCACGAGTACAACGGAAGCTGCAAACCAAAAGTAGTACGACGTCATCCCGTTCCTTCCATGACTATCCAGCCAGCAAGACAACAGCCCGAAAAACAAAACCCCGCCAAACGCCTGGGCGTCTGCGGGGGCAGTGGGAACACCTGACCGCAGGGCCGGTGCCGCGCGGCGCGCCAGCCCATCAGGCCGGGCGCCGCTAGTTCGGGTACGTCGCTATTGTGACGCGAAATGCCTCAGGAAGCCAGTTGCTGCCACGTTTCCACGACAGAATCAGGATTCAGCGAGATCGACTTGATGCCTTCCTTGGCCAGCCATGCCGCGAAATCCGGATGGTCCGACGGGCCCTGGCCGCAGATGCCGACGTACTTGTCCAGGCGCAGCGCCGTCGAAATGGCGCGCTGCAGCATGAAACGCACGGCAGGATCGCGCTCGTCGAAGTCCTTGGCCAGCAACTCCATGCCCGAATCGCGGTCCAGGCCCAGCGTCAGCTGCGTCAGGTCGTTCGAACCGATCGAGAAACCGTCGAAGAACTGCAGGAATTCCTCGGCCAGGATCGCGTTCGACGGCACTTCGCACATCATGATGATGCGCAGGCCGTTTTCGCCGCGCTTCAGGCCGTGCTTGGCCAGCAGCTCAATCACGCGCTCGGCCTGGCCCAGCGTACGAACGAACGGCACCATGATCTCGACGTTGGTCAGGCCCATTTCGTCGCGCACGCGCTTCATGGCCTTGCATTCCATCTCGAACGCCTCGGCGAAGTCGTCCGCGATGTAGCGCGACGCGCCACGGAAGCCCAGCATCGGGTTTTCCTCGTCCGGCTCGTAGCGCGAACCGCCAATCAGCTTCTTGTACTCGTTCGACTTGAAGTCGGACAGACGCACGATCACGGGCTTCGGATAGAACGCGGCACCGATCGTGGCAATGCCCTCGGCCAGCTTGTCCACGTAGAACGCACGCGGGCTGGCGTGGCCACGGGCCACCGATTCCACGGCCTTCTTCAGGTCGGCATCGACCTGCGGGTAGTCCAGGATCGCCTTCGGGTGAACGCCGATGTTGTTGTTGATGATGAATTCCAGGCGGGCAAGGCCCACACCGTGGTTCGGGATCTGCGCGAAGTCAAACGCCAGCTGCGGATTGCCGACGTTCATCATGATCTTGGTCTCGATCTCCGGCATCTCGCCGCGCGTGATCTCGGTGACCTCGGTTTCGAGCAGACCGTCGTAGATCCGGCCTTCGTCGCCCTCGGCGCACGACACCGTCACCAGCGTGCCGTCCTTCAGCACGTCGGTGGCATCGCCGCAACCCACCACGGCCGGCACGCCCAGTTCACGCGCGATGATCGCGGCGTGGCAGGTACGGCCGCCACGGTTCGTGACGATGGCCGCGGCGCGCTTCATCACCGGCTCCCAGTTCGGGTCGGTCATGTCGGCCACCAGGACATCGCCCGGCTGCACGCGCTCCATCTCGGACGGATCGTTGATCACACGGACCGGGCCGGTACCGATCTTCTGGCCGATGGCACGACCGCTGGTCAGCACCGCCGAGGTGCCCTTCAGCTTGAAACGCTGTTCGGCCTTGCCGGCCGACTGGCTCTTCACAGTCTCCGGACGGGCCTGCAGGATATAGATCTTGCCGTCCTTGCCGTCCTTGCCCCACTCGATGTCCATCGGGCGGCCATAGTGCTTCTCGATGATCATCGCGTAGCGGGCCAGCTCGTTCACATCGTCATCGGTGATCGAGTAACGGTTGCGCAGCTCGGGCGGCACGTCGACGGTCTTCACGCGGCCGGCTTCGCCCGGCTTCGTGAATTCCATCTTGATCAGCTTCGAGCCGATCGAACGGCGGATGATCGGGTACTTGCCGGCCTGCAGCGTCGGCTTGAAGACGTAGAACTCGTCCGGATTCACGGCGCCCTGCACCACCGTTTCGCCCAGGCCATAGCTCGACGTGATGAACACCACGTCGGGGAAGCCCGACTCGGTATCGATCGTGAACATCACGCCCGACGACGCCAGATCCGAACGGACCATGCGCTGCACGCCGGCCGACAGGGCCACCACGTCGTGGGCAAAGCCCTTGTGGACGCGGTACGAGATGGCGCGGTCGTTGTACAGCGACGCGAACACGTGCTTGATCTTGTCGAGCACGTCGTCGATGCCGCTGACGTTGAGGTAGGACTCCTGCTGGCCCGCGAACGATGCGTCGGGCAGATCCTCGGCGGTGGCCGACGAACGCACGGCGAACGATGCCTCGGCGCCTTCACGCGCCGACACGCGCGCATAGTGTTCGCGGATTTCCGCTTCGAGGCGCGGCTGGAACGGCGCCGTGGCCACCCAGTTGCGGATCTCGCCGCCGGCTTCGGCCAGGGCCTTCACGTCGTCGACGTTGAGCGCCTTCAGCCGCTCGGAAATGCGGGCGGTCAGGTTGTTGTGTTCGAGGAAGTCGCGGAATGCCAGCGCGGTGGTGGCAAAACCGCCGGGAACGCGCACACCGGCACCGGCCAGTTGGGAAATCATCTCGCCCAGCGACGAATTCTTGCCGCCGACGGTTTCCACGTCCTGCATGCGCAGTGCTTCGAACGGCAGCACGTAGGCGCCGTTATCTACCTGGTTGGTCATAAAAGCCTCAAAACAAAGTAAGAAATCTTTTGCACCGACCGGTATGTTGTTGGCGTTCTATCCCCGGCGGATCGCTTGGCTGAGCAATTCCGTGTGGCATCGGATACTTCCGATGCTGCAATGCACATTGTCGACAATCCGGCCAAAAATCGTTGTCTGACCGGGATTGGCGGAATTGCTTAGCCAAAAGATCGCCGCTATTCTACCGTGCCGCACCGCACTTTCGCTCGGCGGCTGCTCCAAAATAATTGTTCAGACATGTCCTTGCCCGAAGCGCCTGACGCGTCGCAACCCGCGCCAGCCCTGACGTCCCAGTCCTCCTCGTCTCCGGCCGGCAGCCAGCCTGCGGCTTCGGCGGTCCCTGCCGATCGCCCTGCTGTCCGTACGGTCTTCATCGTGTCGGATGGTACTGGCATCACGGCCGAGACGTTCAGCCACTCGATCCTGGCCCAGTTCGAGATGCGATTCCGCAAGGTGCGCATGCCGTTCGTCGATACGCCCGAAAAGGCACACGTGGCGGTTAGCAAGATCAACGAGGCGTTCTACAACGAGGGCGTGCCGCCCATCGTGTTCACCACGCTGGTCAACGCCGAGTCCAACAAGGCGATGCGCCGTGCCAAGGCCATGATCCTGGACATGTTCCAGACGTTCATCGAACCGCTTGAAAAGGAACTGGGGCTCAAGTCCACCCATGCGATCGGCCGGTTCCACCAGAACGCCGACACCGAGGCGTACAAGAACCGGATCGAGGCCATCAACTTCTCGCTGGCCCATGATGACGGTCAGTCACACAAGAACCTCGAGGAAGCCGACGTGATCCTGGTCGGCGTGTCGCGCAGCGGCAAGACGCCGACCAGCCTGTACCTGGCGATGCAGTATGGCCTGAAGGCGGCCAACTATCCGCTGATCCCCGACGATTTCGAGCGTGGGCGCCTGCCTTCGGCACTCTACGCGTTCAAGCCGAAGATCTTCGGGCTGTCGATCGATCCACAGCGCCTGACGGAAATCCGCAACGAACGCCGGCCGGGCAGCAAGTATGCGGCGGTGGAGAACTGCCGGTACGAGGTCAACGAGGCCGAAGCGATGATGCGCCGCGAGGGCATCAAGTGGCTGTCGTCCACGCACAAGTCGATCGAGGAAATCGCGACGACGATCCTTCAGGAAATCAAGGTCGACCGCGACAACTATTGAAGTGCGATTTTGAGAATCGTCTTCTAGGCAGGTGATGGCTGGAGATGAAAGATAGCGTCATCGACGTTTTCTTTCATGAACCATGCCCATCACCATGACAGCAGACCAGCTTTCCAACCTGCCGGAGTCGGTCGATCCGACTGCGCCGCGCCGCCAACCGAACGGTGCGCCGAGCCACGACTGGCGCATCGTCGCCACCATCTTCACCGCCGTCTTCATCGCCCTTGGTGGCATCTTCGCCATCCTCGAATACGCCGGGCGCCAGACCGACAAGACGAACGAGAACATCTACTATCGCTTTGGCATGGTGGACGAGCGGCTTGACGTCATGGACAAGCGGTTCGATGGGCTTGATCGCCGTATCGACGGGATGGATCAGCGCATCGAGAGGCTTGAAACGAAGGTGGACGAGGGTTTCGCCAGGATTGACGCGCGCTTTGCCAAGGTCGATGAGCGCTTCGACAGGCTGGAGGCGAAGGTCGACAGGAAGTTTGAACAGATCGACAGGAACTTCGCCCAGGTCCACGAGAGTTTGGCCCAGATGTCGGGCGCGCTGCAAACGCTGGTCGAACAGAAAGCGATATCGGGTACGGCGGCCGCGGGCCAGACGCGGGGCAATCGCGCCCGCTAGCCGCCGGGCTCAGGCCGTCCGACGCTGGCGCACTGCCTCGAACAGGCAGATGGCTGTGGCGGCTGCCACGTTCAGGGACTCGAGCCCGCCGGGCTGCGGAATGCCGACCTTGCGCGATACACGCGCCATCCACTCCTCGCTGACGCCTGCCCCTTCGTTGCCGACCACCCAGCCCACAGGTTGGCGGAGATCGGTGTCGAAGACGGTGGCGTCCGCATGCGAGGAAGTCGCCAGCAGTGGCACAGCCAGCCGCGATGCGAGCATCTCGAGCGTGCAGTGCTCAACGATATTGAGGTGGAAGTTCGCGCCCATGCCCGCCCGCAGCGTCTTTACCGACCACGCGAACGCACACCCGGTCATCAGGAACGCGTGGGGGATACCGGCCGCTGCGGCGCTGCGCAGGATCGAGCCGACATTGCCGGCATCCTGGACGCCATCGAGGATGACGCAATCTGTAGCGATCTGTGCCGGGAGATGGCCCGCCGGCGTATCGATCACGAACAGCAGGTCGATACCATTCGCCACGTTGCTGATCTGGCTGAACAGCGCATCGGCCAACACGACAACGCGTTCCGGCTCGACCTGGTCCAGAACCGGCCGCACCTCGGCATGGTCATAGTGGCGCTCGCCCACTACGCAAGAAACCGGTTGACCGATTGCGGCGACGTAGGCCTGTGCCAGATGCACCCCGTCCAGCACCGATTGTCCGGCCTTGCGGCGTTGATGCGTGGACCCGACCAAAGCCTTCAGGTGCTTGAACAGCGCGTTGTCGCGCGAAGTGACGTGCTTCAAGGAAATATCTTAGAAAGGCGGCGTTTCCTGGACCGCAGCCAGACCACTGAGGCGTTCCAGCGCCAGACGGACTGGCGCGAACGACCGCCGATGGTGCGGGGTGGGACCGTGCCGGTCCAGCGCTGCAAAATGTTGCGGCGTGGGATAGCCAAAATGCGAATCAAAACCGTATTCGGGGTACTGCGCATGCAACTCCACAAGATTACGGTCGCGTGCCACCTTTGCCAGGATCGACGCGGCCGAAATGGCACGCACCTTGGCATCGCCCTTGACGATAGCTTCCACGGGAAAGGCCACCTGCGGGCAGCGGTTACCGTCGACCTGCACCAGATCCGGAATCACGCCCTGGGCAGCAAGACCCTGGACAGCCCGCTGCATCGCCAGCATCGACGCGTGCAGGATATTGATCGAATCGATTTCCTCCACCGTCGCATAGGCGATATGCCATCCTAGCGCACGCTCGCAAATCCGATCGAACAGGACTTCGCGCTTGTCCGCCGTCAGGATTTTCGAGTCAGCGAGGCCCCGGATCTGCCGCTCCGGATTCAACACCACGGCAGCTGCGTACACGGGGCCGGCCAATGGGCCGCGTCCGGCTTCGTCCACGCCGCAAAGCCGTTGGACTACCGTTACCGTTTGCGTCAGTTCGAGTCCCATTTGGCCCACGTTGACAGCCTTGACGCGCGGCATCAAACCGCTCCCCGGGTGTGGAGCAGATCGGCCACGACGCCGGCTGCCAGCCGGGACGTATCGCGCTTCAGCGTTTGGTGCATGGTCGTGAAGTGGTCGCGCAGGAATGCAATATTGCCTTCGTCATTGAGTTGCAGCAGCGTTTCACGCGCGAGCGCTTCTGGCGTGGCATCGTCCTGCAGCAGTTCGGGCACTACGAAACGCCCTGACAGAATATTAGGCAGTCCCACATACGGCAGATACCCCTGCCGTTTCATAATTTGCGCAGTGAGCCAAGGCACCTTGTACGAGATCACCATCGGCTTCTTGTACAGCGCCGCTTCCAGGGTTGCCGTACCGCTGGCCAGCAGAATCACATCCGCCGATTCCATCGCCAAATGTGAATTACCATCCACAATTTTCAGATCAATTTCCGGATGCTGCGAATACAGACCCTCGACAATCTGATGCAACGCCGAACTCGCGGCGGGCAATACGAATGCCAGATTGCCGTCCATCCGATGCATGCGCGCCATTGCCTCGAAGAATGTGGCGCCCAGATTGCGTACTTCCGACTGACGGCTACCCGGCAACACGGCAACGATGCGTTTGCCTTCCGGTAGCCCAAGCTTGGCACGCGCCCCGGCCACATCGGGCACCATTGGAATCACGTCGGCAAGGGGATGCCCCACATACGTAGCCGGAATGCCAGCCTTGGCGTAGATCTCCGGCTCGAACGGAAACAGGCACAGGATGTGGTCGACCGCGCGGGCAATGGTACGAATGCGACCGCCTCGCCATGCCCAGATCGACGGGCTGACGAAATGCACGACCGGTATGCCCGCGCGCCGCAGCGGCACTTCAAGGCCGAAATTGAAATCCGGGGCGTCGACACCAATAAAGCAAAGCGGCGGCTGGGCCAGCAGCTGGTCCCGTATCGCGCGGCGAGTGGCCAGGATCTCGCGCAGCGAGCCCAGGACTTCCACGTAGCCGTTGACCGAAAGCGTTTCCATCGGCCAGTGCGACACGAACCCTTGCGCCATCATGCGGCGGCCGCCAATCCCGGCATAGTCCACCGACTCGCCGAGCCGCGCGTGCAGTCCTTCCAGCAACAGCGAAGCCAGCAGGTCCCCGGATGCCTCGCCGGCGACCATGGCAATCGTGCCACGCTTGTTTACATGAGCCTCCGCGTCTGCGGGAAGCACTGCCTGCATGGCTGCCTCGACCATGTCCGGCTGACGTCTAGCGCACGATGCCGCGCTGGGTGGCGGCGAGGAAATCGACGAAGGCCTGCAGCGGCTTGGCAGTGGTGGCATCCGACTGGCCTAGCATGGCTGCAATCTCGTTGCGGGCATCGTCGAAGCTCAGGTCCGACTTGTACAGCAGCTTGTAAGCCTGACGCAGCGCAGCGATCTGGCCGGCGTCAAAGCCGCGACGACGCAGGCCCTCTACGTTGATGCCATGCGGCGTGGCCTTGTTGCCGCTCTTGTCGCTGGCGGCAATCACGAACGGCGGCACATCCTGCACCAAGGCCGAGGCACCGCCGAGCATGGCATGCGCGCCGATGCGCACGAACTGGTGCACACCGCTCATGCCGCCAAGAATCGCCCAGTCGCCGACTTCCACGTGGCCGGCGATCTGCGCATTGCTTGAAAACACCGTGTGGTTGCCCACGCTGCAGTCGTGCGCGATGTGCACGTACGCCATGATCCAGTTATCGCTGCCGATGCTGGTCAGCCCGCGATCCTGCACCGTACCGGTGTGGATCGTGGTGAATTCGCGAATCGTGTTGCGATCGCCAATTTCCAGCCGCGTCGGCTCGTTGGCGTACTTCATGTCCTGCGGCACCCCGCCCACCGAGGCGTAAGGCCCGATGCGGTTGCCTTCGCCGATCGTGGTATGCCCCTCGACCGTGGTATGCGAGCCGATCCGCGTGCCGCTGCCAATCCGCACGTTCGGACCGACGATCGAGAACGGGCCAACTTCCACGTCGGCGGCGAGTTCTGCCTTCGGGTCGACCAGTGCGGTGGGATGGATTTGCGTCATACGTACTGTCCTGTGCTGTCAGTTCTGCTCGGTATCGTCAAGATCAGGCCTCGGCCTGCTTGACCGTGCACATCAGTTCGGCCTCGCAGGCAACTTCGCCATCAACGGTGGCGCTGGCCTTGAACTTCCAGATACCGCGGATGTAGCGTTCCACGGTCACGTTCAGGTGCAACTGGTCGCCGGGATACACCACGCGCTTGAAGCGGGCGCCGTCGATGCCGACGAAGTAATACAGCGCGCCTTCCTTGCGCTCCATGTCGGCGCCAAAGGTCAGCAGGCCGGCCGATTGCGCCAGCGCTTCAAGAATCATGACACCGGGCATCACCGGTTGTTCCGGAAAGTGGCCCATGAAGTACGGCTCGTTGATCGTCACGTTCTTCAGGGTCTTGATGCGCTTTTGCGGTTCGAACTCGAGCACGCGGTCGACCAGCAGGATCGGATACCGATGCGGCAGCAGCTTCAGGATCTTGCGGATGTCGATATCGGAGGCTGTCATGATGATTTCTCTTCGTCTTGTTTGCTATTGACCCCGGCAGGCGCGCCGCGCAGCCGGCGTTCCAGTTGCACCACTCGCTCGCGCAGCTTCGACAGGCCGCGCACGATGGCCGCGTTGCGTTCCCACTCGCCATGCGACGTGAACGGGAACACGCTGGTGAAATGCCCACCGGGTTTTGTAATCGATTTGGTAATCGACGTACCGCCGGACACTGTGGTCCGGTCGGCGATATTCAAATGGCCGGAAAAATTGGCCGCGCCGCCAATCACGCAGAACCTGCCGATCTTCGTGCTGCCCGATACCGCTGCCGTGCCGGCAATCACGGTATGCGCGCCGACATGGACGTTATGCGCGATCTGCACCTGGTTATCGATCTTGCAGCCGTCCTCGATCACGGTGTCGGCCATCGCCCCACGGTCCACGCACGTATTGGCGCCAATTTCGACGTCGTTACCCAGCACCGCCCGTCCCACCTGGGGGATCTTGACGTACTCGACCCCGGCCGGCCCGATATCGGGTGCAAAGCCGAAGCCATCGGCACCGATCACGGCGCCGCTGTGCAGGATATTGCGCGCACCCACCACGCAACGATGATAGACAGAAACATTGGCGTAGATGAGCGTATCTTCGCCGATCTGGGCGCCTGCGCCGATAAAGGCATTTGCCAGCACGCGAACCCGTTCGCCCAGGCGTGCTCCGGCCTCGATGACGACATTCGGACCGATGAAGCACGACGCCGGCACCACCGCGTCGGGCGCCACCGTGGCGCGCGGGTCGATACCAACCCGGGGATCGGCATTGGCGACGCGATCGAAGCGCTGCGCCACGCGCGCAAAGCAGACGTACGGATTGCGTGCCACCAGCCAGTTGCGGCCGTCAGCCTGTCCATCCGCGCGGATACGCTCCAGGTCTGCCGGCGACACGATCACGGCGCCGGCCTTGGAAGCCAGCGCCTGCGTCAGATAGAGCGGATTGGAAAGAAACGACAGATCGCCGGGACCGGCCTGATCCAGCGGCGCGAGACCGCTGACGGCAAGGTCGGGATCACCCACAACCTGCGCGCCGTTCTCGGTGGCGAGCTGACCCAGTGTGGGTGTCTGCATGGCGGTACTTCCTTGAAAAAAACGAAAAGCGGCGCGCGAGCGCCCGCCGCTTACTTCGCGCCGGAGTTCAGCGCCTTCATCACGTCGTCCGTGATGTCGATGCGTGGATTGACGTAGACCGCTTCCTGCACGATCAGATCGTACTTGCGCTGCTCGGCCAATTGACGGATCACGCGATTGGCGCGCTCCAGCACCTGGGCCAGTTCCTCGTTGCGACGCTGGTTCAGGTCTTCGCGGAACTCGCGCTGCTTGCGCTGGAATTCACGATCGAGATCGGCCACTTCGCGCTGACGGCGCTGGCGGTCCGCATCGGCCAGCACGGCCGTGTCCTTGTCTAGCTTGTCAGCCATGGCCTTGATCTTCTGGGCCATGTCCTGCAGTTCGCGGTCGCGCTTGGAGAATTCCTGCTCGAGCTTGACCTGCGCAGCCTTTGCCGGCTGCGAGTCACGCAGGATCCGCTCCGAGTTCACCGCGGCAATGCGCGCCTCCTGAGCCATCGCCGGGGCTGCCGCGCAAAGGGCCGCAGCGGCCAGCGCGGCCGCGCTCAGGGATTTGATCAGTGGAGTGTGGAGTTTCATCAAACAAATCCTTTTGGGGATCAGAACGCGGTACCAATCTGGAACTGGAACCGCTGAACCTTGTCGTTCTCGTCCTTCTTCAGCGGGAAGCCCATGCTGACCTTCAGCGGGCCGATCGGCGACAGCCACGACATACCGAAACCGGTCGAGTACTTCAGGTCGCTGACCGTGATCGGCGCGCCTTCCTGATAGACGTTACCGAAGTCGAAGAACGTGAACAGACGCAGCGTACGGTCGACGCCCGAACCCGGCAGCGGGAACACGAATTCCACGTTACCGATCATCTTCGAGGCACCGCCCACCGGATTGCCGTTCTGGTCCTTCGGACCCAGCGTGCTCGTCTGGTAGCCGCGGACCGAACCGATACCACCCGCGTAGAAGTACTTGAACACCGGGAACGGCGTATTGCCGTAACCGTGGCCGTAGGCCACCTCACCGTTGAACGCCAGCGTGAAGGCCTTCGACAGCGGGTAGAAATACTGCTGCTGGAAGCTGGCGCGATAGTACTGCGTATCGCCGCCCGGCACACCGATTTCCAGGTTGGCTTGCGTGTACGGTCCCTTGGTCGGGATCAGCGCACTGTCGCGGCGGTCACGTGCCCAGCCAATCGTGAACGGGAAGTTGTTGATCGGATCGCCGCTGGCCTTGCCCACCTTCTGCAGCCAGGCCGTGTACTGGCTCGGCGTATTGACCGAGGTATAGACCTGGGTACGCTCGTAGCCAATGCCGAAGAACACCGTGTCGTTCTCGGAGAACGGCACGCCGAACTTGAAGCCGCCACCGGCCGACACGATCTTGTAGTCCTGGTCACCCGTGTAGTACAGCGGGCGCGACGTACGATAGTAAATGTCGGTCGAGCGGCTGATGCCGTCCACCGTGAAATACGGGTCGTACTGCGTCAGCGCGATCGTACGGAACGACTTGGCCGTGTTCACGTCCAGGCCCAGGCTGGTACCCGAACCGAACACGTTGTCCTGGCGCAGACCTGCCTGCAGCACCAGCTTGTCGGTCGACGAGAAACCAAGACCCAGGCTGATCTGCCCGGTCGGCTTTTCCGTCACATTGACGTTGACATCCACCTGGTCAGGCGCGCCCGGCACGTCCTCGGTGGTGATGTTCGTGTCAGTGAAGTAGCCGGTACGGTTGATACGGGCCTGCGACTGCGTGAGCTTCTCGCTGTCGAACCACGAGCTTTCCATCTGGCGCATTTCGCGGCGCACCACTTCGTCGCGCGTCTTGCTGTTGCCCACGACGTTCACGCGGCGCACATAGACGCGGCGGCCCGGATCGACCATCAGGGTCAGGGCGACTTCACGCTTTTCCTTGTCGATCTGCGGCTGGGGGTTGATCGTGGTGAATGCATAGCCGTACGTGCCGAGCAGATCGGTGATGGCCTTGGTGCTGGCCGTCAGCTTTTCGGACGAGAAAATATCGCCCTTCTTCAGCTGCAGCAGCTTCTGCATCTCGTCCTGCTTGCCCAGCAGTTCGCCAGCCAGACGGACGTCGGACACCTTGAACTGCTCGCCCTCGGCGATGTTCAGCGTCAGGTAAATGTCCTTCTTGTCGGGCGTGATCGACACCTGGGTCGATTCGATCTGGAATTCGAGATAGCCGCGGTTCAGGTAGAACGAGCGCAGCGCTTCCAGGTCGGTGGTGAGCTTCTGCTTGGAATAAAGGTCGTTCTTTGTGTACCAGGACAGCCAGTTCGGCGTGGAAAGCTGCATTTCGTCGCGCAGCGTGCTTTCCTTGAAAGCCTTGTTGCCGACGATATTGATCTGGCGGATCTTCGCGACCGGGCCCTCTTCCACGTTGAACACCACGGACACGCGGTTGCGGTCCACCGGCGTCACGGTGGTCTGGACTTCGGCGGCGTAGTAGCCACGGGCCACGTACTGGCGCTTCAGTTCCTGCTCGGCCTTGTCGATCAGCGCCTTGTCGTAGTAGCGCGCTTCGGCCACGCCAACGGCGCGCAGCGAGCGGCGCAGCGTGTCCTTGTCGAATTCCTTGATGCCGACGAATTCCAGCTGGGAAATCGCCGGGCGTTCCTCGACCTGCACGACCAGCACGCCGTCTTCGGCGCGGATCTGCACGTCCTTGAAAACCCGGTATTGTAGAGCGCACGGATGGCGTCGGCGCCCTTGTCGTCGGTGAAGGTTTCGCCGACACGCACGGGCAGGTAACCGAAGACGGTACCCGGCTCCACACGCTGCAGGCCTTCAACGCGAATATCCTTGACCACGAACGGATCTGCGGCCCAGCCCGCCGGGCTCCAGGCCGCAATAATGGCACTCGTCAGCAAGCCCAGCGAGATGCGCTTATTTCTGATCAAAGTCGATCCCCTCTTCCTCATCGATTTCATGCAGGGTGTTGGCTCCAGCGCCGGTTGCGGCTACGCCTGACAATACCGGCACGACTGATCCTTCCCGACGGGGAAAATCCCCCGGGATACGACCGCCCCCGTCCGACTGGCGTTTCCGGCTGCGCGAAACTAGCCGCGCGCAAGGAACAGTCGGCTGACGTCATTGAACAAAGCGAGTGAGGTCAGGAGCAAGATGCATGCGATGCCGACCTTCTGCAGCATCGCTTGCCAGTGGTCTGGTACAGGCCTGCCAGTCAAAATTCCACGCAATAATACAGCAAATGCCCCCCATCCAGCACCGGAATAGGTAACAAATTCAGTACACCGAGGCTGACGCTGACCAGCGCGAGGAAGCTCACGAACGGCTGCCAGCCCATGTTGGCGGCCCGCCCGGCATAGTCGGCCACGGTCAGCGGCCCGCTCAGATTCTGCAGCGACGCCTGCCCCACGAGCATCTTCCCCAGCAGCTTCAGCGACAGCGTGCTGGTGCTCCAGACCTGATCCGCCGCGCGGGCCAGCGCCTGGGCCACCGGATACCGGACGACTTCGGTCTGCACGGCCTGGTTCAGTGCGGCGCCCAGTTTGCCCACCATCGGCGCCGCTTCTCCCTCCGCACCGGCCTTCCCGCCCGGTGCGGCATCGAGCTTGACAGACACATCCATGCGCTGCCCGGCGCGCTCGATTCCCAGCGTGACGGCCTGGCCGGGCCGCGCCCGGACGCCGCGGATCAGTTCACCGGCCTGGGTCAACGGCTGGCCTTGCCAGGCCACCACCTTGTCGCCGGCGCGCAGGCCCGCCCGCTGCGCGGCGGAATCGGCCACGATCTCCGTAATGGTCACCGGGCCGCCCTTGAGCGCCAGGCCCAGCGTGGCCAGCGGATCCTGGTCGGGGTTGCCGCCCGTATCGGGCAGCCGGCCCAGCGCGATGTCGCGTTCGGCCCCGTCGGCACCACGAACGTGCATGACGGCGTTCGTCTCGCCGAACCCCTGCGCGAACACCGCCATGCGCAGGTCGTTCCAGGACCGGACCGGTTCGGTCTGGCCATTCGCGCTCAACGACAGCACCCGGTCGCCGTCACGGACCCCGGCCTGCGCCGCAGCGGTACTGGCTGCCGGCGCGGCCAGCACGGGCACGGGCTCGCGCATGCCGCCGGCGAACAGCACCAGATACAGGGCGATGGCCAAGGCAAAGTTGGCCAGCGGGCCGGCCGCCACGATGACAAAGCGCTTGCCCACCGGCTGGCGGTTGAACGCACGCGGCAGGTCGGCCGGGTCGATCTGCGGATCGGTCTCCGGATCGCGCTCGCGCTCGTCCAGCATCTTGACATAGCCGCCCAGCGGAATGGCAGCCAGCGTCCACTCGGTACGGTCGCGGCCCTTGCTGACCCAGCGGGCCAGCGGACGGCCGAAACCGATCGAGAACCGCAGTACCTTGACCCCGCATGCACGCGCGGCCAGGTAGTGCCCCATCTCGTGGACGAAGATCAGGATACAGAGGGCGACAACGAACGCGATAACGGTTTGCATGGCAAATCACCTCTTTCCAGATCCGGGCCTCGCCTCGATCGTGATGCCGATCAGCGGCCGGCCAGTTGTTTCAGCAATACCTGAGCGGCGTCGCGTGCCGCTGCATCAGCCGCCAGCACGCCCTCGAGCGACGCAGCTTCGCCATCGGCGGGCTGTTCGAGTACATCGGCCACGACTCGGGCAATGTCCGTAAAACGGATGGCACCGGCCAGGAACGCCTCCACGGCCACCTCGTTGGCGGCATTCAACACGGCAGGCGCCACGCCGCCCGCACGCAATGCGTCGAAGGCCAGCCCCAGGCACGGGAAGCGCCCAAGGTCCGGCGTCTCGAAATGCAGGCCACCCGCCACGGTCAGGTCCAGCGGTGTCACGCCCGAGTCGATCCGCTCCGGATAGGCCATGCCGTAGGCTATCGGCGTGCGCATGTCGGGGTTGCCCAGCTGCGCCAGCACCGAGCCGTCGGCATAGGCCACCATCGAATGGACGATGCTTTGCGGGTGGATCAGTACCTCGATCTTGTCGGCCGGGGCGCCAAACAGCCAGTGCGCCTCGATGACCTCCAGCCCCTTGTTCATCATCGTGGCCGAATCCACCGAGATCTTGCGGCCCATCACCCACTTCGGGTGGGCACAGGCCTGATCCGGCGTGATGTCATGGAGCGTCGACGGGTCGCGCGTGCGGAACGGGCCGCCCGACGCCGTCAGCAGCACCTTCGACACCCCCACGCCGTAGCGCGGATCACTGGTCGGCAGGCACTGGAAAATCGCGTTGTGTTCGCTGTCGATCGGCAGCAGCGTGGCGCCGTGATGATGCACCGCATCCATGAAGATGCTGCCCGACATCACCAGCGATTCCTTGTTGGCCAGCAGCACGCGCTTGCCGGCGCGCGCCGCCGCCAGCGACGAACGCAAGCCGGCAGCGCCAACGATGGCCGCCATCACGGCATCGGTTTCCGCGTCCGAAGCGATCGATTCGAGCGCCTCCGGGCCGTGGCTGACCTCCGTTGCGACACCTGCGGCGCGCAGCTTGCCTTCGAGCTCGCGCGCCGCCTCGGCCGACCCGACTACCGCGCGCTTCGGGCGGAATTCGGCGCAGGCCGCCGCCAGCTTGTCCACCTGGCGATGGGCGCTGAGCGCATGCACCGTGTAGCGGTCGGGATGACGGCGCACCACATCCAGCGTGCTTTCGCCGATGGAACCCGTGGCGCCCAGAATCGTAATGCGTTGCATATAACCAGACGAATTCAGTTGTGATCAGACCCAGGACAGCAGCAGCGCCGCCAGCGGGAATACCGGGATCAGCGCGTCGATGCGGTCGAGGACGCCCCCGTGGCCGGGCAGCAGCCGGCTGCTGTCCTTGATGCCGACCTGACGCTTGAGCAGCGACTCGAACAGGTCGCCGATCACACTGGCCGCCACCAGCAGCGTGGTCAGCATGGCCAGCACGCCCAGACCGACCTTGTCGGCGATCAACGAATACCAGGTGGGAGCGAAGGCATGGCTGGCGGCGAGGCCCAGCGCCACGATCATCGCCAGCAGCCAGCCACCAATCGCGCCCTCCCACGACTTGCCCGGGCTGATGCTCGGTGCAAGCTTGCGCTTGCCGATCGCCTTGCCGACGAAATAGGCGCCGATGTCGGCAGCCCAGACCAGCACGGCGGCGGTCAGCAGCACACCGACTCCGGCAACGCGCAGGGCCATGACAGCGTGGCCGAACGCCGGCAGCATGATCAATCCGAGCACAGCCCCCAGCACCGTAAATCCCGGGGTTGCCTTTCGTACGCCGCGCGCCAGCAATACCAGCGCCACGCCCCACGCAACGAGCGACGCCTCAAGCAGCCAGTCGACGGCGGATCCGAACGGCGCGAAATGCCAGGCCAGCAGCGCCACCAGGCATGCCACGGCATAGACATAAGGCCAGGGACGCGGCAGGCCGATCAGGCGGCCGAACTCCCAGCCGCCCAGCAGCACGATCACCGCCACCAGGACTGCCAGCGCCGTGGGCGGCGCCAGGAACAGGATCGGCAGGATCAACAGCAACAGACATACGGCGGTGATAACGCGGGTCAGAAGCATGCGGCTGCGATTCCCGTTGGTATGAAGAGACGGTCGGCCTCAGGCCGTTCCCGACAGGCCGGGCGCCACGACCTGGGCGCTGGTCCGGCCGAAGCGACGCTCGCGCTGGCGATACGACGCGAAGGCCTTGTCGAGCTCGGCGGCGTCGAAGTCGGGCCAGAACGTATCGGTGAAATACAGCTCGGTATAGGCGAGCTGCCAAAGCAGGAAATTGCTGATGCGCTGCTCGCCACCGGTGCGGATGAACAGGTCCGGCTCCGGCGCGTAGGCCATGGCCAGGTGCGGAGCCAGCAGGGACTCATCGATCGACTCGCCTTCGAGCATCGGCGAGCGGGCCAGCATCTTGCGCATGGCCTGCAGGAGGTCCCAGCGGCCGCCGTAGTTGGCTGCGATGGTCACGGTGAGGCCCGTGTTCGCGGCGGTGCGCGCCTCGGCGTCCTTGATCATCTGCTGGATACGGGGACTGAAGCGCGCCAGGTCGCCCACCACGCGCAGGCGGATGTTGTTGGCATGCATCCGTACCACCTCGCGGCGCAAGGCGGTCATGAACAGGCGCATCAGGAACGACACTTCGTCTGCCGGACGGCGCCAGTTTTCGGAGCTGAACGCGAACAGGGTCAGGTACTGCACGCCGCGTGCGGCGCAGGCCTGCACGATGTCGCGCACGGTATCCAGACCCCGCGTGTGGCCGGCCACACGCGGCAGGTGACGCTTTGTCGCCCAGCGGCCGTTGCCATCCATGATGATGGCAACGTGCCGCGGCACATAGGTGGTATCGGGAACGCCGAGCGTCGAACTGATATGCTGCATGGATTCGCGGACGGTCTGGGACAATCCCGGCGGCGGGCCGCCGGGACGGCCTTACACCGTCAAGATCTCCTTCTCTTTCTCGGCGACGAGCTTGTCGATCTCGCCCACATACTTGTCCGTCAGCTTCTGGACGTCGTCCGTGCCACGGCGCTCGTCGTCTTCCGAGATCGTCTTGTCCTTGACCAGCTTCTTGAACTGCTCGTTGGCGTCGCGGCGCAGGTTGCGCACGGCCACCTTGGCGCCTTCGGCCTCGCTCTTGACCACCTTGATCAGCTCCTTGCGGCGCTCTTCGGTCAGCGGAGGCATCGGCACGCGGATCACGTCACCCATCGTGGCGGGGTTCAGGCCCAGGTCGGCGTCGCGGATTGCCTTTTCCACGGCCTGCACCATCTTCTTTTCCCACGGTTGCACGGTAATCGTGCGGGCGTCACCCAGGCCAACGTTGGCCACCTGGCTGATCGGCACCGGAGAGCCGTAGTAATCCACCTGAACATGGTCGAGCAGGCCAGTGTGCGCACGGCCGGTACGAATCTTGGCCAGATCGGCCCTGAAGGCTTCGATCGACTTCTGCATCTTCTGCTCGGCGCTCTTCTTTGTGTCGGCGACGGTCATGATTACCTCCGGAAAACAGCCAGACAGGATCCCGCCAGGCGGGATCGAAAATGAAACATTCTACTCTCAGGCCAGACCGAATCAGCATTTTGATGCGGTCTGGACGACTTAAACGTGCACTAGCGTACCTTCGTCCTCACCCAGGATCACGCGCTTCAGGGCACCCGGCTTGACGATCGAGAACACCTTGATCGGCAGCTTCTGGTCGCGGCACAGCGCAAAGGCGGTGGCGTCCATGACCTGCAGGTTGCGCGAAATGGCTTCGTCGAACGTGATCGTCGTGTAGCGGGTGGCGCTCGGGTCCTTCTTGGGGTCGGCCGTATAGACGCCATCGACCTTGGTGGCCTTGAGCACGATTTCCGCGCCGATTTCCGAACCGCGCAGCGCGGCGGCCGTGTCGGTGGTGAAGAACGGGTTGCCCGTGCCGGCGGCAAAGATCACGACCTTGCCTTCCTCGAGCTGGCGGATGGCGCGGGGGCGGATATAGGGCTCGACCACCTGGTCCATGCGCAGGGCCGATTGCACGCGGCCTTCGATATTGGCGTGGCGCATGGCGTCCTGCAAGGCCAGGGCGTTCATCATCGTGGCCAGCATGCCCATGTAGTCGGCCGTGGCACGGTCCATGCCGGCCGCACCGCCGGCAACGCCGCGGAAAATGTTGCCACCGCCGATGACAACCGCCACCTGGACGCCCAGCTTCACGATTTCGGCAATGTCATTGACCATGCCTTCGATGGTCGCCCGGTTGATGCCAAAGGCATCGTCGCCCATGAGGGCTTCACCGGACAGTTTCAGAAGGACGCGCTTGTAGGCTGGCATGTTCACCCTCGGGCAGGTTCTAGTCGGTCGTTTGAACGGATGGATGGGCGCGGGCGGCACGACACAACTGCGCTCCGGCCGCGCATGAATTTGGACTGCTTGACAGCTTGAAAGCCGGTTTTCGCCGTCATCTGCCGGCATCGCCCCGCTAAAGGCGCGCTTAATGCAGGTGACTGCGAAAACTGACTGGCACGGCCCCATGGCGGCCGTACTTGTGCAGAGGGGCACCTTGCGGCGCCCCTCGGCATTATACGGTGGCAGACCGGGCATCCCGCCAGGGAAACCCGTCCGGCCACCCGGACATCAGCCCTTCTGGGCGGCGGCCACCTGGGCAGCCACTTCAGCAGCGAAGTCGTCCTGCTTCTTCTCGATGCCTTCGCCCACCACGTACAGGGTGAAGCCCTTCACGTTGGTGTTGGCGGCCTTCAGCATCTGCTCCACGGTCTGCTTGTCGTTCTTCACGAACGGCTGGTTCAGCAGCGACACTTCCTTCAGGTACTTCTGGACCGAACCTTCCACCATCTTGGCGGCGATCTCGGCCGGCTTGCCCGATTCGGCAGCCTTCTGCTCGGCGATGCTGCGCTCCTTGGCGATCAGCTCGGCGGGCACCTGCTCCGACGACAGCGACACCGGCTTCATGGCGGCCACGTGCATGGCCACGTCCTTGGCGGCGGTTTCGTCGCCGTCGAACTCGACCATCACGCCGATACGCGTGCCGTGCAGGTACGAAGCCAGCTTGCCGCCGTTGGCGTAGCGCACGAAGCGGCGGATCGTCATGTTCTCGCCGATCTTGCCGATCAGGGCCGAGCGCACGGCGTCAACCGTCGAGCCGTCCATCTCCAGGGCCGACAGGGCAGCCACGTCGGCCGGAGCCTGCTTGGCGATCAGTTCGGCAACCTTGGCGGCGAAGCCCAGGAAGTCGTCGTTCTTCGACACGAAGTCGGTTTCGCAGTTCAGTTCGACCAGCGAGCCCGTGTTGCCGTCGATGTACGTGGCAACGATGCCCTCGGCGGTCACGCGCGAGGCGGCCTTGCTGGCCTTGTTGCCCAGCTTGACGCGCAGCAGTTCTTCAGCCTTGTCCAGGTCGCCGTCGGCCTCCGTCAGGGCCTTCTTGCATTCCATCATCGGCGCGTCGGTCTTCGCGCGCAGTTCTGCAACCATGCTTGCGGTAATTGCCGCCATTTGTCACTCCTTGATTGGTTGGCTTCATCCGCGGCGAATCATATCCACGGCGGATGACAACTGAATCTGTTTGCAAAAAGGGGGCGCCAGAAGTGCCCCCTTTTCTAGTTGCCGCAAGGCGGCGCCGGTGGCCGGTGTACCCCGGCCTCAGGCGCCAGCAGGCAATCAGCCTTCCTGGACTTCGACGAATTCGTCGTCGCCACGGGCGGCTTCCACCACTTCCTGCACCGCGTTCGCACGGCCTTCCAGGATGGCGTCGGCCACGCCGCGCACGTACAGGGCAACAGCCTTGCTCGAGTCGTCGTTACCCGGGATCACGTAGTCGATGCCTTCCGGCGAGTGGTTCGTGTCGACCACGCCGATCACGGGGATGCCCAGCTTGTTGGCTTCGGTCACGGCAATCTTGTGGTAGCCGACGTCCACCACGAAGATGGCGTCAGGCACGCCGCCCATGTCCTTGATGCCGCCGATGGACTTTTCCAGCTTTTCCATCTCGCGCTCGAACATCAGCGCTTCCTTCTTGCTCATGGTTTCCAGCGCGCCGGCTTCCTTGGCGGCTTCCATGTCCTTCAGGCGCTTGATCGAGATCTTGACGGTCTTGAAGTTCGTCAGCATGCCGCCGAGCCAGCGGGCGTCGACGTACGGCATGCCAGCGCGGCCGGCTTCCTCAGCCAGGATCTCGCGCGATTGACGCTTGGTACCCACGAAAAGCACGGTGCCGCGGTTTGCTGCCAGCTGACGCACGTACTTCAGCGCGTCCTGGAACATCGGCAGGGTCTTTTCGAGGTTGATGATGTGGATCTTGTTGCGATGACCGAAGATGAAGGGGGCCATCTTCGGGTTCCAGAAGCGGGTCTGGTGGCCAAAGTGGCAACCGGCTTCCAGCATTTCGCGCATGGTCACGGACATGTGAGTTACTCCAAGAGGGTTAGGGTCTGAAGTCCGCCCCGACATTCCTGAAAAGGAACACCCCGGATGGGCGGACCAGCGATTTACAAAAAACAGCGATAATTCCCGACCCGCAGCGGCTCGTTTCCGGACCGCCATCAAGTCAGCCCGCGATTGTAGCAACAAAGCGGCCTTTCGCTCAAGCCCCTTGCACCGCACGGAAACCATGCGCCCCACCGCTGCGCGGCCGCCCTTGCTCCGGTATTTCCCTGCTTTCTCGTCACGAAGGTGAGATAATCCCGCTTTGCGAACAGTAAAGGCGCAGCGAGTGGCTGGGCCATCACATTTCAGGCGAAGCAGCATGAGCATCCATATCAATACCGCCGAAGACATCGCCCAAATGCGCGTGGCTTGCCGCCTTGCCTCCGAAGTCCTCGACTACATCACCCCGTTCATCAAGGTTGGCGTCACCACGGGCGAGCTCGATCGCCTCTGCCACGCCTACATGCGTGACGTGCAAGGCACGGTGCCGGCACCGCTGAACTATGCGCCCCCCGGTTATCCGCCCTTCCCCGGCGCGATCTGCACCTCCGTCAATGATGTGATCTGCCACGGCATTCCCGGGGACCGCGTGCTCAAGAGCGGCGACGTGGTCAACCTGGACATCACCGTCATTACCAAGGAAGGCTACTACGGCGATACCAGCCGCATGTTCGTGGTGGGCGAGGCATCGATCCTGGCCAGGCGCCTGGCGCAGATCACCTACGAATGCATGTGGAAGGGTATCCAGCAAGTGCGCAATGGCGCACGTCTGGGCGATATCGGCCACGCCATCCAGACCCACGCCGAAGGCGCGGGTTACACCGTGGTGCGCGAGTACTGCGGCCACGGCATCGGCAAGGTGTTCCATTCGGACCCGCAGATCCTGCACTACGGCCGCCCGAACACCGGCATGGAAATCAAGACCGGCATGATCTTCACGGTCGAGCCGATGATCAACGCCGGCAAGCGCGACATCCGCACGATGCCCGACCACTGGACGGTCAAGACGCGCGACCGCAGCCTGTCGGCTCAATGGGAGCACACGGTGCTGGTGACCGATACCGGCTATGAAGTGCTGACGCTGTCGGCGGGATCGCCCGTACCGCCCGCGTTCATCACCGACACCGTGGCGGCCTGACCGCACCGAACGCCAGGGCGCCCACCAAGGCGCCCTTTCTTCTTCCAGCCGTGCCCACGCCCACCCTCGAACCGCCGCCCATGGACACCACGCCGGAACTGCTGCTCTGCCAGCGCATTCGCGACAGGCTCAAGGCCGACAAGCAGGCGCTGTTTGCCGAGTTCGACGCCAACAACCAGGTCACGCCGCTGGTGACAAAGCTGCGCCGTGCCGTCGACGCCGCGCTGGTCGAGGCCTGGACTGCGCTGGAACTGCCCGCGTCCGCCGCACTGGTCGCCGTTGGCGGCTACGGTCGCGGCGAGCTGTTCCCGTATTCCGACGTGGACGTGCTGCTGTTGCTGCCCAGCGAGCCTGACGGCGACACCGCCGCGCGGCTGGAACGCTTCATCGGTCTGTGCTGGGACCTGGGGCTGGAGATCGGTTCGTCCGTGCGAACCGTCGACGACTGCATCCGCGAGTCGGCGGCCGACATCACCATCCGCACGTCCCTGCTCGAAGCGCGCCTGCTGACCGGCAGCAAGACGTTGCTGCAGTCGCTGCAGGCACGCTACCAGGCCGACATGGACGCGGCTGACTTCTTCCAGGCCAAGCTGCTGGAACTGCGCCAGCGCCATGCCAAGTACCAGGACACGCCCTACGCGCTGGAGCCGAACTGCAAGGAAAGCCCCGGCGGCCTGCGCGACCTGCAGGTGATCCTGTGGATGACCAAGGCGGCGGGGCTGGGCGACAGCTGGAAGGAACTGTTCGAGCGGGGGCTGCTGACCGAGCGCGAATCGCAGGAACTGACCCGTAACGAGCGCCTGCTGCGCACGATCCGCGCGCGGCTGCACCTGCTGGCCGGCCGACGTCAGGACGTGCTGGTCTTCGATCTGCAGACCGCGCTGGCCGAATCGTTCGGCTATCGCCAGACCACGCACAAGCGCGCCAGCGAACAGCTGATGCGCCGCTACTACTGGGCGGCCAAGGCCGTCACGCAGCTGAACAGCGTGCTGCTGCTTAACATCGAGGCGATGCTGTTCCCGAGCGAGTCCAAGGTCACGCGCGTGATCAACGACAGCTTCGTGGAGCGCCAGGGCATGCTGGAGATCACCAGCGACGACCTGTACGAGCGGAATCCGCACGCGATCCTGGAAACGTTCCTGCTGTACGAGCGCACCCCGGGCGTGAAGGGCCTGTCGCCGCGCACGCTGCGCGGGCTGTACAACGCGCGCACGGTGATGGATGCCAGCTGGCGCAACGACCCGGTCAACCGCAAGCTGTTTCTGGCGATCGTGCAGGAGCCGCAAGGCATCACGCACGCCCTGCGGCTGATGAACCAGACCAGCGTGCTGGGCCGCTACCTGATCAACTTCCGCCGCATCGTGGGCCAGATGCAGCACGACCTGTTCCACGTGTACACGGTGGACCAGCATATCCTGATGGTGGTGCGCAACATGCGCCGCTTCGCCATCGTCGAGCACACGCACGAATTCCCGTTCTGCAGCCAGTTGATGGCTGGCTTCGACCGGCCGTGGGTGCTGTGGGTGGCGGCGCTGTTCCACGACATCGCCAAGGGCCGTGGCGGCGACCATTCGAAGCTGGGCACGGTCGACGCGCGCCGCTTCTGCAAGCAGCATGGCATTGGCCGCGAGGACGCCGACCTGATTGCCTGGCTGGTGGAAAACCACCTGACCATGAGCCACGTCGCGCAAAAGCAGGACCTGACCGACCCCGACGTGGTCAACGCGTTCGCCCAGGTGGTGGGCAACGAGCGCTACCTGACGGCGCTCTACCTGCTGACCGTGGCCGATATCCGCGGCACCAGCCCCAAGGTGTGGAATGCCTGGAAGGGCAAGCTGCTCGAAGACCTGTATCGCATCACGCTGCGCGTGCTGGGCGGCGCCAAGATCGACCAGCATTCGCTGTGGGCGCAGAAGCGCGACGACACCATCGCGCAGCTGCGCCTGAAGGCGTTCGATCCCGAACTGGCCAAGCCGCTGTGGAGCCGGCTCGACATGTCGTTCTTCATGCGGCACGATGCGCGCGACATCGCCTGGGTGACGCGGCACCTGTTTAACAAGGTGAACAGTGTCGATCCGGTGGTCAAGGCGCGCGTGTCGCCCGCCGGCGAAGGGCTGCAGGTGGTGGTGTACGTGAAGGACCAGCCCGACCTGTTCGCGCGCATCTGCGGCTATTTCGAGCGCAAGGCGTTCTCGATCCAGGACGCCAAGATCGAGACCACGCGCGACGGCTATGCGCTGGATACCTTCCAGATCACCGACCCTGGCCTGGACGGCGGCGGCGGATATCGCGACATCCTGGCCCTGGTGGAACATGAACTGACGGAGCGCGTGCGGCAGGAATGCCCGTTGCCCGAGCCGACGCAGGGCCGCCTGTCGCGCCAGTCGCGCAGCTTCCCGATCAAGCCGCGGGTGGACTTGCGTCCCGACGAACGCGGCCAGTACTACCTGCTGTCGGTGTCGGCCAACGACCGCACCGGCCTGCTCTACGCGCTGGCCCGCGTACTGGCCAAATATCGCGTGTCCGTACATTCGGCGCGCATCAACACGCTCGGCGAACGCGTGGAAGACGTGTTCCTGGTCGACGGCTCGCCGCTGGCCGCCGACAACCGATTGCAGATTCAAGTGGAACAGGATTTGCTCGACGCACTGGCCATCTGATCCCCCGATGGCCGGCGCGCGAGCGCTTGGAAAGATATGACAGACAGCAACAATCCCGGCCGCAAGACGCTGGGCATCAAGACCTCCACGTCAGGCGCCCCGCGCAAGGCAACCCGCCCGGTGCGCGTGTCGGACCTGAACCGCAAGCGCGTGCAGGATGTGGTCACCGGCATCAAGCAGGCCAAGGATCGCGCGGCGGAAAAGGACAAGCGTAGGCCTGCGCCGGCCGAAGGCGAGCGGGCGGAGCGTCCGCGCCGGATGGAGGGCGAGCTCAGCGAACGGCCGCGTCGCTTCGAGGGTGAAGGCGGTGACCGCCCCCGTCGCTTTGAAGGCCAGGGTGCGGATCGCCCCCGTCGCTTTGAAGGCCAGGGCACCGACCGTCCGCGTCGCTTCGAGGGCGAAGGTGGTGACCGTCCCCGCCGTTTCGAAGGCCAGGGTGCGGATCGTCCGCGTCGTTTCGAAGGTGAGCGCGCCGAGCGTCCGCGTCGCTTCGAGGGCGAAGGGGGTGACCGCCCGCGTCGCTTCGAAGGCCAGGGCACGGACCGTCCGCGTCGTTTCGAAGGTGAGCGCGCCGAGCGTCCGCGTCGCTTCGAGGGCGAAGGGGGTGACCGCCCGCGTCGCTTCGAAGGCCAGGGCACGGACCGTCCGCGTCGTTTCGAAGGCGAGCGCGCCGAGCGTCCGCGTCGTTTCGAGGGTGACGGTGGTGACCGTCCGCGTCGCTTCGAAGGCCAGGGCACGGATCGTCCGCGTCGTTTCGAAGGCCAAGGCACCGACCGCCCCCGCCGCTTCGAAGGCCAGGGCACCGATCGTCCCCGCCGTTTCGAAGGCCAGGGCACGGATCGCCCGCGTCGTTTCGAAGGCGAAGGCGACCAGCGCCCGCGTCGTTTCGGCGATGCCGAACGCTCGGAGCGTCCGCGTCGTTTCGAGGGCGAGCGTACGGACCGTCCGCGCCGCGACGACAGCGCGCCGCGCCGTGGCGATGCACCCGCACGCCGCTTCAGCGATACGTCGGACCGCGCCCGTCCGGTGCGCGCCGAACGTGGCGACCGTGCGGAGCGCCCCGCCCCGCAAGCCCCCGCCGAGCCGCGTGAAGACGGCCTGATGCGCCTGTCCAAGCGGATGTCCGAACTGGGCCTGTGCTCGCGCCGCGAAGCCGACGAGTGGATTCCGCGCGGCTGGGTGCTGGTCGATGGCAAGCCGGTGACCGAACTGGGCACCCGCATTCGCCCCGACGCCGAAATCGAGATCCGCCAGGAAGCGCGCTCGGAGCAAGGCGAGCGCGTGACCGTGCTGCTGAACAAGCCCGTGGGCTATGTGTCGGGCCAGGCCGAAGACGGCTACACGCCCGCCGCCGTGCTGTTTACGGCCGAGAACCAGTGGGAGGAAGATCCCACGCGCAAGCGCTTTGCCCCGTGGCAGCACAAGAACCTGGCCCCGGCGGGCCGGCTCGATATCGACTCCACGGGCCTGCTGGTGCTGACGCAGGACGGCCGCATCGCGCGCGCGCTGATCGGCGAGGACTCGACCGTCGAAAAGGAATACTTGGTGCGTGTGGAGTGGGAATCGCCGCAAGGGGTGGTTGACCGCAATATCAGCGCCGTCTTCCCCGAAGACCTGCTCGAGCGGCTGCGCTTCGGCCTGTCGCTGGACGGCGTGGCGCTGAAGCCGGCCAAGGTGAGCTGGCAGAACGAAGAGCAACTGCGCTTTGTGCTGCGCGAGGGTCGCAAGCGCCAGATCCGCCGGATGTGCGAACAGGTGGGGCTGAAGGTGGTGGGCCTGAAGCGCGTGCGCATGGGCCGCATCGCCCTGGGCGACCTGCCTCCGGGCCAGTGGCGCTTCCTGGGTCAGTTCGAAAAGTTCTGATTGGCTCGAATCGGCCCGGTCGGCTCCCCTCTCCCGCGCCACGGGAGAGGGGAAAAACACCGCTCTGACCTGCTCTCTACACCATCACCGGCGGCAGCTTGCGCAGCGCGGCCTCGGCCTGCTCGTCGGCCGGCACATACACCAGCAGCCGTGCGCCATTGCGAGGGCGGTCCAGAAGTTGGTCTGCGTCAGCTGGAAGTCCCCGGTTTCGGGATGCGTGAAGCGCTTGACGTGGTTCTGGATGCCGCGCACCTGATAGCGCTGCCACAGCTGCTGGAATTTCTCCGACACGGCCATATAACGCGCCAGTTGCGCCTCCCATAGCGGATCGTCGACATGCTCGGCCATCGCCGCGCGATACATCGCCACCATGTTGCAGACCATGCCTTCCCAGTCGGTGACGGCCTTGCGCCAGCCCGGGTGCGTCAGCGCCAGGTAGATGCAGTTGCGGTCTTCGGGCGGCAGGCTCGGGACATTCATGCCAAGCAGGCGGCAATAGGCGTCGTTATGCGCCACGATGTCGAAGCGCGCGTTCTGCACCAGCGCCGGAATCGGATCGAGCTGGTCGAGCATCCGCTGCGTGGTGACCGATACCGTCTCGCAGACGGAGGTACCAGCCAGCGCCGCCGGTCGCTGCAGGCCTGCCAGCGTAAACAGATGCTCGGTTTCGGTCGGCGAGCACTGCAGCGCGGCGGCCACCGCGTTGAGCACCTTGGGCGACACGCGGATCGGCCGGCCCTGCTCCAGCTTGGTGTACCAGGTGATGCCGATGTCGGCCATGGCGGCCACTTCCTCGCGCCGCAGGCCCGGCGTGCGGCGGCGGCCGACGCGGGACAGCCCGATCCGGGCCGGGTCCAGGTTTTCGCGGCGGGCCCGCAGGAAGGCGCCGAGTTCGGCCTCCCGGCCGGTGCCGGCGTAGTTGCCGGGATCAGGGGTGTCGATGTCCGATTCCAGTCGCGTAGCGGACCCGAACAGCGAACTGGGTTCCTGACGGGCGTTCATGATGCATCACTCCTGCTTAGCCTGACACTGTTTATACCAGTCTAACTGGACTCTTGTACCAGTCTGGATGCATGACCATACTCCCAGCCTCACGCCTTGTCGAGGTCAGAAGTCCATGAAAGCCCCCGCATCAAACCCAGGTTCGACATCCACCTCCACGCCTGCGCTGGGCCGTACCGGTCTGTATGTGCTGCTGGCCGGCCAGTTGTTGCCGCAGATCGATTTTTCCATCGTCAACGTCGCCCTGCACCCCATCGAACACTCGCTAGGCGCCTCGCCGGCCGAGCTGGAACTGATGGTCGCCGTCTATGGCGTGGCGTTCGCCGTTTGCCTGGCCATGGGCGGCCGGCTGGGCGACAACTTCGGCCGCCGCCGCGTGTTCAACGCCGGCGTGCTGCTGTTCGGCATCGCCTCGCTGCTCTGCGGCGTGGCTGGCTCGATGCTGGTGCTGCTGGGCGCCCGGTTGTTGCAAGGCGCGGCGGCCGCGCTGCTGGTGCCGCAGATCCTGGCCACCATCCATGTGGGGCTGCGCGGGCACGCGCACTCCCGCGCCCTGGCGCTGTTCGCGTCGGTGGGCGGCGTGGCCTTTATCATCGGACAGGTGCTGGGCGGCTTTCTTGTAGATGCCGATATCGGCGGCCTGGGCTGGCGCAATGCGTTCCTGATCAACCTGCCCGTGTGTGCCGCCATCCTGTGGCTGTCGCCGCGCGTAATTCCGGAAACGCGCCGCGACAATCCCGCCGGCGTGGACATCCCTGGCACGACGCTGCTGGCCATGGTGATCCTTTCCGTCCTGCTGCCTGTGGCGATGGGGCCAATGTTCCACTGGTCGTGGCCGGTGCTGGCCACGCTGGCCGCTGCTGCACCGCTGACGCTCTGGCTGTGGCAGGTCGAAAAGCGCCAGGAGCAGCGTGGCGTGCATCCGCTGCTACCGCCTTCGCTGGTGCGGCTGCCCAGCGTGCGCTTCGGCTTCGTGGTGGCGATCCTGTTCTACGCGTGCTGGAGCGGTTTCATGTTCGTGCTGGCGCTGGCGCTGCAATCCGGCGGCGGCATGACGCCGACGATGGCCGGTAACGCGTTCATCCCGCTGGGCGTGGCGTTCTCGGTGGCATCGCTGCTGAGCCCGCGCGTGGTGGGCCTCTGGGGCCGGACGCGCGTGCTGCTGGTGGGCTGCCTGATCCAGATGGCGGGGATGGCCGCCCTGGCCTGGACGCTGCGTCATGTCTGGCCGCATCCCGACCTGATTACCCTGGCGGCGCCGACCATGCTGATCGGCATCGGCAATGCGCTGGTGGTGGGTTGTTTCTACCGTATCGGGCTGGCCGATATTCCGCCCGATCACGCCGGCGCGGGCAGCGCGGCGCTGGCCACGGTCCAGCAGGCGTCGCTGGGGCTGGGTTCGGCGCTGCTGGGCACGGTGTTCGCCCAGAGGATCCATCATGGCGGCAGCTACCTCGACGCCACGCTGACGAGCCTGGCGGCCGAGCTGATCCTGATGACGATGCTGGTGGCTGCGGCGGCGATCTATCATGCCCGCCACGGCCAGCCGGTGCTGGCCACGGGCGCGGCCTGAGCGACGTTAGTCGTCGTAGTTTGCCGGCAGCTCGGGGAACAGGATTTCCGTGAAGCCGAAGCGCGTGAAGTCCTTGATCCGCATCGGATACAGCATGCCGATCAGGTGATCGCACTCGTGCTGCACCACGCGCGCGTGAAAGCCGTCGGCCACGCGCTCGATGGGGTTGCCGAGCATGTCGAAGCCCGAGTACTTCAGCCGCGTGTGGCGCGGCACCACGCCACGCAGGCCGGGCACCGACAGGCAGCCTTCCCAGCCGTCCTCCATCTCGTCGGACAGCGGCTCCAGCACCGGGTTGATCAGCACGGTCTTGGGCACCATCGGCGCATCGGGATAGCGCGGGTTGCGGTCGAAGCCGAAGATCACGACCTGCAGGTCCACGCCGATCTGCGGCGCGGCCAGGCCGGCGCCATTGGCGTGCTCCATCGTGTCGAACATGTCGTCGACCAGCATCCGCAGTTCGGGCGTATTGAACTGCGTCACGGGCCGCGCCTTCTGCAGCAGGCGCGCATCGCCCATCTTCAAGATGTCGCGGATCATTGCGATTCTCCGTTGTCTGCCGCACCCGCGTCGGCCAGCAGCTTCAGCATGCCATCCTCGTCCAGCACGGGCACGCCCAGCGTCTGGGCTTTCTCCAGCTTGCTGCCTGCCTCGGCACCAGCCACCACGTAGTCGGTCTTCTTCGATACCGAACCGGCCACCTTGGCACCCGCTGCCTCCAGCTTTTCCTTGGCGTCCTCGCGCGACAGCGTCGGCAGCGTGCCGGTCAGCACGATGGTCTTGCCGGCCAGCGGCAGCGGTGCCCGTGCGGTGGGTTCCGATTCCACCCAGTGTACGCCCGCGGCGCGCAACTGCTCGATCACCTCGACGTTATGCGATTCGGCCAGGAAATTGGCGATCGATTGCGCCACCACCGGACCCACGTCGTTCACTTCGAGGAGCGCCGCCTCGTCGGCGGCCAGCAGGTTGTCCAGCTTGCCGAAGTGCTTGGCCAGGTCCTTGGCCGTGGCTTCTCCGACGTGACGGATGCCCAGCGCGAAAATAAACCGGTTCAGCGTGGTCTCGCGCGACTTGTCGATGGCCTCCACCAGGTTCGTGGCCGACTTGTCGGCCATGCGGTCCAGCGCGGCCAGCTTGGCCACGCCGAGCTTGTAGAGATCGGCCGGCGTGCGGACGATGCCCATGTCCACCAGCTGCTCGACGATCTTGTCGCCCAGGCCATCCACGTCCATCGCGCGCCGTTGCGCGAAATGGATCAGCGCCTGCTTGCGTTGGGCCGCGCAGATCAGGCCACCCGTGCAGCGGGCGATGGCCTCGCCTTCGAGCTTTTCGACGTGCGATCCGCATACCGGGCAGGCGGTCGGCATCACGAAGGCGCGGGCGTCGGCGGGCCGGCGTTCCAGCACCACGGCCACCACCTCCGGGATCACGTCGCCAGCGCGGCGGACAATCACCGTATCGCCAATATGCACATCCTTGCGGCGGATCTCGTCCTCGTTATGCAGCGTGGCGTTGGTCACGGTCACGCCGCCGACGAACACCGGCGCCAGCCGCGCCACCGGGGTGATGGCGCCGGTACGGCCCACCTGCACCTCGATATCCTCGACCGTGGTGGTCATCTCCTGCGCCGGAAACTTGTGCGCCAGCGCAAAGCGCGGGGCGCGCGAGACAAAGCCCAGCTGTTCCTGCTCGGGGATGGCGTTGACCTTGTAGACCACGCCGTCGATGTCATACGGCAGCTGGTCGCGGCGCTCGCCGATATCGCGATGGAACGACAGCAGCCCCTGCGCGCCCTTGACCACGCGGCGTTCGTCGCAGACCGGCAGGCCCAGCGCGGCAAACCCGTCCAGCATCACGCTGTGCGTGGCGGGCCGGTCGGCGCCCTGCAATTCGCCCAGGCCGTAGGCAAAGAACGACAGCGGCCGCTTGGCCGTGATCCGGGGATCCAGCTGCCGCAGGCTGCCAGCGGCGGCATTGCGCGGATTGACGAAGGTCTTCTCGCCGGCCTCGGCCTGGCGCGCGTTGAGCTTGTCGAAATCGGCGCGGTACATGAACACTTCGCCGCGCACTTCCAGCACGGCCGGCGCCTTGCCGCGCAGCTTCAGCGGAATGGCCTTGATCGTGCGCACATTGGCGGTCACGTCCTCGCCGGTCTCGCCGTCGCCGCGCGTGGCGGCCTGCACGAACCTGCCGTCCTCGTAGCGCAGCGACATGGCCAACCCGTCGAACTTCAGTTCGCACGAGTACTCGACGGCATTTTCGTCGGCGTCAGCGGCGCCGAACAGGTCGTCGGCCGGCGCGGCGACGGCGGCCTTGCCCAGCCCCTGCGCGCAACGGCGGTCGAAATTGACCACATCCTCGTCTTCGAAGCCGTTGTTCAGCGACAGCATCGGCACGCGATGGCGCACCGTGTCGAACGCGGCCAGCGGCGCGCCACCCACGCGCTGCGTGGGCGAATCGTCGGTCAGCAGATCGGGATGTTCGGTCTCCAGCGCCTGCAGCTCGCTGAACAGCGCGTCGTATTCCGCATCGGGAATCGTCGGCTCGTCGAGCACGTAATACTGGTAGCTATGGCGTTCCAGCTCGGCGCGCAGCCATTGCACGCGTTCGGCGGGGGCGCATTGGCCGGCAAAGGACCGGCGGGCGCGGGGGCCGGAGCCCGCGCGCCTGGATGCTTGGCGGTCATGGGGACTCCGTCGTTATACGCTGAACAGGCGCTGCGCCACCGGCGAACCGGCCGGCATGCCGCGCGCTTCCAGCTTTTCGTAGAGCTTTTCTAGCTGGTTGAAGATCGCCACGAACGACGCTTCGGTCAGCGGACGCATATTGTCGTCGACCAGTTGCGCGCCCATCCGCTGCGCCAGGCTGTAGCCATACTCGCACACCGTCTTGAACGGCTTGATCGATTGCGCGCCTTGCGGCACATCAAGCAACAGCGTGATCTGGCGGCCGGCGTTCAGCGTCAGATCGTCGCGCAGGAAGTTCGTATCGCCGAACTGCAGCGTGAACAGCGGCTTCTGCACGCCATCGGCGCCCGGTTCGTAGCGGATAAAGCGCGTGCCGTCGCGCGACAGCACCAGGCCGTCCTGCGTGGCCACGGTCTGCACATAGGCCGCCGACCACGGCGCGCCGTCGGAAATCACGTTCACGCCCAGCTGCACGTCAGCGCCGGCCGCGAAGCTGTCCAGTTCGCGCGCGTTGGCCACCGTCTCGGTCATGTCCGGCAGGTCGGCCGATGCATCCAGGGCCTCGGCCAGCGCTTCGACGGCATTGACGAATTCGGAGAATTCCAGCGCGTTGAGCGGGCCGCTGCGGTTGGCCAGCTGCACGGCCACCTGCAGGTCTTCGTACTGGTGGCCGGCGGTCACCGGCTCCCAGGCGTTGGCTTCGACGCGCAGCCCTTCGATATGCACCTGCTTCGTGCCGGCACGGCGCAGACGGCCCGTCAGCGGCAGGATACGGTCGCCCGAGGCCTTGCGCTCCAGGTGCATCGGCACGATGCAGTCGATCAACGGATCGATCACGGCGGCGGTCGGCTGGCCGTCCGGCACGACTTCGGCAGCCGGGGCGGCCTTGGCCGGGGCTTCCGTGGCTACTGCGCCGTCGACTTGGGCGTGGACATCAGCTTGGGCGTCGGCATGCGCTTCGGCGCGGGCTTCAGCATGCCCGGCAGCCGGCGCGGCCGCCACGGCGACCTCGTCGGCCACGATCTCGTCGGCGTCGGACGAACTGGCTGCGGCATGCGCGGCAGCGGTGGCCATGGCTACGTCAGCCGGGGCATCGTGCTGCAGGCCCTTGCCCGCCTCGCCCAGCGTCGGCTCGCGCCGGCTCACGTGCTCGGGCGGCGTTTCCTTGAGCTTCGCCTGGGTTTCGGGCTGCGTGGTCTTGCCCACCACCGGCTCGCGCATCGGCGGCAGGTCGTCCTCGGGCATCAGCGGCCGCACGCGGCGCGCCTTGTGGATCTGCCAGCGGTTATAGGCCACCAGCAGCAACAGCAATACAACACCCGCGATGATCAGTGCGTTCTGCAGTTCCATCTTAAGCGGCCTCCGCCATCGATACGGCTGCATCCATGTCCACCGCCACGATCCGCGAGACACCCTGCTCCTGCATCGTCACGCCAATCAGCTGGTGGGCCATCTCCATCGCAATCTTGTTGTGAGAAATAAATACGAACTGCGTCTTGTCGGACATGCGCGCCACCATGTTGGCGTAGCGCTCGGTATTGGCGTCGTCCAGCGGCGCATCCACCTCGTCCAGCAAGCAGAACGGTGCCGGGTTCAGCTGGAACATCGCGAACACCAGTGCAATCGCCGTCAGCGCCTTTTCCCCACCGGACAGCAGGTGAATCGTCGAATTCTTCTTGCCCGGCGGCTGTGCCATCACCTGCACGCCGGCGTCCAGGATTTCCTCGCCGGTCATGATCAGCCGGGCCTGGCCACCGCCGAACAGCGCCGGGAATAGCTCGCCGAAGTGATGATTGACCTGGTCGAACGTGCCCTGCAGCAGCGCACGCGTTTCCTGGTCGATCTTGTTGATCGCGTCTTCGAGCGTGTTGATGGCGTCGGTCAGATCGGCCGACTGCGCGTCCAGGAACGTCTTGCGCTCGCGGGCGGCGGCCAGTTCGTCCAGGGCGGCCATGTTGACCGGGCCCAGGGCGTTGATGGCATTGTTCAGGCGTGTCACTTCGCCCTGCAGGTACGACGGCTTCAGGTCGCCGGTCAGCTTCTCGGCCAGCGCCGTTTCGTCGACTTCGGCCGTGGTCAGCTGCTCGGTGAACTGTTCCTGGTTCAAACGCGCAGCCTGTTCCTTGAGCTGGCATTCGGTGATGCGGTCGCGCAGCGGCTGCAGGCTGCGTTCGGCCGCCAGGCGCTGTTCGTCGAACTGGCGCAGCTGGGCCGACAGGGCATCCAGCTCGATGCGCGCGGCGGACAGCTTCTGCTCCTTCTCCGAGCGCACTTCCAGCGCTTCCTGCAGGCCCGTGTTGGCGGTCTGCTCGTTGATCGTTTCCAGCTCGGCACGGGCGTTTTCCAGCGATTCCGCCACGCGTTCGCTCTGGTCGGCGGCCATCTGGATATTGCGGCGCAGTTCATCGATGCGGCCGGCCAGGTTGCGTTCGGCAAACACCGCTTCCTGGGCAGCGCGTTCCATATCGCGCAGTTGCTGGCGCGCGTGGGTCAATTTGGTATCCAGCGCGTCGAAGGCCATCTGCTGGTCTTCGTGCGATGCCTGCAGTTCGGCCAGCGTGGTGTCGTGCTGCTCGAAGCTGGCTTCGGATTCGGCCCGGATGGCGCGCTGTTCGTCGATCTGCGCATCGATCTCGCCCAGTTCCTCGCGGATCTGGTTGCTGCGTGCCGAGAAGCGCTCCATGGCTTGCGACAGCTTCAGCACGTCCATCTGCAGCGCATGCACCCGGCGCGTAGCCTGCTCGGCGCGCGCACGTGCCTCGATCAGCGTCGTGCTGGCGTGGGTGTAGGCAGTCTCGGCGCGCACCGCGTTGGACTTGGCCTCGTCGGACAGCAGCATCTGGGCGCGCGACTGCTTCTGCAGGTTCTCGATTTCCTGCTCGCGGGCCAGCATGCCGGCCTGTTCGGAATCGGCCGCGTAGATCTGGATCGCGTTGCGGCCCACCAGATGGCCTTCAGCCACCACGAACTGGGCGCCTTCGGGCAGCGAACCGCGCGCCGACAGCGCTTGCGACATGTCCGTGGCCGTGTAGATATCGGCCAGCCAGTCCTGCATCACGGCACGGATGCCCGGC
Source organism: Cupriavidus sp. EM10 (assembly GCF_018729255.1). Classification (NCBI taxonomy): domain Bacteria; kingdom Pseudomonadati; phylum Pseudomonadota; class Betaproteobacteria; order Burkholderiales; family Burkholderiaceae; genus Cupriavidus; species Cupriavidus sp. EM10. The sequence goes on from NZ_CP076060.1 coordinate 1,877,483, forward strand.
TCGGTGATCTGCACCAGGGCCATCAGCGGACGCAGGCCAGCCGGGGCCTCCACGGGGCGCGCGGCGGGCGGCGGCGTATAGAACGCGAGCTTGGACGGCGGGGCATCGGACAGGAAGCCCTTGACCCAGTCCAGATTCGAGACTTCCAGCGCCGCAAGTTTCTCGCGCAGCACCGATTCCAGGGCGTTTTCCCAGCCCGGCTCGATATGGACCTTTTTCCACAGGCGTGGCAATTCGGCCAGGCCATGGCGTTCCAGCCAGGGCTGCACCTTGCCGTCGGTCTGCACGCTTTCCTGCAACTGGCGCAGCGCCGCCAGGCGGGCATCGAGCGACGCGATCGCGGCCGTCTCGCTCTGCACGCGCTCCTGCGCCGCGCGGCGCTCGGCGTCCAGGCGGGGCACCGATTCCTCGGCATCCATCAGCGATGCCTGGGCTTCCTCGAGCGTCGCTTCCTGCTCGGCCAGGTCCATGCGCAACTCTTCGAGCCGCACTTCGTCCGGACGGTCGAGCCCTTGTTCCTCGCCCTTCAGGCGTTCCTTGCGCTGTTCCAGCTGCTGCAGCATCTGGTTGGCATTGCGCTGGTGCGCCGCTTCGAGCTTCAGCGCCTGCTCGGCCTGCATGATGCCGCTGCGCTGGTCGTTGAGCTTCTGCTGGGCGTCGCGCCACTGGCCTTCGAGCGTCGGCAGTTCCTCGCTCTTCTGGGCCACGGCGTCCTGGGCCTCGATCGTGCGGGCTTCGGACAGCGCCAGGTCTTCCTCTGCCTGCGCAATATCGTCATTGGCCTGGTCGGCCTTGCCCTGCCACTGCTCGCGCTGGGCGGTCAGTGCGGCGATCTGCGCCTGCAGGCGGTTGCGCGACTCCACCACGTAGCGGATCTCGGCTTCGAGCTTGCTGACTTCGGCGTTGGCCTCGTACAGGGCACCCTGCGCGGCGTGCATGCCGTCGGACGCGGCATAGTGCGCCGCCCGCATCGTCTCTAGCTCGGCTTCCACGTGGCGCAGTTGCGCGGTCTGGGCCTCAAGGTCGATCTGCGCCTGGTCGATGGCGCGGGCATGGCGTTCCTGCTCGGCCTGGGCCTCGCGCTTGCGCAGCAGCCACAGCAGGTGCTGCTTTTCCTCGCCTTCCGACTGCAGTTGCCGGAAGCGTTGCGCCACCTCGGCCTGGCCTTCGAGCTTGTCCAGGTTATTGCCCAGTTCGCGCAGGATGTCTTCCACGCGCGTCAGGTTCTCGCGCGTGTCGCCCAGCCGGTTTTCGGTCTCGCGGCGGCGTTCCTTGTACTTGGACACGCCAGCGGCTTCCTCCAGGAAGATCCGCATGTCATCGGGCTTGGCCTCGATGATCCGCGAGATCATGCCCTGGCCGATGATGGCGTAGGCGCGCGGACCCAGGCCGGTGCCCAGGAAGATGTCCTGGATGTCCTTGCGGCGCACCGGCTGGTTGTTGATGTAATAGGAAGATGTGCCGTCGCGGGTCAGCACGCGCTTGACCGCCACTTCGGCGTACTGGCTCCACTGGCCGGCTGCGCGGCCTTCGGCGTTGTCGAACACCAGTTCAACACTGGCCCGGCCGGCCTGCTTGCGCGCGGTGGAGCCGTTGAAGATCACGTCCTGCATGGATTCGCCACGCAGCTCCGACGCGCGTGATTCGCCAAGCACCCAGCGCACCGCGTCGATGATGTTGGATTTACCGCAGCCGTTGGGACCTACGATGCCGACCAGCTGGCCCGGCACTTGAAAATTGGTGGGATCGACGAAGGACTTGAAGCCCGCCAGTTTGATCGAGGACAGTCGCACGGTTGTCGTGTGGTTTGGGCGATACGAAATTGGAAACGCCGGGCCCACGCCAGAGCACACGGCAAGGCGTGACGCCTGCGCCGCAAACTGCCCCCGGTGCCCGATGGATTGGCGCTAATCATACCATCGCCAATCCATCGGCCGGCCGTTTTCGCGCCCGTTGCACGCGCCACCAAGGGGTGATCGCCCGAACCGGAAAACCGTTGTATTTCCGTGAGTTGCGAGCGTTTGTGCAAGCACTTTCCAGTCGACCGCGTTGTTTCATGAAAACGTCACGCCGGGAAATCCGCCGGCAACTTCTCAGGGTTAGTGCTAGTCTCTGAAGATGCCGGCGTGATCCCGGGACCCCACCCCGAAGCGCCGTGCCCGCCGCTCCGCCATGCTCGACACCGGCGTGGTGCCTGTGGCCAGTCTGAAGCAAGCGCAGCAGTCTGGAGGACTGAGCATGACCCCAACACCGCCGGCCGAGATGCCGGGAGACCTGCCCTGGTCCGTCGCCGAGATCGACTACGACGCCATCGACGTCGCCCGGGTCCGCGACGACCGAACACTTTTCTACCTGCTGACCGGCGCCTCGTTCATCGAGAGCGGATCCGACACCTACGCCGGCAACCTGGCCCAGTACTACGCCGACGTGCCGGACGCGGCCAAGTGGCTGTCCGAGCACTGGGAATCCGAGGAACTGCAGCACGGCCTGGCGCTGCGCCGTTACGTCGAGCATGTCTGGCCCGAATTCGACTGGGAACGCGGCTACCAGCGGTTCTTCGACGAATACAGCCAGACCTGCTCCGTCGACAATTTCGAACGGACGCAGGCGCTGGAAATGGCCGCCCGCTGCGTGGTGGAAACTGGCACGGCCACCTATTACCGCGCCCTGGAGCAGGCCAGCGACGAGCCGGTGCTGCGCAACCTGACGCGCCGCATCGCCAACGACGAAGTGCGCCACTACAAGCATTTCTTCCGATATTTCAATGACTTGAACCACCGCGAACAGCTTGGACGCGCCAAGGTGCTCGCCGCCCTGGCGCGCCGGCTGCTGGAGATCAAGAACGAGGACGCCGAAATCGCGCTGCGAAACGTGCTCCGGATCGAACAGAACCGCGAAGACGTGCCGGACCGCGAGGTCCGCGCCTTGAATTCACGCTGCAGCGCCGTGGTACGGCGCCACCTGCCCATCGAGATGACGGTCAAGATGCTGCTGCGCCCCCTGCACCTGCACGCGCGGCTGGAAGACCTGGTACGGCGCCCGATTGTTGCGATGGTGTCGCGGGTGATGCTGTATTGAAGTGCACGGCAGGGCGCGTCGGGAAGCAGCTGGCACGCATATGGCGTAGTCCGGCATTCCTTTATAATGCTCGGTTTCAACCGTCCTGCCGCCCTGCCACCGTGAATCCGCGCCTCGACCTGCTCCAGACCTACCCTTTCGAGAAACTGCGCGTGCTGGTGGCCGATGTGAAACCGGCCGACAAGCCGGCCATCAGCTTTGGCATTGGCGAACCCAAGCATCCGACGCCGCAGTTCATCAAGGACGCGATGACTGCTTCGCTGTCCGGACTCGCCGTCTACCCGGCCACGGCCGGCACCGACGCGCTGCGGCAGACCATCGCCGGCTGGCTGGAGCGCCGCTACCGCCTGCCGAAGGTCGATGCCGCCACCGAGGTGCTGCCGGTCAGCGGGTCGCGCGAGGCGCTGTTCGCGTTTGCGCAGACCGTGATCGACGCCAGCCAGCCCGATCCGCTGGTGCTGTGTCCGAATCCGTTCTATCAGATCTATGAAGGCGCGGCCCTGCTGGCCGGCGCCCGCCCGGTGTTTGCCAACAGCGACCCGGCGCGCAATTTCGCCCCGGCCTTCGACCAGATCGATGCCGATGTCTGGCCGAATGTCCAGTTGCTCTACGTCTGCTCGCCGGGCAATCCCACGGGCGCGGTATTGTCGCTGGAAGACTGGAAGCAGCTGTTCGAACTGTCGGATCGCTACGGATTCGTGATCGCCTCGGACGAATGCTATTCCGAGATCTATTTCGACGAAGCCACGCCGCCGCTGGGTGCGCTGGAGGCCGCCCACCAGCTGGGCCGCGGTTTCGAACGCCTGGTGATGTTCTCGAGCCTGTCCAAGCGCTCGAACGTGCCTGGCCTGCGCTCGGGCTTCGTGGCCGGCGATGCCGCCATTTTGAAGAAATTCCTGCTGTACCGGACCTATCACGGCGCCGCCCTGAACCCGGCCGTACAGGCTGCCAGCGTGGCCGCCTGGGGCGACGAGGGCCACGTGCGCGACAATCGCGCCGCCTATGTGCGCAAGTTTGCCGAAGTCACGCCGCTGCTGGCCGAAGTGCTTGACGTGGCGCTGCCCGATGCGGCCTTCTACCTGTGGGCCGACGTGTCACGCACGGGCCTGAGCGATACCGAGTTCGCGGTGCGCCTGCTGGCCGAGCAGAACGTGGCCGTGCTGCCGGGCAGCTATCTGGCGCGCGATGCCCACGGTGCGAACCCGGGCAGGAACCGCGTGCGCATGGCGCTGGTGGCCACGCCCGACGAGTGCCTGGAAGGCGCGCGCCGGATTGTCGAATTCTGCAAGTCGCTGGCCTGAACCGGCGCAACCGCTGCACCCCGCTTCACCGATCGAATGCCCTGGCGCCGGGGCAACTGCCACCGGCGCCGCCTCTCTCACACAAATCACCACTGAGAACACCATCATGACGCAAGCTCTGCAAGCCCTGATCGACCAGGCCTGGGAAGACCGCACCAGCCTGTCGCCGAAGTCCGCGCCGAACGATATCCGCGAAGCCGTGGCCAACGTGATCTCGCAACTGGACGCCGGCACGCTGCGCGTCGCCGAGAAGCAAGGCCGCGACTGGATCGTCAACCAGTGGGTCAAGAAGGCCGTGCTGCTGTCGTTCCGCCTGGAAGACAATGCGCCGATGAGCGCCGGCGGCTTTGCCCAGTTCTACGACAAGGTGCCGACCAAGTTCGCCAACTGGAGCCAGGAAGACTTTGCCCGCGCCGGTTTCCGCGTGGTGCCGCCGGCCGTGGCCCGCCGCGGTTCGTTCATCGCGAAGAACGCCGTGCTGATGCCGTCGTACGTGAACATCGGCGCCTACGTGGACGAAGGCACGATGGTCGACACCTGGGCCACCGTCGGTTCGTGCGCCCAGATCGGCAAGAACGTTCACCTGTCGGGTGGCGTGGGCATCGGCGGCGTGCTGGAGCCGCTGCAGGCCAACCCGGTGATCATCGAGGACAACTGCTTCATCGGCGCCCGCTCGGAAGTCGTGGAAGGCGTGATCATCGAAGAAAACTCGGTGATCTCGATGGGCGTGTACCTGGGCCAGTCGACCAAGATCTACGACCGTGAAACGGGCGAGATCCATTACGGCCGCGTGCCGGCCGGTTCGGTCGTGGTGGCCGGCAACCTGCCGTCCAAGGACGGCAAGTACAGCCTGTACTGCGCCGTGATCGTGAAGAAGGTGGACGCGCAAACCCGCGCCAAGACCAGCCTGAACGACCTGCTGCGCGGCGACTGATCCATCGATCCCCGAAGCCGTACCCTGCCGCCGGGCCCTGCACCGGTGGCAGGCCGAAATCCCGCCGATGCCATCCCTCCGCAAGCGACTCATGGCCCTCGACCCCGCCACTGTCAGTACCGTGCTATCCCTGCTGCCCACCATCCTCGAACAGGCCAACAAGACCATCGAGAAGCTGAAGAAGGGCAAACGCAAGGACGAGAACGGCAGCACGCAGGCCGACGCCGATCCGGCGCGCGACCCCGCCGCACGCATCGCGGAACTGGAAGCGGCAGCCGTGCAGCAGGCCGAAGCTGTCAAGCTGCTGGCCGAACAGCACGCCATCACCATCGAGGCGCTGCGCCGCGAGGCCGCCCGGCTGGACCGACGGCTGCGCCTGATGACGGCCGTGGCGATGGCCGGCGTGGCGTTTGGCCTGGGCGGGCTGGTGATCGCCGTCAACCTGCTGCTTCGTTAACCTCACCCGCCACCCACCCGGACTCCGCGCACCATGACCGTCCTGCTCTACGGCATCCCCAACTGCGACACCGTCAAGAAGGCCCGCACGTGGCTGGAATCGAACGGCGTCGACTTTGCATTCCACGATTTCAAGAAGCAGGGCGTCGACGAGAAGATGTTGCGCGCCTGGCTCAAGCACGTGCCGCTGGCCACGCTGCTGAACAAGAAAGGCACCACGTACCGCGCGCTGTCCGACGCCGACAAGGCGCGGGCCGAAAGCGAAGCGGGCGCGATTGCCCTGATGCAGGCCAGCCCGTCGCTGATCAAGCGGCCGGTACTGGACCGCGATGGCAAGGTCAGCGTGGGGTTTTCCGCCGACGCCTACGCCGCGCTGTTCTGAAGAATCGACTATTGCCGCACCCGACGCACCACCCGACGCCCCACCCGACGCACCACCTGTTGCACCACCTGTCGCACCACCCCGCACCATGAATCCGACCCTTGCCCTGACCGAAGACCTGATGCGCCGCCGCTCGGTCACCCCTGCCGACGAAGGCTGCCAGTCCGTGCTGGAAGCGCGCCTGAGCGCGCTTGGCTTTACCTGCGAGAACATCGTCAGCGGCCCCGACACCTTCCGCGTGACCAACCTGTGGGCGGTCAAGCGCGGCAGGCAGGGCACGGCGGGCAAGTTGCTGGCCTTTGCCGGCCATACCGACGTGGTGCCGACCGGCCCGCTCGAACAATGGTCGTCCGACCCGTTCGAACCGACCCACCGCGACGGCAAGCTCTACGGCCGGGGCGCGGCCGACATGAAGACGTCGATTGCCGGCTTCGTGGTGGCCTGCGAGGAATTCATCGCCCAGCACCCCGACCACGCCGGATCGATTGCCTTCCTGATCACCAGCGACGAGGAAGGCCCGGCGCACGACGGCACCGTGAAGGTGGTGGAAGCGCTGAAGGCCCGTGGCGAGCGCCTGGACTACTGCGTGGTGGGCGAGCCGACTTCGGTCGACACCCTGGGCGACATGGTCAAGAACGGCCGTCGCGGATCGCTGTCGGGCAAGCTCACCGTCAAGGGCGTGCAGGGCCATATCGCCTACCCGCACCTGGCGCGCAACCCGATCCACCTGGCCGCGCCGGCGCTGACCGCGCTGGTGGCCGAGACGTGGGACCAGGGCAACGAATATTTCCCGCCCACCACGTGGCAGATGTCGAACATCCACGCGGGCACCGGCGCCACCAACGTGATCCCCGGCCATGTGACCATCGACTTCAATTTCCGTTTCTCGACGGCCAGCACGCCGGACAGTTTGAAGCAGCGCGTGCATGCCATCCTGGACCAGCACGGCCTGGAATACACGCTGGACTGGACGCTGGGCGGCGAGCCGTTCCTGACGCCGCGCGGCGACCTGTCCGCGGCGCTGTCGGCTGCCATCGAGGCGGAATGCGGCGTGACGACCGAGCTGTCGACCACGGGCGGCACGTCCGATGGTCGCTTTATCGCCAAGATCTGTCCGCAGGTAATCGAATTCGGTCCGCCGAACGCCAGCATCCACAAGATCGACGAACACGTGGAAGTGCGCTTTATCGAGCCGCTCAAGAATGTTTACCGTGGCGTGCTGCAACGCCTGATCGCCTGACCGACCGATTCCCGGAGCGACCGTCCGCCATGCCTACCCCTCCCCCCTGAAGACCGTCCGCGACCTGCTGCGCCTGGCCGTGTCGCGCTTCACCGCCGCGAAGCTGTCGTTCGGCCACGGCAGCGCCAATGCCTACGACGAAGCCGCCTACCTGGTGCTGCACACGCTGAGCCTGCCGCTCGATACGCTGGACCCGTTCCTCGACGCCCGCCTGCTTCCCGAGGAAATCGACGCCGTGCTGAAGGTGATCGACCGCCGCGTGACCGAACGCGTGCCGGCCGCCTATATCACCCATGAAGCGTTCATGCACGGCCTGCGCTTCTACGTGGATTCGCGCGTGATCGTGCCGCGCAGCTTTATCGGCGAATTGCTACAGGACGGCCTGGAGCCGTGGCTGGGCGATATCGAGCAGATCGGACCGGTGCTGGAACTGTGCACCGGCTCGGGTTGCCTGCCGATCATCGCCGCGCACGTCTGGCCGAACGCCCGCATCGACGCCGTGGACATCTCGTCCGATGCGCTGGCCGTGGCCCGCCGCAACGTGGCGGACTACAAAATGGAAGATCGCATCGCCCTGTACGAGGGCGACCTGTACGCGCCGCTGCCCTCGGGCGCCACGTACGACGTGATCCTGACCAACCCGCCCTACGTCAACGAACAGTCGATGCGCGACCTGCCGGCCGAGTACCTGGCCGAACCGCGCCTGGCGCTGGCCGGCGGCGATGACGGCATGGACGTGGTGCGCCGGATCGTCGCCGGTGCCAGGAAGCGCCTGAACCCCGGCGGCGTGCTGGTGGTGGAAATCGGCAACGAGCACGACAACGTCGAAGCCGCCTTCCCCGATCTGGACATCGTCTGGCTGTCGGTCAGCGCGGGGGACGACCAGGTGTTCCTGGTGACTTACGACGCGTTGCCGGACTGAGGCGGACCCAGCGGCACGATCTGCGCCCAAGATTTTGTGTGTGGTTTCGGGTCGTAACATAAAAAAAGTTCGCTTACCGCAAATTTGGTGTGCAGAATGGCAGTGCGTCGGCCCAGGATAGTGATCCAATCCGCACGCGCTAATAAAAAGTAGGCAAAGTGAGCCAGGAATATAAAAATTCTTCGCTTGCCTAATAAAAAGTAGCGCCCGTAACGTCACTTTTAGGGGTTGCCATGCACCTTATGCGACTGGTTGGATATGCCCGGCTGCGCGAACAGCTGGATCTTCCCACTGTTCCCGTCATCCGCGAGGCTCGCGCGGGCGCTACCACACGCATATTGGAAACCGCGGACGCCGTGCTGTTTCCACGCAAGGTGGCCCCTGCCGAAGACGCTCCAGCGCTCGCGCATGTTCTGTTCGCCCTGAAACATGAGGGCGTCAACCTGGCCATCCTGGCTGGCGCGCTGCCAGCCATCCTCCAGACCGACCTGCAGGCGGAGCTCGACGGGCAACCCAATAGCCGTTACAGCCGCATTGCGGCATTGCTCTGGGAGCACTTCACAGGCAACACGCTGACGCCACGGCAATCGAACAAGGTGCCCTACGTCGACCTGTTCGACTCCGTGCGCTACTACACGGCCGAGCCCGGTCGGCTGTATCCGCGCTGGCGCGTTCGATTCAACGGCCTTGGATCGCTCGATCAATGTGTCACCGTTCACCGTACCGATGCCATCCAGGCCGTGCTGGACATGGACATCTTTGCCCGCATGGACGCTTTCATCGCGACGGTCGGCAAGGATTTGCTGGATCGCGCGCTGAACTGGGCCTATCTCAGCGAGACCGAGAAATCGTTCGAAATCGAGCGCGAGCGGCCGACGATGGACAAGTCCGAACGCTTTGTCAGGCTGCTGCATCATGCCCACGAACGGCGCCCGCTGGATGAGACCTATCTGACGGAGCTGCAGAACGACATCATCTCCAACCCGTACGACCAGGCCATGCAATACCGCAGCGAGCAAAACTGGCTACGACGCGGCGGCCACGGGGCGGCATCGGTGACCTATGTCCCGCCGCATCCCGATGATGTGCCTGCGTTGATGGAAGGATTGGAATCATTCGCCAACTCGCCGCCCCGGAATCTCGATCCGCTGATCGTGGCGAGCGTCGTCTCGTTCTGGTTCGTGTTCATCCATCCGTTCATGGATGGCAACGGCCGGCTGTCACGCTTCCTGATACACCATACGCTCTGCCGTTCGGGAAAGATGGCCAAGGGGTTTCTGCTGCCAGTCTCGGTGGCGATCAAGCGCCACGAATCCGACTACCTGGCAGCGCTGGAGAGCTTTTCCAAACCCGTGCGGGCGCTATGGCGCGTCTGGGCCATCGGCGACCATGAGTTCGACTGCCAGACCACGGCAGGCTCGACGCCATACCGCTACTGGGATGCGACGTCGTGTGTGGAGTTCGGCGTGCGGATGGTCAAGGAGGCACTGGAACACGACCTGCAGGCCGAAACACAATTCCTGCAAGGCTATGACCAGGTAGTCCGGCGCGTGGAAGCCGAGTTCGACGTTCGCAATCATGACCTTGCGACGCTGATTGCCAGCTGCTTCCGTGAAAAAGGACGGATATCGAATCGCTGGCGCAAACAACTCGGCACGCGCGTTCAGCCAGACGCGTTCGACGCGATCGAAGCGGCGGTCCGGGAAGTGTTCTTTGCCGAGGCTGGCGCCTCGTAGCGGGCCTCTGATCGAACACCATTCATAAAAAAACGCCGTGGAATCCCACGGCGTTCTTCGCTTTGGCGACATTCCGTTTGAATCAACCTCCCGGTCCGACCGAGTAGATCGTGCCGTTCGACGACACCTGATAGTAGTCGGCGCCGACGCCCACCCAGTGGTAGCCCTTCTTGGGCGCGGGCAGGTTGTAGTCCTTGTACTTGTCGATGACGTACTGACGATCGCGGAATTCCGTGGGCAGCTTGTCGCCCTTGCTCCATTTCCTGGGCGAGTACGGCGATTGCGCGCCCATCGGCGTGGAGCCAGGTTGGCCAGACGACATCGCCCCATCCGATCGGCCGCCCTGGGACATCCCGCCCTGGGACATCCCGCCCTGGGACATGCCACCCTGGGACATGCCACCCTCAGAGCTTTGCCCCCTGGGCGACATGCCGCGCGGCTGGCGGCCGCCGGTGGCCGGTGGCATCGGGGTCGCGGACGGCGGCATGGCGCCGGCCTGCCCCGGGGATGGCATGGGGGTCGGGCCCGACGGCTGGGTCTGGCCAGGTATCGGTTGTTGTTGCTGGGCCTGTGCCAGCGGCACAGCCAGCAAGCCGGCGGCGACCAGGACGGCGGGTATTAACGTCTTCGTTTGCATCGTGATCTCCTCACAGATGGAACACGTCAGACTGCCCCGGAAGCAGGGCAGCCCCAAGAAATGTTAGTAGCAAATGCGGGGCCCGCATGTCGACCCGATGTCCCTTGTCGTTCTCATAAGGCGAATTTTCCCAACGATTTCAGTGGCTTGCGGCGTCCTCGCGACGCGCTCCAGATTTAAAGAAATTGCCAGGACAGGCACCCATCGCAGTAGTTTTGGCATGCACCCATGTCATATCTTCCGGTCTCTGCTACCGGCATCTCGCTGCTGCGGCGCGCCATAACTTTTTCTTGAAGCGGTGGGCAAAGTCTCCTAGAAATTGGTCAGACCGCTTGACCATTTGTCCGCTGCCTGCCCGGGATCCCCATGCCGCTTCAGCAGATCGAACCGCGTCGTCTGTACCGTCAGATTGCCGACCAGCTGCGCCGGCTGATCGAAAGTGGCGAGTTTCCCGTCGGCGCGCGGCTGCCGCCCGAGCGCGACCTGGCGGTGCAGTTGGGTGTGTCGCGGCCGTCGGTGCGCGAGGCGCTGATCGCGCTGGAGGTGGAAGGCCTGGTCGAAGTCCGCATGGGCTCGGGCATCTACGCCTGTTCGGCCGATGCCAGTCCCCACGCCACGCCTGCCGGCGGCATCCTGGCCGCGACGCCCCTGGACGTGATCCGTGCCCGCCAGGTGATCGAAGGCGAAATGGCGGCGGCCGCCGCGCGTCACACCACGCCTGCCTTGCTGGGCGCGCTGGCCGAATCGATCGCGCTGATGGAAGAGGAGGCCGGCGGCGGCAACATCCCCGTGCGCGGCGATCGCATGTTTCACCTGCGCATTGCCGAAGTGTCGGAAAACGCCGTACTGCTGCGCCTGGTGGCCGAGCTCTTCGACGAGCGCCATAACCCGCTGTTCGCGCAGTTTGGCAACCACTTCGAGAACGCCGAATGCTGGGCCGCCGCCATCGCCGAGCACCGTGCCGTAGTGAAGGCCATTGCCTCGGGCGCGCCCGACCTGGCGCGGGCGGCCATGTGCGATCACCTGGAACTGTCCCATAACCGCTTCTACGCGGCGTGGCCGGGCCATGGCAAAGACGTGAAAGTCCACAGCGAGGAGTCGTGATGTCCCTGACCTGCCATATCCACGCCAGCGAAGACCTGCGCTTTACCGAGGTGGACCCCGCCGCGCCGGGGCCGCACGACGTGCTGGTGCGCCTGGGTGCGGCCGGCATCTGCGGGTCGGACCTGCATTACTACTTCCACGGCAAGGTCGGCGCGTTCGTCATCAAGGAGCCGCTGACGCCGGGGCACGAGGCATCGGGCATTGTCGAGGCCGTGGGCAGTGCCGTGACGCGCCTGGCGCCGGGCATGAAGGTGGCGATCAATCCGTCGCACGCGTGCGGACAGTGCGACTTCTGCCGCGCCGGCCGCGACAACCTGTGCCGCAACATGCGTTTCCTGGGCAGCGCCAGCGTGTTTCCGCACGTGCAGGGCATGTTCCGCCAGCATTTCCTGATGCACGAGCAGCAGCTGACGCCGGTCGACGCCGATATCTCGCTGGGCGAACTGGCCTTTGCCGAGCCGCTGTCGGTGGCGCTGCACGGCGTGAATCGCGCCGGCGAACTGCTTGGCAAGACCGTGCTGGTCACCGGCGGCGGCACCATCGGCAGCCTGGTCGTGATGGCCGCGCGGCTGGCCGGCGCGGCCCGGATTATCGTCTGCGACATCGCGCAGCGGCCGCTCGACGTGGCCGCCAGCGTGGGCGCCGACCGCACCATCCTGACCACCCAGGTGCCCGCCAGCGAACTGCAGGACATCGCCGATGTCAGCCTGGAAGCCGCTGGCAGCGCCGCGGCACTGGGCACCTGCCTGACGGCCACGCGCCGGGGCGGCCGCATCGTGCAGGTGGGCACCCTGCCCGCCGAAGGCCTGCATTTCCCGGCCAACAGCATCATGGCGCGCGAACTCGACTACGTGGGCGCGTTCCGTTTTGGCCGCGAGTTCGACTGGTCCGTGCAGTACCTGACCAGCCGGCGGCTCGATGTACGGCCGCTGCTGTCCGCGCAGTTGCCGCTGGCGCAGGCCGTCGAGGCGTTCCAGCTGGCGGCCGACAAGTCCCGCAGTACCAAGGTGCAGTTGACCGGGTGAGGTTTTGCCCTCGCATGCCGACTGGTCACCCCAATAAGACCGGCGGATCTTTCACCGAAAAAGGAGACCCATGATGCTTCGTCGCCGGCAGTTCTCGTCCATGCTCGGTGCGGCCCTGCTGCTCGCCGCCACCCTGACTACCCCCGCCCTGGCCCAGCAGGCTGCCCCGATCAAGCTCAAGTGGGCCCACGTCTATGAAACCTCGGAGCCCTTCCACAAGTGGTCGGTCTGGGCGGCCGAGGAGATCAGGAAGCGCAGCAACGGCAAGTACCAGATCGACGTCTTCCCGGCGTCGCAACTGGGCAAGGAAAACGATATCAACCAGGGCCTGGCGATGGGCACGGTGGACATCATCATCTCGGGCTCCAGCTTCGCGGCCAAGTCGTTCCCGCGCATCGGCGTGACGTACTACCCGTACATCTTCCGCAACCCCGACCACCTGCTGGCCTACACGAAGAGCGACATTTACAAGGAACTGACGGCCGGCTACGAGCAGAAGACCGGCAACCATATCGTGGCCACCACGTACTACGGCACGCGCCAGTCCACCTCGAACAAGCCGTTCTCGCACTGCACCGAAATGAAGGGCCTCAAGATGCGCGTGCCGGACGTGCCGGCCTATCTGGCGATGCCCCGGGCCTGCGGCGTGAACACGTCGCCGATTGCCTTTGCCGAGGTCTACCTGGCGCTGCAGAACGGCACCGTGGAAGCGCAGGAGAACCCGCTGACGACGATCGAGGCGAAGAAGTTCTACGAGGTGCAGAAGTACATCGTGCTGACCGGCCATATCGTCGACCACCTGAACACCATCGTCTCCGGCGCGCTCTGGAAGAAGCTCTCCGAGCCGGAACGCAAGATGTTTCTGGAAGTGGCGCAGGAAGCCGCCACCAAGGCAACGGCCGACGTGGTGGCGCGCGAGAAGGAACTGGTGGCCGTGTTCAAGCAGAAGGGCATCACCGTGACCGAGGTCAGCATCCCCGAGTACCGCGACGCCGTGCTGAAGAACGTGAGCATCGAGTCGCAGGGTTATCGCAAGGCGGACTGGGAAAAGATCCAGGCGGTGAAGTGATTTGAAATCGCGACAACCGGCTCCCCTCTCCTGCATGCGGGAGAGGGGAGAAAACCGAAAGTATCGGAGATGCCTATGGAAATGCGCTCCCAACCCATACCTGGCCGGGACAGCAACACCCCGCCCCCGAAGGCGCGCCGCACATGACTTCCGTCGAGGAAATCGTCCAGACCTTCGAGGCGGCCGATGCGCAGCCGGTGGACCTGTCCGGCTACGCCGCCGAGGACTGGTTCACGCTGGGCCTGTTCTGGGTCATGACGATACTGGTCTTCATGCAGTTCTTCACGCGCTACGTGATGAACGACTCGCTGGCCTGGACCGAGGAACTGGCCACCTATTGCCTGATCGGCGTGGTCTTTGTCGGCGCATCGATGTGCGTGCGCAAGAGCCGCCATATCCAGGTGGATCTGCTGTACCGCTACCTGCCGCACGGCCCGGCGCGGGTGCTGTCTACGCTGGTCGATATCGTGCGCACCGCCTTCCTGGGCTACGCCGCGTGGCTGGTCTGGAAGTACATCGGCATCGTGGGCGACGAGCCGATGACCACCATCGAATGGAACAAGAACTACGTGTACTGGGCCGCCCTGCTCGGCTTTGTGCTGATGCTGGGACGATCGATCCAGGTTACCTGGCAAAACTGGCGAAACGGCTATTCGATTCTGGAACGTCCGGAAGCCTTCGAATCGTTTGACGACTAAGGAGCCCCAGGCATGTGGATCCTGATTGCTTCGTTCCTGCTGCTGATGCTGGTCGGCATGCCGGTGGCCGTGTCGATGGCGCTGGCGTCGCTGTTCTATATCTGGGCCAGCGGCACCGTGCCCGACGTGATCCTGGCCCAGCGCATGATTGCCGGCGTGGAGAGCTTTCCGCTGCTGGCCGTGCCGTTCTTCATCCTGGCCGGCAACCTGATGAACGTGGCCGGCATCACCGGCCGCATCTACAACTTTGCGGTGGCGCTGGTGGGCTGGATGCGCGGCGGCCTGGGCCACGTCAACATCATCGGCTCGGTGATTTTCTCGGGCATGAGCGGCACGGCCATTGCCGACGCGGCCGGGCTGGGCACCATCGAGATCAAGGCCATGAAGGACCATGGCTACGAAACCGAATTCGCGGTGGGCGTGACGGCGGCATCGGCCACGCTGGGGCCGATCATCCCGCCGTCCCTGCCGTTCGTGATCTACGGCATGATGGCCAACGTGTCGATCGGCTCGCTGTTCCTGGCCGGCATCGTGCCCGGGCTGGTGCTGACGCTGTTCATGATGGCCACCGTGGCCTGGATCGCGCACCGGCGCGGCTGGGGCGGCGATACGGCGTTCTCGTGGAAGCTGCTGGGCTCGGCCACCGTGGAAATCATGGTGGTGCTGGCCTTTCCGCTGGCGATCTGGCTGGCCGTGTCGGCCGGCATGTCGACCAACATGGCCGCGATGATCGCCCTGGTGGCGCTGCTGGCGCTGGACTGGTACTTCGATTTCTCGGCCGTCATGGCGCTGATGGCGCCGGTGATCCTGATCGGCGGCATGACGCTGGGCTGGTTCACCCCCACCGAAGCCGCCGTGGCCGCCGTGATCTGGGCGCTGTTCCTGGGCCTGGTGCGTTACCGGTCGATGACGATGCGGGCGCTGGCCAAGGCCACGCTCGATACCGTGGAAACCACGGCGTCGGTGCTGTTCATCGTCACGGCGGCGTCGATCTTCGCGTGGCTGCTGACCACCAGCCAGGCCGCGCAGGCGCTGACCGACGCCATCCTGGGCTTCACGCACAACAAGTGGGTGTTCCTGCTGCTGGCCAACGTGCTGATCCTGATCGTGGGCTGTTTTATCGACACCACGGCGGCCATCACGATCCTGGTGCCGATCCTGCTGCCCATCGTGCTCAAGCTTGGCATCGACCCGATCCACTTCGGCCTGATCATGACGCTGAACCTGATGATCGGCCTGCTGCACCCGCCGCTGGGCATGGTGCTGTTCGTGCTGGCGCGCGTGGCCAGGCTGTCGGTGGAACGCACCACGGTGGCCATCCTGCCATGGCTGATCCCGCTGTTCCTGACGCTGATCGCCATCACCTACGTGCCCGAGATCACGCTGTGGCTTCCGAACCTGGTAGGTAGCAAATGACGACAATCACGAAGGTCGAGGTATTCCAGGTCGATCTGGCGCCGCCGAGGCCCCGGACCGATGCGATCCAGTCGTTCGACACCCAGGAAACGCCGATCGTGCGCATCCGTTGCGACGATGGCAGCGAGGGCACGGGGTACAGCTACACCATCGGCACGGGCGGCTCGTCGGTGCTGGCGCTGCTGCGCGACCACCTGCTGCCGCAGTTGATCGGCATGGACCCGCAGCGGATCGAACACCTTTGGCGGACGCTGTACTACAGCACCCACGCCACCGCCGTCGGAGCCATCACCAGCCTTGCCATGGCGGCCATCGACACGGCGCTGTGGGACTGGCGCTGCCGCCGCGACGGGCAACCGCTGTGGGTGGCCGCCGGCGGCGCCCAGCACCAGGTGCCGGTGTACACCACGGAAGGCGGCTGGCTGCACTACTCGATCGACGAGCTGGTGGAGGCGGCGGTGGCCGTCAAGAACGCGGGCTTTCTGGGCGCCAAGATCAAGGTTGGCAAGCGGCTGCAGGACGACCTGGCCCGGCTGGCGGCTGTGCGCGAAACCGTCGGCGACGATTTCGAGCTGATGATCGACGGCAACCAGTGTTTCACACCTGCCGAAGCCATCCGCAGGGCGCCCTACTACGCGGCAGCCATGATCAACTGGTTCGAGGAGCCCCTGCCCGCGGACGATCTCACCGGCCATGTGCGGCTGGCGGCCAGCACGCGCGTGCCGATCGCGGTTGGCGAGTCGCTGTACTCGATCGGCCAGTTTGCCGACTATCTGCGCCAGGGGGCCTGCGCCGTGGTGCAGACTGACGTCGCGCGTATCGGGGGCATCACGCCGTGGCTCAAGGTTGCCCACATGGCCGAAGCCTGCAATGTGCCGGTCTGCCCGCACTTCCTGATGGAACTGCACGTCTCGCTTTGCGCTGCGGTGCCCAATGCCGAGTGGCTGGAATTCATTCCCCAGCTCGACAGCATCACGCGCAGCCTCCTCAGGATCGAGGATGGCCACGCATACCCGCCCTCGACACCCGGCATCGGCATCGACTGGGACTGGCACGAGATCGAGCGCCGCGCCAAGGTCCGTTTCACCGTTTCCTGACAACGACACCCGCCAACGGGACAAGGAGCCACCCATGTCACAACGACTCGCCGGCAAGACCGCGCTGGTAACGGCAGCCGGCCAGGGCATCGGCCGCGCCACGGCCGAGGCGTTCCTGCGCGAAGGCGCCCAGGTCATTGCCGCCGACATCAATCCGCAAACGCTGGAGACGCTGGCCGCCCTGCCCGGCTGCCGGACGCTGCGGCTCGACGTGACCGATGGCGCCGCCGTCGATGCGGCCGCGCGCGAAATCGGCCGCATCCACGTGCTGTTCAACGGGGCCGGCTTCGTCCACCACGGCACCATCCTGGACTGCGACGAGGCCGCCTTCGACTTCTCGATGAACCTGAACGTGCGCGCCATGTACCGCATGATGCGCGCCTTCCTGCCGGCCATGCTCGACGCCGGCGGCGGGTCGATCATCAATATGGCGTCGGTGGCCGGCAGCATCAAGGGCGCGCCAAACCGCTTTGTCTACGGCGCCAGCAAGGCGGCCGTGATCGGCATGACCAAGGCCGTGGCGGCCGACTACATCACGCGCGGCATCCGCTGCAACGCCATCTGCCCGGGCACCGTGGAATCGCCCTCGCTGCGCCAGCGCATCGGCAACCAGGCCAGCGCCAGCGGCAGGTCGCTGGCGCAGGTGGAAGCCGACTTCATCGCCCGCCAACCGATGGGACGCATCGGCACGGCCGCCGAGATCGCCTTGCTGGCCGTGTACCTGGCGTCGGACGAATCGGCCTTCACCACCGGCACCGCCCAGGTCATCGACGGCGGCTGGTCCAACTGACGCCCGGGGAGACCGCCCATGTCCGCGCCGGCCGTCATCCGCATCCATCCCGCCGACGATATCGTCATCGCGTGCCGCCAGTTGCTGCCCGGCACGGTGCTGCACCAGGAAGGTGTCACCGTGGCCGGCATGGTGCCGCCCGGCCACAAGGTGGCCGTGCGTGCCATCGCCGAGGGCGCGCCGGTGCGGCGCTACAACCAGATCATCGGCTTTGCGCGGCAGGCCATCGCGCCGGGCCAGCATGTGCACACCCATAACCTGGCGATGGGCGACTTCGCGCGCGACTACGCGGCGGGCACCGATGTCCACGACACGCCGAAGGCCGCCGCCCCGGCCACGTTCGACGGCATCGTGCGGGCCGATGGCCGCGTCGCCACGCGCAACTACATCGGCATCCTGACCTCGGTGAACTGCTCGGCCACCGTGGCGCGGGCCATTGCCGACCATTTCCGGCGGGAAATCCATCCCGAGGCGCTGGCGGCCTACCCCAACGTCGACGGCGTCGTGGCGCTGACCCACGGCGCGGGCTGCGCCACCGACAGCGATGGCGAGAACCTTCGCGTGCTGCGCCGCACGCTGGCCGGCTATGCGCGGCATCCGAACTTTGCCGCCGTGCTGGTGGTGGGCCTTGGCTGCGAGACCAACCAGATCGATGCGCTGCTGGCCGAGCCGGGCCTGTCGGCGCTGGCCGACGGGCCGCGCTTGCACAGCTTCAATATCCAGGACACGGGCGGCACGGCGAAGACGGTGGCGCGTGGCATCGGCGTGGTGCAGGCGCTGCTGGACGACGCCAACCGCGTCACGCGCAAACCGGTGCCGGCAAGCCACCTGGTGGTGGGCCTGCAATGCGGCGGCTCCGACGGCTATTCGGGCATCACGGCCAACCCCGCGCTGGGCGCGGCCGTCGACCTGCTGGTGGCGCAGGGCGGCACGGCGATCCTGTCGGAGACACCCGAGATCTATGGCGCCGAACACCTGCTCACGCGGCGCGCCGTGTCGGCCGCCGTGGCAGACCGCCTGATCGCCCGCATCCGCTGGTGGGAGGCCTACACGGCCCGCAATGCCGGCAGCATGGACAACAACCCGTCGGCCGGCAACAAGGCCGGCGGCCTGACCACCATCCTGGAAAAGTCGCTGGGCGCGGTGGCCAAGAGCGGCACCACCAACCTGGTAGACGTCTACGAATTTGCCGAACCGGTCAGTGCCCACGGCCTGGTCTTCATGGACACCCCCGGCTACGACCCCGTATCGGCCACCGGCCAGGTGGCGGGCGGCGCCAACCTGATCTGCTTCACCACGGGCCGGGGCTCGGCCTATGGCTGCGCACCGTCGCCGTCGCTGAAGCTGTCCACCAACAACGCGCTGTGGCAGCGCCAGGCCGAGGACATCGACATCAACTGCGGCGACATCCTCGATGGCGATTCGACCATTGCCGACAAGGGCGCGGCCATCTTCCGGCTGATGCTGGACACCGCCTCGGGCCGCCGCACGCGCAGCGAACAGCACGGCTACGGCCAGAACGAATTCGTGCCCTGGGCGCTTGGCGCCGTGATGTAACCCATCCCCTGCACTGCCGGAGACCCGCATGAAGATCACCAACGCCCGCGTTATCGTGTGCTGCCCGGGACGCAACTTCGTCACGCTCAAGATCGAGACCGACGAAGGCCTGACCGGCATCGGCGACGCCACGCTCAACGGCCGCGAGCTGGCCGTGGTCAGCTATCTGGAAGACCACGTCGTGCCGTGCCTGATCGGGCG
This sequence comes from Cupriavidus sp. EM10, assembly GCF_018729255.1. Lineage (NCBI taxonomy): Bacteria > Pseudomonadati > Pseudomonadota > Betaproteobacteria > Burkholderiales > Burkholderiaceae > Cupriavidus > Cupriavidus sp. EM10. Next base: position 1,897,126 of record NZ_CP076060.1, read on the forward strand.
CGATGCGCACCAGATCGAGGACATCTGGCAGTACCTGTACCGTGGCGCCTACTGGCGGCGCGGGCCGGTGACGATGAGCGCCATCGCCGCCGTGGATACCGCGCTGTGGGACATCAAGGCCAAGGCGGCCAACCTGCCGCTGTACCAGCTTCTGGGCGGCAAGAGCCGCACCGGGGTGATGGTCTACGGCCATGCCAACGGCAGCGACATCGGCCACACCGTCGAAGAGGTGCTGCGCTACAAGGAGATGGGCTACAAGGCGATTCGCGCGCAGTCGGGCGTGCCGGGGCTGAACAAGGTGTATGGCGTATCGCGCGACCGGCTGTTCTACGAGCCGGCCGACGCCAACCTGCCGTCCGAGCACGACTGGAGCACCGAGCGCTACCTGGACCACACGCCGAAGCTGTTCGAGCAGGTGCGTGACGCGGTGGGCCCCGACATCCACCTGCTGCACGACGTGCATCACCGGCTGACGCCGATCGAGGCCGGCCGGCTGGGCAAGTCGCTGGAGCCGTACCGGCTGTTCTGGATGGAAGACGCGACGCCGGCCGAAGACCAGCGCGCCTTCCGCCTGATCCGCCAGCATACGGTCACGCCGCTGGCCGTGGGCGAGATCTTCAACAGCATCTGGGACTGCAAGACCCTGCTGGAAGAACAACTGATCGACTATATTCGTGCCACGGTGGTCCACGCGGGCGGCATCACCCATTTGCGGCGCATTGCCGACTTTGCGGCCATGTACCAGGTGCGCACGGGCTGCCACGGCGCCACGGACCTGTCGCCGGCCTGCATGGGCGCGGCGCTGCATTTCGATATCTGGGTGCCCAACTTCGGCATCCAGGAATACATGCGCCACACCGAGGAGACCGACGCCGTGTTCCCGCACGCGTACACGTTCCGCGACGGGATGATGTATCCGGGCGACGCGCCGGGCCATGGCGTGGACATCGACGAGGCGCTGGCGGCAAAGTACCCGTACCAGCGCGCCTACCTGCCGGTGAACCGGCTGGCGCACGACGGCACGCTGTGGCACTGGTAGCGCGGGTGCAGGCGGGTCCGCAAGCCCTGCAAGCCCTGCAAGCCGATGACGAGGAGACCACGATGAGCCATGTCGAACAGCTGCCGCGTCTGCATCCTGCCCGCCTCGGCACGTTGCCGGCCGGCGTCCGGCGTCCCGGCTATGCGCGCGACGCGCTGCGCGCCGGCATCGTTCACCTGGGCATCGGCGCCTTTCATCGCGGCCATCAGGCCGAGATCACCGAAGCCGCCATCGAGGCGATGGCCCGGGACGGCGAGGACGGCCTGCGCTGGGGCATCATCGGCGTGTCGCTGCGCCGGCCCGACACCCGCGATGCGCTCAAGCCGCAGGAAGGGCTTTATACACTGGCCCTGCGCAGCGCCAGCGCCGAGACGCTGCAGGTGATCGGCGCCGTGCTGGGCGTGCTGGTGGCCGAGGAAGACCCCGAGATCGTGCTCGACCGCATCGCCCATCGCGACACCCGCATCGTCAGCCTGACCGTCACCGAAAAGGGGTACTGCCACGACCCCGCCACAGGCGAGCTGAACCGCGCCGACCGCGACATCATGGATGACCTGTCCGGCGTGTCGCACCCGGTCACGGCCATTGGCTACCTCGCCTTGGGCCTGCAGCGGCGCATGGCGCGCGGCCTGGGCCCGGTCACGCTGCTGTCGTGCGACAACCTGGCCAGCAACGGCGACACGCTGCGCCGCGTGCTGCTGGCGTTCTGCGCCGAGCTCGACCCGGCCCTGCGCGACTGGGTGGCGGCGCGCTGCACCTTTCCCAACACGATGGTGGACCGCATCGTGCCCAAGACCACCGTCGACGATGTGGCGCACGTGTCGGCGGCACTGGGCCTGTACGATGCCTGGCCCGTGGTGGGCGAGCCGTTCTTCCAGTGGGTGATCGAGGACCGCTTCGCGGCGGGCCGCCCACGATGGGAAGCCGGCGGCGCGCAATTCGTGGCCGAGGCCCGCCCGTTCGAGGTGCTCAAGCACCGGCTGGTCAACGGCAGCCAGTCGATGATGGCGTACATGGGCGTGCTGGCCGGCTGGCCCACCACCGACCGCGTGATCGCGCAGCCGGCCGTGCACACGTTCATCTCCGAGACCATGGCGCGCGAAACCCAGCCCACGCTGCCGCCGCTACCGGGGCTGGACCTGGACGCCTATCGCGCCAGCCTGCTGCCGCGCTTCACCAATCCGGCGCTCGGGCATCGCACGCGACAGATCGCCATGGATGGCTCGCAGAAGATTCCGCAGCGGCTGCTGGCACCGATCCGCGACCGCATGGCGGCCGGGCAGCCGTTCCCGCGCCTGGCGCTGGGCGTGGCCGCCTGGCTGCACTTCCTGCGCGGCTACGACGAAGCCGGCAACCCCTTCCCCATCGAAGACCCGCTGGCGCAGCCGCTGGCCGCCGTGATGGCCGACGCCGCCCGCCAGACCGAAAAACTGTTCGATGCCCGGCCACGCGAGCAGGCCCGCGTGCGCACCATCGCCGGCTTCTCGCCGGTCTTCGGCGACCTCGCCCAATCCGCTGTTTTCGTCGATACGGTGGCCGCGCAGCTGGAACTGCTGTGCGCGCACGGCGTGACGGGTGCGCTGACACGCGTCAACGGCGCCGCCTAGCCATACACCAGCCCGACGCCAGCGCAGGCCACGCATGCGCTGGCGTCATGCCTGCATGCGCAGATATCGTTTCTCCGCCCACCGGTACGCCCCTACCATCGGCCAGAGCCTGTCATAAAAGGGCTTCCCAGCGTTCTGCCAAACACCGGAGAGAGAGACATGCAAGCCAGCGCCCCCGCCTTCGCGGAGACCGCGCCCCAGATCGGGGCCAGTCAACGCCGCCGCGCCATCATCGCCACGGTGATCGGCAACGGCCTCGAATGGTTCGACTTCACGGTGTACAGCTTCTTTGCCGTGATCATCGCCAAACTGTTCTTCCCCACCGGAAACGACCTGTCGTCGCTGCTGCTGGCCGTGGCTACGTTTGGCGTCGGCTTCTTCATGCGGCCCGTGGGCGGCATCATCCTGGGCGTCTACGCCGACCGCGTGGGCCGCAAGGCGGCGCTGTCCTTGACCATTCTGCTGATGGCCGCCGGCACCACGCTGATCGGCATCGCGCCCACCTACGACCAGATCGGCGTGTTTGCGCCGATGCTGATCGTGATCGCGCGCCTGATGCAGGGTTTCTCCGCGGGCGGCGAAATGGGCGGCGCCACCGCGTTCCTGACCGAATACGCGCCGGAGCGCCAGCGTGCCTACTATTCGAGCTGGATCCAGGCCAGCATCGGCGTGGCCGTGCTGCTGGGCGCCGCCGTGGGCACCTTCGTCACGGCGTCGCTGAGCCCCGAGGCGCTCAACAGCTGGGGGTGGCGCCTGCCGTTCCTGATCGGCATGATCATCGGCCCGGTCGGCTTCTATATCCGCCACAACCTTGACGAGACGCCCACCTTCCAGGCCACCACGGACAAGACCGACTCGCCGCTGACCGAAGTGCTGCGCGACTACCCGCGCCAGACCGCCGCCAGCTTCTCGATGGTGATCCTGTGGACGGTCTGCACCTACGTGCTGCTGTTCTACATGCCGACCTACGCCGTGAAGGTGCTCAAGGTGCCGCAATCCACCGGCTTCGTGGCCGGCATGGCGGGCGGCATGGCGATCATGGTCTTCGCGCCCATCGTCGGCATGATGGCCGACCGCATCGGCCGCCGCGGCCTGCTGTCGGGCGCCGCCGCGCTGATCTTCGTGCTGGCCTGGCCGATGTTCGCCTATATCAACCACGCGCCCGGGCTGGCATCGCTGCTGGTGTTCCAGATCGTGTTCGGCGTGCTGATCGCCGCCTACACCGGACCGATCCTGGCCGCGTTTGCCGAACTGTTCCCGGCCAAGGTACTGTCCACTGGCCTGTCGGTGGCCTACAACCTGGCCGTGACGATCTTCGGCGGCTTTGCGTCGTTCTTCATCACGTGGCTGATCGCCAGCACCGGCAGCACCATGGCCCCGGCCATCTACGTGATGATCGCGGCCGCCATCAGCTTCTGCGGCACGCGCCTGGTGCGCGAGCCCGCCTACCTGCAATCGAAGTAATTCCGAAGCAAGAAGCAAAGATGACCCAGATCCTGCTCCAGGGCGGCAACGTCCTTGACCCCGTTCGCGGCGCCCTGCTGCCGCGTCATGATGTGCTGATAGACGGCGAGCGCATCGTCGAAGTCAGCGCCACGCCGATCCACGCGCCGCACGCCCGGGTGATCGACGTGACCGGCAAGACCGTGATGCCGGGCCTGATCGACCTGCACGTGCACGTGCTGGCATCGCTGGCCAACCTGGGCGTGAACGCGGTACAGCCCAACGTGCTGGTGGCGTTCCGCGCCATGCCGATCATGCGCGGCATGCTGGAGCGCGGCTTTACCACCGTGCGCGATGCCGGCGGCGCCGACTGGGGCCTGTCGCAGGCCGTGGCCACGGGCCTGATCCCCGGGCCGCGCATCTTCCCGTCGGGCAAGGCGCTGTCGCAGACCGGCGGCCACGGCGATTTCCGGCCGCGCTCGGACACGCTGGAGCCATGCTCGTGCGCATTCCGGGCCGGTGCCATTGCGCGCGTGGTCGACGGCGTGGACGCGGTGCGCCTGGCCGTGCGCGAGGAAATCCAGAAAGGCGCCACGCAGATCAAGATCATGGCCTCTGGCGGCGTGGCGTCGCCGACCGATCCGATCGGCAACACCCAGTACAGCGAGGACGAGATCCGCGCCATCGTGGCGGAGGCCGAGGCCGCGCAGACCTACGTGATGGCCCACGCCTACACGCCCCGTGCGATTACCCGCGCGGTACGGTGCGGCGCACGGACCATCGAGCACGGCAACCTGGTGGATGCGGCGGCCGCGCGCGTGATGCGCGAGCACGGCGCCTACGTGGTGCCGACGCTGATCACCTACGACGCCCTGGCCCGCGATGGCGAGCGCCTGGGCCTGCCCGCCGACTCGGTCGCCAAGATCGAGACGGTACGCCAGGCCGGCCGCGATTCCCTTGCCATCTACGCCGAAGCCGGCGTGCCGATGGGCTTCGGTTCCGACCTGCTGGGCGAGATGCACCAGTACCAGTCGGAGGAATTCCGCATCCGCGCCGACCTGCTGGGCAATGTCGAAGCTGTGCGCTCGGCCACGTCGATCGCGGCGGAAATCCTGCAACGCGACGGGGAACTGGGCGTGGTCAAGGCTGGGGCGATTGCCGACGTACTGGTGGTCGACGGCAACCCGCTGCAGGATATCGAGGTACTGGCCGGCCCGGCGTCGCGCATCGAACTGGTGATGCAGGCGGGCAGGATCCACGGGGCGTAAGGCTTCGTCGACGGTGTTCTCCCTCTCCCACCTGTGGGAGAGGGGCGGGGTGAGGGCAGGCGCATCGAGTTGCGACAGATGGCTACTTGAGCCGCCATGCCCTCACCCCCAACCCCTCTCCCGCCGTGCGGGAGAGGGGAGTAAAAACGGGGTATTGGCTATCATTGGCATCGTCACCTCCCCATGACAAGCCCCCCATGCGCATCACCCCTCTCCCCCGTTACCCTGCCTGGTTGCGTTCGAATCCGCGATGCGGCATGGCAGCTTCACCAAGGCCGCGGCCGAACTCCATCTGACGCAGAGCGCCATCAGCCGCCAGGTGGCGCAGCTTGAACGATTCCTTGGCAAGAAGCTGTTTGTTCGCGAGCCGCGCGCGCTGCGGCTGACCGTCAGCGGCCAGCAGTACGCGGAGCAGGTGCAGCGGATGCTGGTGGGCTGCGCCGAGGCCACCGAGGACGTGATGAAGCGCAAGGGCCAGGTCGAGCTGACGGTGGCGTGCTCGTCCGGCGTGGCGGTGCTGTGGCTCACGCCGCGCCTGGCCGCGTTCCGGGCCCGGCATCCGGACTTCCATGTGCGGCTGCTGGTCAACGACAGCCTGGCGTCGCTGTCGGGCACGGACTTCGACGTCGGCCTGTACTACCTGCGCGAAGGCGCGCCCAGCGGCATCTCCGCCCAGCGGCTCTATGACGAGGAAGTCTTTCCGGTTTGCGCGCCGTCGTACCTGGCCGGCCGCCAGTTAACGGTATCGGACTTGCCCAGGGAATCGCTGCTGGTGCTGGAGGATGCCCAACGCATCTGGATGTCGTGGCCGGCCTGGTTTGCCCGCAACGGCCTGCGCGAGACGCGCTTCGAGCGCGAGCTGGTAGCCAATACCTATCCGGTGCTGGTGCAGATGGCCATCGAGGGCCAGGGCATCGTGCTGGGGTGGCGCCATATGATCGACCGCTGCCTATCTGCCGGGCTGCTGGTGCGCGCCTGCGACGCCAGTGCGTCGCTGGGCGGCGGATACTACGCGGTCTGGCCGCGCGACCGGGCCGAACCGGCGGCGGCGCGCGCGTTCCGTCAATGGCTGATCGAGGAAAGCGGCGCCGACGCCTGAGGGTTACGGCCGCCAGCCGTCAGTGCGCATGCGCCGGATCGCTGACGCGCAGTGCCTTGACCGTGTCGGCCGTGATGTTGGCCGGCTGCCCGCCGTAGGTGGCGCGCAGGTAGTTGGTCAGCGCCGCCAGGTCGGCATCGGTCAGGCGCGTGGCAAACCCCGGCATCTCCTGCATGCTTTCCAGCCCCGGAAAATCCTGGCGCTCGATACCGTCGAGCATCGAGACAATCAGGTTGCGCGGGTCGGCGTTACGCACCGACGAATTGCCCAGCATCGCCACCGCCACATGCGGCTTGCCTTCGCCTGCGCGGCCATGGCAGCCGGCGCAGACCGCCAGGTAGTGCTGGCGGCCCGTGGCCATCACCTGCGCATCGGCATTCACGGGCTTGAGCGGCACCGGCGCCAGCGGCTTGTCGCCCAGCAGGTAGGTGGTCATGGCGGCCACGTCGGCCGGCTTCAGGTACTGGCTGCTGAGGTGCACCACCGGGTACATTTCCCCAAAAGCCGATCCCTGTGGCGCGATACCGGTGCGGAAGAACGTCTGCAGGTCGGCATCGGTCCAGCCGCGCGCCGCCAGGCCTTCGGGCGAGATATCGGGTGCGCCGATACGGGCCAGGGCCTCGCCCTTGAGCGGCCGGGCGCCATCCATCTGCCCGAGCTTGCCGCGCGGCGTATGGCATTCGGCGCAGTGGCCCAGCGCATTGCCCAGGTAGCGGCCACGAATCCATGCCGGCGACTCGCCCTTCGACGCATCGGGCAGCCTGTCCTCCCGGAACAGCAGGTTCCAGCCGATCATCGCCAGCCGGATGTTGTACGGGAAGCTCAGCTCGTGCGGCCGATTGGGTACGGCGGCCGGCTTGACCTGCTGCATCAGGTAGGCGTACATGGCGTCGGTATCGGCGCGCGACAGGCCGCGATACGACGTGTACGGCATCGACGGATACAGGTGCTTGTCCGGCGTCACGCCATCGTGCAGCGCCTTGTAGAAGTCATCGGCACTCCATTTGCCGATGCCGTGCTCCTTGTCCGCCGTGATATTGGTGCCGTAGAACTTGCCGAACGGCGAGGCCAGCTCGTACCCACCCGCGAACGGCGCGCCATTGGGTGCCGTGTGGCAGGCCGCGCAGTCGCCTGCGCGCACCAGGTAGCGGCCGCGTTCGATCTGTTCGGCGGCGGACAGCTTCGTCGCGGGCGCCTGGTCGGCAGCCTGCGGAACGTCGGGCGTGCCCGCGCCGCACCCCGCCAGTGCCAGCGTGGCCGATGCCGCCAGCGCGGCCATCCATCGTTGATGCCTCATCACGCCGACTTCTCCTTCACGACACAGCCCGGCGTGCTCATCACCACGTCCTTGACCGCCTCGTAGTAGCGCACGTAGCCCGTGCATCGGCAGATGTGCCCGTCCAGAGCCTTGGTAATCGTTTCCTCGACGCGGGCCTCGGCCACCGGCTTGCGCTTGAGGCTTTCCACCAGCACCGTGGCGCCGTTGACGAAGCCCGGCGTGCAGTAGCCGCACTGGAAGCTGAAATGGTTCAGGTAGGCCTGCTGCACGGGGGTGACTTCCACCACCTCGCCCTGTTCGTTGCGCTTGCCGTGGGCTTCCACGGTGCGCACGGTCTTGCCCTGGAAGAAATGCGCGCCCGTGATGCAGGTGCGGATGGTCTCGCTGGTGCCGTCCGGATGGTCCAGGATCGCCACGCAGGCATGGCAGATGCCCTGCCCGCATCCCAGCCGCGAGCCGGTCAGGTTCATGTATTCGTGCAGGAAATCGATCATCATCAGACCGGCCGGCACGTCGAGCGGACCCACGTCCTTGCCATTGAGATGGAGCGACAACGGTTGCGTGGCGATCATGCCAGTACCTCCTGAATCTTTGCGGGTGTCACCGGCAGATCGGTGAAACGATGGCCAATCGCATGCGCGATGCCGTTGACGATGGCGCCGACCACCGGAATCATCACCACCTCGGCGATGCCCTTGGGCGGATCGGTCTCCGTGACCGGCGGCAGCACGGTGCCGGTCTGGGTCCACACGGCCACGTCGCTGGCGCGCGGCAGGTGGTAGCGGTTGAAATTCCAGGTGCCGTTGCCGGGGCCGTCCTCGTACAGCGGCAGGTATTCGTGCAGCGCGTGGCCGATGCCCATGGCGATGCCGCCCTGCAGCTGCCCCGACACCAGATCTGGCGAAATCTGCGTGCCGCATTCCATGATCGAGTGGTGCTTCAGCACGCTGACCTTGCCGCTGGCGTCGTGCACCGACAGTTCCACCAGCGTGCCCACGGCGCTGTAGTACGTGACGGCTGCGTTGTTGCGCTGGACGGGCGCGATATACACCTTGCGGCGATCCAGCACGTCGTAGCCGTGGGCGGTGCCCTTCCCTTCCGCCTTGCCGCCGCCAAGCCGCACCGACAGGCCATCCACGGGCAGCCGCACGGCCTGGCCGTTGACCACGAAATCGGCCTCGGTCCACTGCCAGCGGTTGAACACGTGCACCGTGGCGCCGGTCACCAGGCCCAGTTCATGCGCCTTCCTGACGATCTGGTCGAACGGCAGCGCCTGCAGGCCGCCGGCGCTGAGCTTGCCATCGACCCAGCGCGCATCTTCCACGCGCACCACCAGCGACGTGGCCTGGCCGCCGCCGATGCCCTGGCTCCAGATTGCCATCGCGGCCGGCCACAGGCCGTGCATGAACACCACCCGCGCTGCTTCGCGCGTGCTGTGCGTGAAGTAGTAGGCCGAGTTCGTGGCACTGGCCGGCGACGCGTAGCCCGGCGACCAGCGCGGATTCTGCGCCAGCTTGTCCTGCTCGGCCTGGCTCATCAGGTACGGATCGCCACTGGTCACCACGGGCAGGTCCGGCCAGTCGGTGACCGACGTATGGACCTGCGTGGCGGGGCGGCCCAGCCAGCGCGACAAGGCCACCGCCTGCGACGTCGACATGCCCGTGCCGATTTCCGCCCCGGAATGGTGGAGCGAAATCTTGCCGTCGGCATCGATCTCCACGCGCGCGAACGAGGTCTCGGCACCGGTGCCGAAGTCCTTCTGCACGCAGGCAAAGCCCACCCCGTAACGATGTCCCGGGTTGGCGGCCTCGTAGGCGGCCTTCTTTGACGCGCGGCCGGTCCACAGCGGATGCTTGCGCGCGGCGTCGAGCACCTCGTCCACGCGGATGGCACCGGCCGGGATCGCGCCCTGGGTGTTCTTCATGCCCGAGCGCAGCGCGTTCTTCAGTCGGAAGTCGATCGGGTCCAGCTTGAGTTGCTCGGCGAACTCGTCGACCATCATCTCGGTGGCCGCCATGCTCTGCAGCGTGCCGTAGCCGCGTGCCGAGCCAGCGTCGATGGCGCGCGAGGCAATGGCCACCGCCGTCAGGTCGTTCTTCGGGAAGTAGTAGATCGACTGCGCCGCCGTGGCGCCCACCATGGCCACCGACGGCGAGAAGTTCATCCGGCCGCCGCCGTTGCACTCCAGGTCGCCCTGGAACGACTGGAACAGGCCCGTCTCGCGGTCCACGCCGATGCGGTAGCGCATCGTGAACGCATGGCGCTTGATCGACGTCTGGAACTGCTCGTAGCGGTCATTGGCCAGCCGCACCGGCTTGCCGTCGGCGTACAGCGCCGTGACCAGGCCGTAGAACGGGAAGTTGTAGTGATCCTTCGAACCGTAGCCCACCGTATACGTCGGATGCAGCACCACGGTCTTCACCGGGAAAGCCGCCTTGCAGTGCGCCAGCAGTTCGGCGGCCGATTCGCCCACTTCGGACGGCGACTGGGTCGGCACAACCAGGTGCAGCGTCTGGCTGTCGCGGTCGTACCAGCAGTTGGCGTTGTCCGGTTCCAGCGCGGCGGTGTCGATCGACTGGGTGTGGTACTCGCGGTCGAGCACCAGCCAGTTGGCTGGCGGCTTCGCCAGTTCGTCGCGGATTTTGCCGGCGTGGGCCATGCCCTGCTCGCCAAGCTGGCCGTGATCCTTGCCATCGGGCCAGACCGGCAGGTGCTTGCGCATGCCGCTGGGGAAAACCGGTGCGTTCTTGAGGCTGGAGAACACGTCGTCGTCGAACGGCGTGGCGCCGCCCACGCGCACGAAGCGGAACGTGCCCCACGGATCGCGTTCCAGCGCGCCGGTCTCGGCGCCATAGCGCACGATGCCGTCCTGGAACTTGAGCTTGTCCTTGGCAAAGCGGAAGCGCGCGAAGTCGTGATAGATCAGGATCGCCACTGCATGGCCCAGGTAGGCCGGGGTCTTGCCGACCGGCAGCAGCATGTCGTCGCCGTAGAACTTCGGGAAGCTCACGCCATCGCGTTCCAGCTCGGCGGCGGTCACCACCACATCCGGCTTCAGGTCATCGCCGAGCAGGCCCAGGTCGACGCCGGCGAAGGCCCGGTCGGCCCGGGTGGCGCGGACGATGAACGCGTGCGATTGCTGGGCGGGCCAGTGGGCCATGTCCCTGGCGCGGATATCGCGCGCAAAGACCTTCTGGCCGGTGACCTTGGCGATGCCGTCGACGCGGAATCGCGGCGCGCCGGTGGCGGGATCGGTTTGCACCGGCGTCATGCGCTTGTCTTCGAACAACGCGGCCAACGCCGCCTTGTCCGCAAGCGGCACGATGCAAACCGATACCCCGGCCACGACGCTCGTCTTCAGGAACGTACGGCGCGATGGGTTGAAGCTGGGCATGGGAATTTCTCAGGACAGGCGGACGCTGCCAGCCGGCCGCGCAGGCCGGACCACGACGTGGACCACACGGAAGCTGCCCGCCTGATACGGCCGGGGGCGATGGGAGACGTGAGGCTGGGCAACGATGCCTTTTGTTTTTGCTGTGCTGTCTGCGCGGGCCATCGCCGCCACGGGCCAACCGTGGCGCGACAGCGCGCACCGCGTGCGATTGTCAGGCGACAGCGGCGGTCGCCTCAACCGGGTACGGGCAATACTGGGTATCAGCGCCGGCGAATGGGCGCTGAAAGGCCGATGAAAGTTTCGGCAGCTAGAGGGGCCGGCTGGCAGCCGGGTCAACGGCCTTGCGCACGGCCTCGGTTACCTGGGCCACCACGCCCTCGCGCCAGTCATCGGTATCGCCATAGAACGCCTTCCAGACCGACTGCTTGATCAGCGCGCGCTGGTTCTCGTCGGCTTCCGGATGCACGTGCAGCCAATGATCGCCGCGCAAGGCGTCGAGCACTTCGGCCAGCGGCAGCGTGCCGAATTCGAGCGCGATGCCCGCATAGTCGATCGACGGCAGCGTCTGGGGCACGGCTTGCCAGGCCAGGCCGGACAGGTTGGCCGACGTCGACGACCCGTCGTAGATCGATGTGACGCTGGCGCCCCAGATCGCCCGCGTCTTGGCCAGTGGCCCGGGCGCGTCCGGCCCCATGTAGATCGGCTCGCCATAGCCCCACGGGCCCAGTCCCGTATGCACGTCGACCCAGCGCAGCACCGTGCGTCCCGAGCCAAAGCGGGCCAGGATGCGCCGCAGCGTGTAGTTGCTCCACGTGGCCGTCTGGCCGCCGAAGAACATGCCGGCCGGGTCCTGGTACTGGCCGGCACTCACAGCCGCCTGGTACCACGCCATCCCCTTCTCGGCCACGGTCTTCATCAGCAACGTATGGTCGTCGCACGACGGCGGCCATTGCGGCGGCAGCAGCAGCGGCGCCACCTCGGCGTAGGCCGGGTTCAGCGGCAGCGGCCGGTCGAAGTCCATGAAGTTGCGATTCAGGTCGACGTTGTCCTCGTTGACGCGGCGCAGATGTGAGAACCCGTAGGGGTTCACCGCGTGCACGAACATCAGCGCCCAGCCGGCGCTGCGGCAATCGGCATGCAGCGCCGTGTCGTGCAGCATGGCCACTTGCGCGCCCGACCCGCAGAAGCCTTCGGCGCCATGCGTGCCCGAAGTCACCATCAGCACGCGCGTGGCATCGGCAGCCCCCAGCCATGCGACGTCGATGGCCAGGGTTTCGCCTTCATGGCCGAGTTCGGTCGGATGGGGAAATTCGGTCAGCGTGGCGCCGCACCCGCGGGCGGCATCGAGAAACTTCTGGCGGGCTTCGGCATAGTTGCGCGCGAAGTGGCGCACAACGGTCGACATCGGACTGGCAGGCATGGCGGGGAGATGGCCTGGGCCGGGTGAAGGTGCTGCCAATGTAACGCCAATCGGGCGTCCGATGCCAGCGTCTCGCGCGAGGGGCTCAGAACAGCTCGCCTGGCCCACCCGGCTCGCCCTCCGCCGGCCAGGCCGAGCGGAACGCGTGTGGATGCATGACGATGCCCGCCGCCTCGATCTGGGCCGCCGACAGCACCAGATGTCTGGCCAGCCAGTCATGCAGGCTGCGCAGGAAACGTATGCGGTCCTGCCGATTGGCGCTGGCGACCAGCCATTCCAGCTTGACGTGCGCGGTGTAGACATCCAGCAGATTCAGCGCCTTGAGCTTGGGCGGCGTGGCCGCGCTGCGCTCGATCGCCAGCACCCGCTGCACCTGCGCATGCGACAGCGGCCGGCCGGCCGCGATCTGCTGGTAGAGGTCTTCCAGCGCCGGGAATCGCACGGTGGGCTGCACGCGCGGCACGCCGGCTACCTTGTCCATGCGCAGCACCACGTAGCGCGTGGCCAGGTTGCGGCGTTGCAGTTCCAGCTCCGCCGCCGTGGGCTTGCGGCGCGGCACATCGGCAAACGCCGCGTCCAGGCGCTTGACCGCGTCGCGCTCGGTGTAGTCCGGCACCTGGTCGAGCATGCCCGGCACGGCCAGCGCGGCGCGCGCGCATTCCAGGCCGAACGGGTATTCGTGGCCATCGGGACCACGCAGGATCCACGCATGGCCTTCCGGAAAGCCATGATGCCGGCCGCCCAGGGCGCTGCGCGCATGGCAGCGGGTGGCGGACGGATCGACAAAATCCTTGCGAACGGGGATCCAGCTCCCGGGCAGGGGTGGGGTCATGGGGCGGTGCGGGTGGAGAAAACGGGCGCTATTGTCGCACCGTTTAGGACGCACCCCCGCCCCGCCGTGCTACTTCAGCATGAACGACATCGCCGAGCAGCAGTTCAGCATGCGCACCGCCGCCTGCACCGTCGGTGCCCTGAACGACAGCGTGACGCCGTCCACGCGCTCGAACGTCGGCCATTGGCAGAACAGGTCGGCATGTGCCGTGGTCTGGGTCTGCAGGCGGCAGGTCACCGGGCCCGACAGTTCGAAGCAGCGCGCTTCGGGATGGGCGATGGCCTGCCGGGTGGCGGCCTCGGCAGCCTGGGCGATGGCTTCGCGGGCGGCCGCGGGCGACAGCGTGGTGCCGCTGCCCTGCCCGTCGGCCGTCTTGGTCTGCACGTAGCGCACCCACGGCATCAGCGGCCGGGTCTCGGCGATAAAGACGTCGTCGCCGCTGGCCATCAGCACGGGCACGTCGAACTCGCCGGCCAGCGCGGCGTAGATGCCGGCCTCGCCCAGTTCCAGCCCGTTGAACCAGACGCGCGCGAACGCGCCGCTGTTGATCGTGTGGGCCAGCACGCCACGGCTCTGGGCGCGGCCGTGGTAGCCGATCATGAACAGGCCGTCGCAGTCCTGCTCGACGCCGGCCACCATGCTCAGGTAGCGCGGCTTGCCCAGCACCAGCCGGGCGCGCGGGTCGATCTGGTCCGGCAGCAGGTTGCGGAAGCCGCCGTGCGAGTCGTTGACCAGCACTTCGGTGGCACCGCCAGCGAAGGCGCCCTGCACGGCGGCGTTGGCCTCGGCGGTCATCCAGGCGCGGGCGCGTTCGTACTCGCCATTGCCGGCGCGGGTCTGCTCGGCGTGGAATACGCCGGCCACGCCCTCGATATCAGCGGAAATCAGGATCTTCATGGATTCGGGTGTTACAGCCGCTTTAAAGCAAATCTTGCAGCAGTTCGCGCAGCGCGCCGCGCGTGTGACCGTCGCGGCCCTGGACGGTCTCGGCATGCCACAGCGCATGCACGATGGCCTGCTCGACGCTGTCGGCCGCGGCGCGGAAGAGCGGGTCCAGTTTCGATTCATGCACCATCGATACGGCCGGCATCGGCGCGTCGGCCAGATGCGGCACGGCGTAGGCCGTGGAGAATGCCAGCGCGATATCGCCCGAGCCATGGCCGTAGATCGACCCCGTACGCGCAAGCCCGGTGCCGGCGCGCATCGACAGCCGACGCAACTGGCGCGCGTCCAGCGGCGCGTCGGTGGCCACGATCATGATGATCGAGCCCTTCTCCGGTTCGGCCGTCTGCTTCAGCCGGGCAGCCAGGGCCGCGCCCAGCGGTTGCCCCGCCAGGATCAGCGAATCCGGCGTGCCGAAATTCGACAGCACCAGCGCCCCGACCGTGTAGCCGCCCGCCATGCGCGAGGCCGTGCCGATGCCGCCTTTCGCCCCGAACGACGACATGCCGCGCCCGGCGCCGACCGCGCCCTGCGCGACCTCGGCCCCGGCAGCGGCCAGCGCCGCGTCGTAGTGCTGCGCCTGCACGGCCATCGCCTGGATATCGTTCAGGTAGCCGTCATTGCATTCGAACACCAGCGGGTTGACGGTGGGCCACTTGCGGCCGATCTCCGGGTTGGCGGCAATCGCCTCACGGATTTGTGCCTGCGCCAGCGCGCCGACCGAAAACGTGTTGGTCAAGGCGATGGGCGTTTCCAGCACGCCCAGTTCGTCCACCTGCACCAGGCCGATGCTCTTGCCAAAGCCGTTGAAGACCGTGGCGGCGGCGGGCACCTTGTCGGTATAGACATTGCCCGGGTGCGGACGGATCACGGTCGCGCCAGTCTGGCAGGCGCCGTCGGCCAGCGTCACCTGGCCGACCGTGACCCCCGCCACATCGGTGATGGCGTTGCGCGGGCCGCACGGCAGGCTGCCGACGATGGGAGGGTTGCTCATCGGATCAGCGGCGGTCGATCTTCGGGTCCAGCGCGTCGCGCAGGCCGTCGCCGAGCAGGTTGAATGCCAGCACGGTCAGGAAGATCGCCAGGCTCGGGAAGATGGCCACGTGCGGCGCGGTCACCATGTCGGCGCGCGCCTGGCTCAGCATCGCGCCCCATTCGGGCGTGGGCGGCTGCGCGCCCAGGCCGATGAACGACAGGCCGGCGGCCGTGATGATCGACGTGCCGATCCGCATCGAGAAATAGACCACGATCGACGACACGGTACCGGGCAGGATATGGCGCATCAGGATGGTCCAGTCGGACGCCCCGATGCTGCGCGCGGCTTCCACGTACGTCAGGCGCTTGAGCATCAGCGTGTTGCCGCGCACCAGGCGGGCAAACGCCGGTACGCTGAACACGGCCACGGCCATGATCACGTTGACCATGCCGTTGCCCAGGATGGCCACGATGGCGATGGCCAGCAGGATGCCCGGGAAGGCGAACAGCACGTCGCAGATGCGCGTGACGATGCGGTCCCACCAGCCTTCGTAGTAGCCGGCCATCAGGCCCAGCAGCGTGCCGATGATGGCGCCGATGACCACCGAGAACACGCCGGCGGCCAGCGAGATCCGCGTGCCGGCCAGGATGCGGCTGAAGATGTCGCGGCCCAGCGAATCGACCCCCATCCAGTGGGCGGCCGACGGGCCGGCGTTCAGCGCGTCGTAGTCGAAGTAGTTCTCGGGATCGTACGGAACGATGTGGGGCGCCAGGATGGCGATCACCACCAGCAGCAGCACGAACACGCCGGCCACCAGTGCCAGGTGCTGCTTGCGGAACTTGCGCCAGAATTCGGTCCAGGGCGTGCGGACAGCCTCGGCGGCGGCAGCCGGCGCGGCGGTGGCGGACGTGGAAAGCTCGGTCATGTCTGCCTCCTTACTTGTAGCGGATGGTGGGGTTGATCACGGTGTACAGCAGGTCCACCACCAGGTTGATCAGGATGAATTCCAGCGAGAACAGCAGCACTTCGGCCTGGATCACCGGGTAGTCGCGCATTTCCACGGCATCCACCAGCAGACGGCCCAGGCCGGGCCAGTTGAACACCATCTCCACCAGGATCGAGCCGCCCAGCAGGAAGCCGAACTGCAGGCCCATCATCGTCACCACGGGAATCATGGCGTTGCGCAGCGTGTGCTTGATCACCACCACGGTCTCGCGCACGCCCTTGGCGCGCGCGGTGCGCACGAAGTCTTCCTGCAGCACCTCGATGAACGACGCCCGCGTGAAGCGCGCCATCACGGCGGCCACGGCGGCGCCCAGCGTCAGCGACGGCAGGATGTAGTGCTTCCAGCTGTCGGCGCCGATCGACGGCAGCCAGCCCAGCTGCACCGAGAAAATCTCCATCAGCAGCATGCCCAGCGCAAAGGCCGGGAACGAGATGCCCGACACGGCCAGCGTCATGCCCAGGCGGTCGGGCCACTTGTTGCGCCAGACGGCGGAACTGATGCCGATGGCCATGCCGAAAATCACGGCCCAGACCATCGACGCGACGGTCAGGTACAGCGTCGGCAGGAAGCGCTCGCCGATTTCCTGCGAAACCGGGCGCTTGGAGCGCAGCGATGTCCCGAACTCTCCCTGCAGGGCATTCGTGAAGAAGCGCACGAACTGCTCGTGCATCGGCTTGTCGAGCCCCAGGTCCTTGCGGACCAGCTCGACGGTCGCCTGATCGGCTTCCGGGCCCGCGGCCAGCCGCGCCGGATCGCCAGGCAGCAGGTGGACGAACAGAAACACCAACACTGCCACGAGCAGCATCGTCGGTATGACGCCCAGGAATCGTTTGAGGAAGTAATTCAGCATCCTGACACCAGAAAACCAGAAATTTGAGACCGGTGGCCGCCCGCCCTTTCACCCCGCATACACGGGCAGGCGGCCTCTCGGCTTACCGCATTTATAAACAGCTTGTTTTATTTACTGCTTACCGCGACTGCTACCACTTCTCTGCGTTGCCGCTCGAACTCCTGCGGCTCTGCTCCCCTCTCCCGCGTGCGGGAGAGGGGTTGGGGTGAGGGTGGGCGGCCAAAAATGCGACTGGCGCATGTCGAACCGCTTTACCCTCACCCCCGGCCCCTCTCCCGGAGGGAGAGGGAGAAACCAGGGGAGAAAACCAGCTTTACTGCTTGATATCGATCTCGTCGAAGTTGAACGAGCCGTCAGGCATCACGTAGGCGCCGGTCAGGCGCTTGGCGCGGGCGTACAGGATCTTCTCGGTCACCAGGAAGGCCCACGGCGCGTCGTTCCAGATGCGTTGCTGGGCATCCTTGTACAGCTTGGCCTTCTCGGCGCGGTCGGTCGTACGCAGCGCGCCGGCGATGTCGGCATCCACCTGGTCGTTCTTGTAGTACGCCGTGTTCAGCAGCTTCGGCGGCATCGATTCCGACGCCAGCAGCGGACGCAGCGCCCAGTCCGATTCACCGGTCGACGACGACCAGCCCACGTAGTACATGCGTACGCCGGCTTCCTCCGGCTTCTGCACCGATTCCACGCGCTCCACGCGCTGGCCGGCTTCCAGGGCCAGCACCTGCGCCTTGATGCCCACCTGCTGCAGCTGCTGCTGCACGAACTGGATCACCTTCTGCGCGGTGGTGTGGTTGTAGGCCGACCACAGCGTGGTCTCGAAGCCGTTCGGGTAGCCGGCTTCCTTCAGCAGCTCGCGCGCCTTGGCCGGGTTGTACGGCCACGGGCCCAGCTTCTCGGCATAGTCCACGCCATGCGGCACCACGCCGTCAGCCGGCACGGCATGGCCGGCGAACGCCACCTTGGCCAGCGCGTCCTTGTTGATCGCGTAGTTGATGGCCTGGCGCACCTTCGGGTCGTTGAACGGCTTCACCGTGGTGTTCAGCGACAGGTAGCGCTGGATGATCGACGGCGAATCGATCAGGTCCACCTTCGGGCTGGCCTTCAGCACGGCAGCCTGCTCGAACGGGATGCTGAACGCGAAGTCAGCCTCGCCGGTCTGCATCACGGCCGAGCGCGTGTTGTTGTCCACCACGGGCTTCCACGTGATCGTGTCGATCTTCGGGTAGCCGGTCTTCCAGTAGCCGGCAAACTTCTTGCCCTTCAGGTAGTCGGTCTGCTTCCATTCCACGAACTCGAACGGGCCCGTGCCCACCGGGTGGAAGGCGATGTCCTTGCCGTACTTCTTCAGCGCGGTCGGGCTGATCATCACGGCCGACGGGTGGGCCAGCACGTTGATGAACGGCGAGAACGGCTCCTTGAGCGTCACGCGGGCGGTGTACGGGTCAACCACCTCGGTCTTGGCCACGCGGTTGAACAGCGTGTAGCGCTTGAGCTTGTTGGCCGGATCGGTCACGCGGTCGAAGCTGGCCTTGACGGCCGTGGCGTCGAACGTGGTGCCGTCGTGGAACTTGATGTTCTTCTTGAGCTTGAACGTGTAGACCAGGCCGTCCTTGCTGACGTCATAGCTCTCGGCCAGCACGTTGACCAGCTTCAGGTCCTTGTCGAAGCCGAACAGGCCCTGGTAGAACGACTTGGTGGCGGCCTGCGACAGCGTGTCGTTGGCGTCGTACGGATCGAGCGTGGTGAACGTCGAATACACGGCCATCACCGCATCCTTGGCGGCAAAGGCCGGGGCAGCGGCCAGCATACCCATGGCGCCGACGGCGGCAGCACCGGCCATCAGCCGGAAAGAAACCTTGGACATCTCTTCTCCTCTATCGGGAAAGCAGGAATACAGGGAATACAGGGATACAGCGACTTCGGGACTACGTAATCGGTAACGGGCGCCGCGCTCAGTAGGCACCGCCCACGGGGTGCCGCGCCACGAAGTGGCCATGCGCCCCGCTGCCGGCCACGGCCACCAGCGGCTGCACCACGGGTTCGTCGCCGACCGCGCGGATCGGGCTCGGAATCTCGTCGGACAGCGGCTCACGCTTCAGGTGGCGGCGCGCCGGGTCGGCAATCGGCACCGCCGACATCAGCTTCTTCGTGTACGGGTGCTGCGGATTCTCGAAAATGGCGCGGCGCGGGCCGATCTCCACGATCTGGCCCAGGTACATCACCGCCACGCGGTGGCTCACGCGCTCCACCACGGCCATGTCGTGCGAGATGAACAGGAAGGCCACGCCCAGCTCGCGCTGCAGGTCGAGCATCAGGTTGACGATCTGCGCCTGGATCGACACGTCCAGGGCCGACACCGATTCATCAGCCACCACCACCTTGGGGTTCAGGGCCAGCGCCCGCGCGATGCAGATACGCTGCCGCTGGCCGCCCGAGAACTCGTGCGGGTAGCGCGACGCATGCGCCGCCGTCAGGCCCACCTTCTCCAGCAGCCAGGCCACGCGAGCCTCGGCTTCCTTGCCGCTGGCCACCTTGTGCACCAGCAGCGGCTCCATGATCGAGTAGCCCACCGGCACGCGCGGATCGAGCGACGCGAACGGGTCCTGGAAAATGAACTGGATATTGCGGCGCAGCGCCTGCAGGGCCGGGCCCTGCATCTTGCTGATGTTCTGGCCGGCGAACTCGATCGTGCCGCTCTGGGCATCGACCAGGCGCAGCAGCGAGCGGCCCGTGGTGGACTTGCCGCAGCCCGACTCGCCCACCAGCGCCAGCGTTTCGCCCGGATACAGGTCGAAGCTGACCTGCTCCACGGCATGCACGCGGCGCGTGACCTTGCCGAACAGGCCGCCCGGCACGTCGAAGCGCGTGACCAGGTCGCGCACGCGCAGGATCGGCGCGGCGCCGGCCGGAATGGTGTCCTGCGGCAGTTCCTTGACAGCGGCGTCCGTATCGCTCATCTGCACCAGCGGGAAGCGGGATGGCAGGTCCGTGCCAGCCATCGCGCCCAGCTTGGGCACGGCCGACAGCAGAGCACGCGTGTACGGATGGGCCGGCGCGTGGAACACGTCGTCGGACGTGCCTTCTTCCACCTTCTCGCCGCGATACATCACCAGCACGCGGTCGGCCACCTCGGCCACCACGCCCATGTCGTGGGTGATGAAGACCACGCCCATGTCCATCTCGGCCTGCAGGTTGCGGATCAGTTGCAGGATTTCGGCCTGGATCGTCACGTCCAGCGCGGTGGTCGGTTCGTCGGCGATCAGCAGCGCCGGCTTGCACGACAGCGCCATGGCGATCATCACGCGCTGGCGCATGCCGCCCGACAGCTGGTGCGGAAAGCGGTCCAGCACGCGGCGTGCCTCGGGAATGCGCACCAGTTCCAGCATGCGCAGCGCCTCGGCGCGTGCGGCGGCCTTGCCCTTGCCCTGGTGCAGGCGGATCGACTCGGCAATCTGCTCACCCACCGGGAACACCGGGTTCAGCGACGTCATCGGCTCCTGGAAGATCATTGCCACGTCGGCGCCGCGCACGCTGCGCAGCGTCGATTCCGGGGAGCTGACCAGGTCCATCACTTCGCCCGAACGGCGGCGCAGCAGCATGCTGCCGTTGGCGATCTTGCCGCCGCCGTGCTCCACCAGGCGCATCAGCGCCAGCGACGTGACCGACTTGCCCGAGCCCGATTCGCCCACCACGGCCAGCGTTTCGCCGCGATCCACGTGGAAGGACAGGTTTCGCACCGCCTCGACCACGCGTTCCGACGTGGCAAAGCGCACGGTCAGGTTGTCGACGGCCACCGCGCGTTCGGGCGGCAGCACGATGCCATGTTTGGAAACTGTCTTCTGCATATCAGCCGTAGATCCAGACGTTGACCGGTTCGCCCACGCGGGCCAGGCCGCGATACATGCCTTCGGTGTTGAACGGCAACGTCACGTTGCCCGCGCGATCCACCGCGATCAGGCCGCCCCGGCCGTGGATGGCCGGCAGCTTTTCCATGACCACGCGGCGCGCCGATTCCTCCAGCGACAAGCCCGCGTAGCGCATCTGCGCCGACACGTCGAAGGCGGCCGCCGTGCGGATGAACATCTCGCCGGTGCCCGTGGCGGACACGGCCGCCACGTCGTCGGCATAGCAGCCGGCGCCCAGCACCGGGGTATCGCCCACGCGCCCCACCTGCTTGTTGGTCACCCCGCCGGTGGAGGTGGCCGCAGCCAGGTTGCCGTTGGCATCGCAGGCCACGGCGCCGACCGTGCCGAATTTCTTGTCGGCATCGAGCGGATCGGCCTTGCCTTCCTGCGCGGCCCTGGCGGCCAGCGCGGCGGCGTCGTGGTCCAGCAGCGCCATGCCCGTGGTGCCCTGGGCGCGCTGCCATTGGTCGTAGCGGGCCTGCGTGAAGTAGTATTCCGGCGCCACCAGCTCCAGTCCTTGCGCTTCGGCAAAGGCTTCTGCACCTTCGCCGGCAAACAGCACGTGTTCGCTCTTTTCCAGCACGGCGCGGGCGGCCAGCACAGGATTGCGCAGGCGCTTGACGCAGGCCACGGCGCCGGCGTTCAGCGTGGCGCCATCCATGACCGAGGCGTCCAGCTCGTAGGTGCCGGCGTGCGTCAGCACGGCGCCCTTGCCGGCGTTGAACAGCGGGCATTCTTCGAGCAGGCGCACGGCTTCGGTCACGGCGTCGAGCGCGCTGCCGCCTTCGGCCAGCACGCGCTGGCCGGCCAGCAGCACCTGTTCCAGCGCGACGGTGTATTCGCGTTCGCGGTTGGCGTCCATGGCCGCACGGGTGATCGTGCCGGCGCCGCCGTGGATGGCGATAACAGCTTGAGGCATAGGTCCTTCTACTTCCCTTCTTGACTTCAGTCTGAGGATTTCTGCGCCGCGCGGTCGTCGCGCGCACCGGGCGCGCCGTACAGCCACGGCAACAGGAATTCGGTCATCTCGGCGGCCGCCTTCACGGCGCGCACCGAACGGTAGGACACCGCGCCGCACAGCGCCTCGATCAGCGCCAGCACCGTGGCTTCGGAATTGGCCGACAGCCGGTTGCCAGCGTTCGCATAGAGCGAGATATCGGCCAGCGGCGCCAGCGGCGACGTCGGCCCGTCGGTCAGCGCCAGCAGCCGGCCGCCGTGCGCCTTCACGCGCTCGGCCAGCTTCATCGAATCGGTCACGTAGCGCGGAAACGCGATGCAGACCACCAGGTCCTTGGGCGTCAGCTTGAACAGCTGCCGCGCCGCGTGCGACGCCCCGCCTACCGTCGACACCGACGTCACCATCCGGCAGTGCATTTCCAGTCCGTGCTGCATCAGGCCGGCCAGGTAGCCGCTGGCGCCGAAGCCCATCACATAGACGCGCTCGGCTTCCAGGATGGCATCCACCGCCCGCTCGATCGATTCCGGATCGAGATTGCGGCGCGTGGACTCCAGGTTGCGGGCGCCGTCCTCCAGCGAGGCGGCAAAGACATCCGCCACCGTGCTCGGGCGGGCCAGTTCGTCGCGCAGCCGCTCCACCGGGGCCAGCGTTGCCTCGAAGCCGCGCACCAGCTCGGCGCGAAACTGCGGATAGCCTTCGAAGCCCAGCGCCTTGGCAAAGCGGTTGGCCGTGGCCACCGACACCTCGACGGCCGTCGCAAATTCGTCGATCCGCATCGTGGCCGCGCGAAACAGGTTGTCCAGCACATAGTTCGCCATGCGCTGGTGCGCCGGCGTCAGTGTGGGCAACGCACGGGCGATGCGGTCGGAAATCGTCTGGCCGATGGGCATGTCAGGACGTTTGCAGGGTTGGTTGGCACCACGTCGAGGCATCGGCGACGGTGTCGGCAATGCGTTCGCTGGTGTAAAGGCACTTTCGCAGTGCAGCACTCAATGTAAATAAATTTACACGCAAATGGCGTGCCCGCAATGCGCTAAGTGACCGAATACGGGAAATCCCTCAATACATGGAAGCGGACATGCAAGGCGACTGAAAGCGGCGCGGACCGACAGCGGTCCGCCCGCCCTGGCGCGCTACAATGCCGGCCTGCCGAACGAACGGCTGTCCAGCTTCAGCTCTCCCCTGTGATACGAATCGACCAGCTTGTCCTCCAGCGCGGCACCAAGGTGCTGTTCGACCACACCAGCGTCACGCTCAATCCGGGCGAGCGCGTGGGCCTTGTCGGCGCCAACGGCAGCGGCAAGTCCACCCTGTTCGCGATGCTGCGCGGCGAGCTGCATCCCGATGGCGGCGACGTGACCGTGCCCACCCAGTGGCGCATCGCACATGTGGCGCAAGAGACTCCCGCAGTCGACCGCACCGCCGTCGAATATGTGATCGACGGCGACACGCACCTGCGAGACATCGAAGCCCGCATTGCCGCCGCGCAGGCCAGTGGCGACGGATCGGCCGAAGCCGAGGCCCACGCCGCCTATGCCGATGCCGATGGCTATACGGCCGCCGCCCGCGCCGAGGCGTTGCTGCTGGGCCTGGGTTTCACGCTGCCGCAGGTATCGCAGCCGGTCGCGTCGTTCTCGGGCGGCTGGCGCATGCGCCTGAACCTGGCCCAGGCGCTGATGTGCCCGTCAGACCTGCTGCTGCTCGACGAACCTACGAACCACCTGGACCTGGACGCCATCGTCTGGCTCGAAGACTGGCTGGCCCGCTACCCGGGCACGCTGGTGATGATTTCGCACGATCGTGAATTTCTTGATGCAATCTGCACCGTGACGGTGCATATCGAGAACCAGCAGTTGAAGCGCTACGGCGGCAACTACACGCTGTTCGAGACGATGCGGCTGCAGCAGATGGCCCAGCAGCAGGCCGCCTACTCGCGCCAGCAGAAGGAAATCGCGCACCTGGAATCGTTCATCACGCGCTTCAAGGCCAAGGCCACCAAGGCGCGCCAGGCGCAGAGCCGGGTCAAGGCGCTGGAAAAGATGGAGCGGCTGGCGCCCGTGCACGTGGCGGCCGGCTTCGCGTTCGAATTCCGCGAACCCGATTCGGCGCCCAACCCGATGATGGTGCTCGACAACGTCGACTGCGGCTACGCCGAGGCCGATCCGCCCACCACCATCCTGCACCGGCTGATGCTGTCGATCCAGAACGGCCAGCGCATCGGCCTGCTCGGCGCCAACGGCCAGGGCAAGTCGACGCTGGTCAAGACGCTGGCCGGCACCCAGCCGCCGCTCAACGGCACGGTGCGGCTGGGCAAGGGCCTGGTCATCGGCTACTTCGCCCAGCACCAGCTGGAGACGTTGCGCGACCATGATTCGCCGCTGCAGCACCTGGCGCGGCTGGCCCCCGACGTGCGCGAGCAGGAGCTGCGCGACTTCCTCGGCAGCTTCAATTTCCGGGGCGACATGGCAACTTCGCCAATCGAACCGTTCTCCGGCGGCGAGAAAGCCCGGCTGGCGCTGTCGCTGATCGTCTGGCAGAAGCCGAACCTGCTGTTGCTGGACGAGCCGACCAACCACCTGGACCTGGACACGCGCGAGGCGCTGACCATGGCGCTGGCCCAGTTCGAGGGCACGTTGATCCTGGTCTCGCACGACCGGCACCTGCTGCGCGCCACGTCCGACCAGTTCATGCTGGTGGCCGACGGCACGATCCGCCCGTTCGACGGCGACCTGGACGACTACCGCGACTGGCTGCTGCAACAGGCCGCCGCCAAACGCAACGCCGCCACGGCCGCCCACGCCGAAGAGGCCACGCCAGCCGTCAACCGCAAGGATCAGCGCCGCGCCGAGGCCGACGAGCGGGCGCGACTGTCCGTGCTGCGCAAGCCGCTGACCAAGGAACTGGAAAAAGTGGAAAAACGGATGTCGGTCCTGCAAGCCGACAAGACCGTGATCGACGCCTTTATGGCCGACTCCTCAAGCTACGAGGAAGCCAACAAGGCGAAGCTGATGGAAATGCTGAAGCGCCAGGGCGAGGTCACGGGCGAACTGGACCAGCTGGAAGAGCGCTGGCTGGAACTGCAGGAACAGATCGAGCAGATTGCGTGAGGTAAATCAACTGTCTGGACCTGCTCCCCTCTCCCGCATGGCGGGAGAGGGGTTGGGGTGAGGGTAAAAGGGTTCAACAGCGACAGGTCTCATTTTGAACCACCGCGCCCTCTCCCCGGCCCCTCTCCCGCGTCGCGGGAGAGGGGAGAAAACCGCGAGTCGAATATCAATTCAGCGGAAATTCCGCTCCCGCCGAATCAGCCCCACCGCCAGCGTCAGCGTCAGGATCAACAGCCAGATCAGCGACCAGGCCGGGATCGACAGGCCGAACAGCGGCGGCAGCGGCGCGGTGCACAGGCCATCGGAATAGAACACCTGGGGCAGCAGCTTGGCCGTCGGCAGCGCGTTGACCCAGTTTTCGAGCGGATCGATGCCGCAAGAGGCCTTCGGGTTCAGGAGCAGCGACACGTGGTAGCCGGCCACCGCGATACCGGCCACGCCGGACAGCATGCCCAGCCCCTGCCACAGCGTGCGCGTGTTCTGCGCAATGGCCGCCAGCAGCGAGAAGATGCCGATGCCCAGGAATGCAAAGCGCTGCATGATGCAGAGCGGGCACGGCTGATAGCCCTCCACATACTGCATATACAGCGCGGCGCCGAGCAGCGCGAACGAGACGACGGCGATCAGCAGGAAATAGGCGCGAGAGTTGGCTTGCATGAATTCAATGACAGGGTGGGCGTCGACGCGAATTATTACCCATTTTCCGTAGCCGCATCGCGCCTGCAGCACATTCCGGCGGGCAGGAAACTGCGGTCGATTGACGCAGCCCCAAGGTTCCCTCCGCCGGGCTTCGTTCAGTCCAGATGCCGCACGCGGTCGATGGCCTGCTCCAGGCGGTCCACGGCGATGACCTCCAGCCCGTCGATGGGCTGCTTGGGCGCGTTGGCCTTCGGAATCACGGCCATCGTGAAGCCCAGCTTGGCAGCTTCCTTGAGCCGCTCCTGCCCACGAGGGCTCGGGCGGATTTCCCCCGCCAGCCCCACTTCGCCAAAGACCACCAGCCCGCGCGGCAGCGGCTTGTTGCGCATCGACGAGTGAATTGATAGCAAAACCGCCAGATCGGCGGCCGGCTCCGTAATCTTCACCCCACCCACGGCATTCAGGAAGACGTCCTGGTCGAAGCACGCGATGCCCGCATGCCGGTGCAGCACCGCCAGCAGCATGGCCAGCCGGTTCTGCTCCAGGCCTACGGCCAGGCGGCGCGGGTTGGGCACGTTGGCCGTATCGACCAGCGCCTGCACTTCCACCAGCAACGGGCGGGTGCCCTCCTGCGTCACCAGCACGCACGACCCGGCCACCTGCTCCTCATGCTGCGACAGGAACAGCGCCGACGGATTGCTGATACCGCGCAGGCCGCGCTCGGTCATCGCAAAAACGCCAAGTTCGTTGACCGCACCGAAGCGGTTCTTGAACGCGCGGATCAGCCGGTGCGACGAATGGGTATCGCCCTCGAAATACAGCACCGTGTCGACGATATGTTCCAGCACGCGCGGCCCGGCCAGGCTGCCTTCCTTGGTCACGTGGCCCACCAGGATGATCGTGATGTCGCTGCTCTTGGCGATACGGGTCAACTGCGCCGCGCATTCGCGCACCTGGGCCACCGAGCCCGGCGCCGAGGTCAGCGCCTCCGAATACAGCGTCTGGATCGAGTCGATCACGGCCACGTCGGGCTTGTCGGCGTCCAGCGCGGCCTGGATCTTCTCCAGCTGGATCTCGGGCAGCAGGCCCAGCGTGGCGGCCTCCACCCCCAGCCGCTGCGCACGCAACGCAATCTGGGCGCCCGATTCCTCGCCACTGACATAGAGCACGCGCCGGCTGGCCGACAGGTTGGCCAGCGTCTGCAACAGCAGCGTGGATTTGCCGATGCCGGGGTCGCCGCCAATCAGCACCACCCCGCCCGACACCAGCCCGCCGCCCAGCACGCGGTCGAATTCGTCGATGCCCGTGGTAAAGCGCGGCACATCGGCGGCTTCGATCTCGCTCAGCTTGCGGACCACGGCCGACGCCGCCAGCGGCTGGAAGCGGCGCGCCGCCGACGACCCGGAATCGGCCACGGTTTCCACC
Organism: Cupriavidus sp. EM10; assembly: GCF_018729255.1. NCBI lineage: Bacteria > Pseudomonadati > Pseudomonadota > Betaproteobacteria > Burkholderiales > Burkholderiaceae > Cupriavidus > Cupriavidus sp. EM10. The sequence continues at coordinate 1,924,315 of NZ_CP076060.1, forward strand.
AGCGTGTTCCACGCGTTGCATTGCGGGCACTGGCCCGCCCAGCGCGGCGTGGTACCGCCGCACTCTGTACAGGTATAGACAGTCTTGGTCTTGGCCATCGATGACTTGGGGGTAAGGCGGGAACGGGCTCAGGCGACGGAGTCGGCCGTGGTCAGCATGGCCACCGTGGTCGGCACACGCGGCGCCAGCGCGCACATCAGCTCATAGCCGACCGTGCCGCTGGCGGCGGCCACATCGTCGATCGGCAGGCCATGGCCCACAGCGTGACCGGGGTGCCGACCTTGGCCTTCGGGCACGGCGTCAGGTCCACGCAGATCATGTCCATCGACACCCGGCCCACCAGTTCGGTGCGCGTGCCGTCGACCAGCACCGGGGCACGCTTGTCGCCCCAGCCCGACGCGTGCCGCGGGTAGCCGTCGGCATAACCGCAGGCCACCACGCCGATGCGCATGGCGCGGTCAGCGGTAAACATCGAGCCATAGCCGACCGTATCGCCGGGCTGCAGGTCCTGCACGCCGATCAGTTCGCTATGCAGCGACATCGCGGGCTGCAGGCCGGTGCTGGCGATGTCGGCCGACAGCCCGGTCGGCGAGCCGCCGTACAGGATCACGCCAGGCCGCACCCAGTTGCGATGGGCCGACGGATGCCAGAGCACCGCCGCCGAATTCGCCAGACTGACCTCGCCCGGCAGGTTGGCCGTGGCCGTCTCGAATGCCTCGATCTGGTGCGCGATGCCGCGCGGGCTGTCGGCATCGGAGAAATGGGTCATGTGGACGATGCTGCCCACCCAGGGCATGGTGCGGGCGCGTTCCCAGGCCGCCCGGTACTGGGCGGGCCTGAAGCCCAGGCGGTTCATGCCGGTGTTGAGCTTGAGCTGGATGGCCAGCGGACCCTTGGGCCGAGCCTGCTCCAGCATGCGCAGCTGTTCCTCGCAGTGGATGGCGGTGGTCAGGCGATATTGCTCGATCACGGGAACATCCTGCGGCTGGAAGAATCCCTCCAGGAGCAGGATCGGACCCTGCCAGCCCAGTTCGCGCAGCAGCACGGCCTCGTTGAGGTCCAGCAGGCCAAAGCCGTCGGCGCCCTTCAGGCCGGCGAACGCGCGGCGGATGCCATGGCCGTAGGCATTGGCCTTGACGACCGCCCAGACGCGGGAATCCGGCGCATGGCGGCGCACCACTTCAAGGTTGTTGGCCAGCGCGGGCTGGTGGATGACAGCGTGAATGGGTCTTGGCATGGGTATGACTGCTTGCGTGGGCTGCCGAACGAAGTTCTGCACCAGATGCGGGAAGACCCGGTCGGCAACCCGCTGGATTCGGGCGTTTAGGTGGCACACACTGTGCGGTAACAGGCCTGCGGAACCACCTGGCTTGAGCGGACGCACCGGCGCCACCTGGCGCAGGCGATATTTGACCACATCCGACGGACGATTCCGGGAATCCATCCGGGCATGTACTGTCCAATGCGCGTCCGCCGGTGTGCTGAAATGTCGCGGATTCGTGATATAAAGCCGGACGCTCCGGCCATGTTTTAAAAGAGAAGCAATATGTCAATGACGGTCAGGCAAGCCGCGAGGCGCGCGAAAGTAGCGTCGCCGCCCCACTTTGACAAGACAGGTGCAACAGGTTCCCCGCAAGCGACGGCACTACCGGCCGGAGCACTTTTGCCCGTCCGCACGGACACCCGCGATGGAGACAAAGTCCAAGGTATGAAGAAGGGTTTCTACACGATCATGGCCGCGCAGTTCTTTTCGTCGCTGGCCGACAATGCCCTGCTCATCGCGGCCATTGCCCTTCTTACCGAATTGCATTCCCCGCAGTGGATGACGCCGCTGCTCAAGCTGTTCTTCGTGCTGTCCTATGTGGTGCTGGCGGCATTCGTGGGCGCCTTCGCCGACTCCATGCCCAAGGGCAAGGTGATGCTGATCACCAATGCCATCAAGATCGTGGGCTGCGCCATCATGATGTTCGGGCTGCACCCGCTGCTGGCCTACGGCGTGGTCGGCTTCGGCGCCGCGGCGTACTCGCCCGCCAAATACGGCATCCTGACCGAGCTGCTGCCCCCGAGAAACTGGTGATGGCCAATGGCTGGATCGAAGGCCTGACGGTCGGCTCGATCATCCTGGGCACGGTCGTGGGCGGCGCGCTGATCTCGGTCCACCTGTCGGCGATCCTGCTGCGCTTCGACCTGCCCTATGTCGACACCGGCATCAACACCCCCGCCGAAGCCGCGATGGTGGTGATCATGCTGTTCTACTTCGTCGCCGCCATGTTCAACCTGTTCATCCCGGACACCGGCGCGCGCTATCCCCAGCAGGAAAAGAACCCGATCAAGCTGATTGCCGAATTCGGCGACTGCTTCATCGCGCTGTGGCGCGACAAGCTGGGCCAGATCTCGCTGGCCGTCACCACGCTGTTCTGGGGCGTGGGCGCCACGCTGCAGTTCATCGTGCTCAAGTGGGCCGAGAAGTCGCTCGGGCTGAACCTGTCGCAAGGTGCCCTGCTCCAGGCCGTGGTGGCCGTGGGCGTGGCCGTCGGGGCCATCGCGGCCGCCGCGCGCATCCCGCTGCGCAAGTCGCTGTCGGTGCTGCCATTCGGCGTGGCCATGGGCGCCACCGTGATCCTGATGGCGTTCTACACCAAGGACACCATGCCGGCCGTCACGCTGGACGTGCTGGGCATGGCGATGCCGCTGCATATGGCCATCGCCTATGTATTCCTGATGATCGTGGGCGCCATGTCGGGCTACTTCGTGGTACCGATGAATGCGCTGCTGCAACACCGGGGCCATGTGCTGCTGTCGGCCGGCCATTCGATCGCGGTGCAGAACTTCAACGAGAACGTGTCGGTGCTGCTGATGCTGTGCCTGTACGCGCTGCTGATCAAGCTGAATGTGCCGATCGGCTTCGTGATCGTCGCGCTGGGCCTGTTCATCGTGGCGACCATGGCCCTGGTCATGCGCCTGCACAAGCACAACGTCAAGATGTACAACTCGCTGGCGATGATCGGCGAGGACAAGCACCACTAGCCTTTCCAGCCCTCTTCACCACGCGCCGGGTGCCTCTCAGGGCGCCCCGGCGCGCAGCGCGGCCCGCGCCTCCCAGTCGTCCGGCACCACGAATCCGCGCGAGCGTTCGCGCCAGATGCCCGGCATCGCTTCATCCTGAATCAGTTCGCAGACCATCACGGGGCCTTCCCGGCGCCACGTGTGCACCGCGTCGGCAAAGCGTTCCGCCAGCGACGCGTGCATCGCCGCCGCAGTCTCGGTGGCGCTGTCGGCCACGCGGGCGCCCGATAGCCAGTCGGACCGGGAGAGCCGGCACCAGCGCAGGTGGCTCCGGGACGGGTCCGACGCCCGGGCGTGCCAGTCGGCAAGCGGCGCCCACCACCCGTTCAGGTGATCGGGCGCGATGCCCAGGGTGTCCAGCCCGGCCGGCACGATGCCGTCGCGATAGAACAGCCAGCCCAGCAGATACACTTCGCTGCGATCCACGGGATGCCCGACCAGCGCCTGCGCCTCGGCCGTACGCCCCAGCGGCAGCTGGCGCCGCACGATGTGTTCGAGCTTGTCCCCCAGACGGTCGACCAGGTTCGGCCCGACAAAGGCGCGATGCCCCGCCACGCCCTCCACCATCAGGTAGAACTTGGCCGCCATTTCCCAGTGGACCACGGCCGCGCTGGCCGGATCGCGCCAGATCACGTCGAGTTCGCCCAGCGTCTGCACGCCATGGCCGTTCGCGCGCCGGATCGGCACGTTGGCGGCCAGCAGGTCCACGCCCTGCGTATGCCGCAGCGCAAAGTGCAGCAGCCGCTCGGCGTGACGCCCCAGGCGCAGGCTGCGGCTGCCGGTCGGGTCCGGATGCAGGCTGAGTTCGGCGATGGTTTCGGGCAGGATGCCCGGATCGGCTTGCGACAGCCAGGCTTCCCAGGCGGCCTGGGCACCGGCCGGCCACTGCGCCAGCCGCGCGGGGCCATCGGGATAACCATCGGGTAGATGAGAGAGCAGCGCCGGAGACAACGAGCACCATGCCAGGTCGCGCGTGCGCTGCGACGCCGCGCGGCACCAGAGCGGCAATGACGCGTCCGCCGCGGCCGGCGCACAGCCGCCCGGTGGCGTCACTTGCGCGAGATCAGGCTTGAGCTCCCGCACGATCGTGGACCTCGCGCGCCAGGCACAGGTCTTCCCAGGCACGCGCCTTGTCGGTCAGCGTGCGCAGCAGGTAGGCGGGGTGATAGGTCACCACCACGGGAATGCCCTCGTAGGTATGCACGGTGCCGCGCAGCTTGCCGATGGGCGTGGTCGAGCGCAGCAGGGACTGCGCCGCAAAGCGGCCCAGCACCACGATGACCTTCGGCTGGATCAGCGCGATCTGGCGCTTCAGATAGGGCTCGCACTGCGCCACTTCGTCCGGCTCGGGGTTCCGGTTGCCCGGCGGCCGGCACTTGAGCACGTTGGCGATATAGACATTGCGTCCGCGCGCCAGGCCCAGCGCGCCCAGCATGTTGTCGAGCAGCTTGCCGGCCTGGCCGACGAACGGCTCGCCCTGCAGGTCCTCGTTCTCGCCCGGTGCCTCGCCCACCAGCATCCATTCGGCCTGGGTATCGCCAACGCCGAATACGGTCTGTGTGCGCGTGCCGCAAAGTCCACATGCGGTGCAGCCGGCCACGCTGTCGGCCAGTTCCGCCCACGGCATCGCGGCGATGGCGGCCTCGCGGCCGGCCTGCTCGGGCAGCCGTACGAGCGGCTGTTCCACCCTTGGCGCCACGGGGCGATCCGGGTTCGGCGCGTCGAAGGCCTCGACGGTCGCGGCCATTTCCACGGCATCGTCGATATCGTCAGGGATTTCGTTCGGGATGCTGGCCGGCTGGCGCGGCATGGCGGTTTCCACCGGGCGCGCTTCGGCCATCACGGCTTCCATGGCGGCTTCGGGGGCCACGACTTCGGCGACCGCGACCTCTACCCCAGCCTCGTCAGCTCGCACCTGGCGCGGCACCCACTCGGCCGGGATGCCCAGGGCTTCCAGGAATATCGCGCGGCGGTTCATGCCGGTTCTCCGTCAACGCTGGCAGGCCAGACGCGGCGCAGCACCAGCGCGTCCTCGCGTCCCAGCGCCGTGGCCGGGTAGTAGCCCTTGCGGCGGCCGATTTCGACAAACCCCGCTTCCAGGTACAGCGCCAGCGCGCCGATATTCGACGGGCGCACCTCCAGCAGCATCGTCTGCAGCCGGTGCGCGTGCGACGTGGCCAGCGCGATGGACAGCAGCAGCCGCCCGTAGCCCTGCCGCTGGTGGTTCGGGTCGATGGTGATATTGAGCAGGTGCATCTCGTCGACCACCGGCATCAACATCGCGTAGCCGATCAGCGCCGTCGCCGGATCGCGCAGCGTCAGGCCGAAATGCCCGGCCTTGAGCGAATTCTCGAAATTGCCGCGCGTCCACGGATGGCTGTACGCACGCTGCTCGATCTCGGCCACTGCCGGCAGGTCGCGGGCGCTCATGTGATCGAGCGCCCAGCCCGGCGCCAGCGCCGGCATGACCGGCACGGTCGGCCATTCGGGGTGCTCGGGGCGCTCGGCGGGCAGCAGCGCGGCGCTCATCGCGTATCCCCTGCGCGGCCAGCGCGGCGGCCTTCGCGGCGGCCACGGCCTCGCGCTCGACGATGGTCTGGGCAACCTTGTCGCGCACGTAGATCGGCATGGCGTCGGCGGCGGGAATCGTCTCGCCACGTGCCAGCGCGCGCTGGGCAAGCGACACCATGGCGCGGGCATCGGGCATGGCGTCGGGCACCGTGCGCGCGGCCTGGCCCGCCGCCGTCAGGCGGTCGCCGAAGACGGTCAGCGCGTTACCGGCCAGCCAGAAATCCCCATTGGGCGCGGCGATCGATTCCGGCGCGCCAACCTGCATGGCGCCTTCCATGATCCAGTCGCCTGCCGCATCCTCCCAGCGGAACGTGGCGGCATAGGCTTCGTCCATGCGCGCATCGATGGCGACCAGCACCGCCGTGCCCGCTGGCAGGGCCACGCCGTCAGGCGTGACGTTGCGTACGCTTTCGGCACACGCCATCAGCACGTTGACGGGAATGACGGGCAGGTCCGCCCCGAAGGCAAGGCCCTGCGCCACACCGCACGCGGTACGCAGCCCGGTAAAGGAGCCGGGACCCGCGCCAAAGGCGATGGCGGCGCAGTCGGCCAGGCGGATGCCGGCCTCGGCCAACACTTCGCCGGCGGCCGGCAGCACGCGCGACGACGAACGCGCGCCGGTGTGCTCATGACGGGAGAAACACTCGGCGGCGCCGTCTGTGGCGGCGCGCCCGAGTGCAACGGAACACCACTCTGTGGAGGTCTCGACAGCAAGAATCCAGGACATGGCGCGATTGTATCCGCTGGCGGGGCAAAGCAGTATTGGCAACGGCACGCCCGCCGACGCGGCAACCGAGGGCTTCCTCGACTTTTTTGCACCGAAACGGACGGCCGCGGCGCTTATCATCGGCCCTGTTCAACGCATTGCTACACGGAGACCCCATGAGCGACCTGCAAGCCCAATTCGACCAGGCCCAAATCGACGTCAAGACGCTGTCGGAGCGTCCCAACAACATGACGCTGCTGCGCCTGTACGCGCTGTACAAGCAAGGTGCCGAGGGCGACGCCCACGGGGACAAGCCCGGCATGACCGATTTCGTCGGCCGCTACAAGTTCGAGGCCTGGGAAGCCCTCAAGGGCACCACCCAGGACGACGCCAAGCAGAAATATGTCGAACTGGTGGGCGACCTGCTGGCCGGCCGCGCCAGCTGACCTGCCCCAGGCGGACGGCCAGGCGCCGTCCGCCCGCCATTCAGCCGCTGTCTTTCCTGCCGATAACCAGACTATCCGCAATGTATCTGGCTACCATGCCGTGGTTCAGGAAGACATGAAGACCTACCGAGTGCTGTTCAGCGTCTGCGCGCTGATGCTGCCGACGGCGCCGATGGCCGCGCCCCGCGCGCCGTCCCGGCCTGCCGAGCTCGCGGCCCCGGCCTACGATCCCGTCCGCTACAAGTCCTGCACCGTCTATGCCGCGACGGCGATGTCCGCCGCGATCGACATGCGTACCCATGGCTACAGCGCCAAACGCGCCCTGTTCGAAGGCGGCAATCCGCCCTCCGCGCCGATGGTGGCGCTGACCGAGTTCGCGGCATCGGCCATCCAGGCCCGCCCGGCCAGCGGGCGCGAGGCTGCGTCGATACTGAGCGGCTTTCTGGCCGGCGTCTGCTACCAGCGCAACGAACTGCCCACGCTGCAGTAAGAGGCAAAGACCTGCGGCACGTTCCTGAGCCAGAACCGCCAGACGCTGACTGCGGAGCGCCAAGGGGGCACGAAACAGGCGTCAACCTTCCGGCACCGGCCGCGGGCGAATTCGCCATGCGGCCAGTATCGCCGTGGCGATCACGATGCCCACCGCCAGAAACGTTTCATCGAAGGCCTGGATGCGCGCGGCTTGCGCCGCCGCGTCGCCACCCTTGCCCAGCACCGCGCCGTGCTCGGCCAGGCGCCATTGCAGGCCCACGCCGGCCAGGCTCACGCCGATCGCCCCGCCCAGTTGCCGCAGGAAGTTGATGCAGCTCGACCCCTGCGGAATCATCGAGAAATCGACGCCGCGCATCGATCCCAGCGTCAGCGACGGCAGGATGCACCCCAGCCCGATGCGGCCGATCACCGCGTACAGCACCAGCAGCACATACGGCGTGCCCGCCGAGCCGGTGGCCATCAGCAGGAACGAGCCCGCCAGCAGCGCCAGGCCGAAAGACACCTGGCGGTGCGGCAAGATGCGGCTGGTCAGCCGCCCCGCCACGGCGATCGTCACGGCCAGCGCGATGCCGGCCGGCATCAGCACCAGACCCGCCGCCGACGGCGTATAGGCCAGCGCCATCTGCATGTAGACCGGCAGCAGATAAGTGGACCCGAACAGGCCCGCGCCATAGATGAAGGCCACCACGGCCCCGGCCGAGAACTGGCGATAGCTGTACAGCCGCATGTCCATGAGCGGGTCCGGCGCGCGCAGTTGCCAGGCGACGAACGCCGCCAGCATCAGCACGCCGAACAGGGCCAGCCCGAGGCCTTCGCCCACGCTGGTGCGCATTTCCACCAGCCCGTTGAGCAGGCTCACCGTGGCCACGCCCACCAGCGCCAGGCCGCGCCAGTCCAGCGGCTTGCGCTCGCCCATCATCGCCGAATCCACGGCCATGTAGCGCCGCGCCATCCACCAGCCGGCCAGCGTCAGCGGCACCACCACGAAGAAGATGGAGCGCCAGCCGAACAGCTGGACCAGGAACCCGCCCACGCTCGGCCCGATGGCCGGCGCCAGCACCACGCCAAACCCGAACAGCGACAGCGCCTTGCCCTGCTCGCGCTCGTCGAACACGCGCAGGATGAAGATATTGGGCAGTGGCTGCAGGATGCCGGCGGCGATGCCCTCGGCCACGCGCATGGCCAGCATCACGCCAAATGCGGGCGAGAATCCGCCGATCAGCCCGCCGCAACCCAGCAGCATCAGCGTGCCGATGAACGTGCGGCGCAGGCCGTAGCGGTTGAGCAGCCACGGGGTAAGCAGCATCGACAGCGTCATGGCGATCATGAAGCTGGCGGCCACCCATTGGGCGCGCTCCTGGCCCAGCGAAAATGCCGGCTCAGGTCCGGAATGGCGACGTTGACGATGGTCGACGAGACGATCGACGACATCGTGCCCAGCATCAGCGTGACCAGGATCAGCCAGCGCAGGCGGTCGCCATGGCGGGCGCGCAGGTCGGCCCGCGTGGGGCCGCCGCGACGGCCCGGCGGCGGGTCCGGCTCTCCCGGTCCGCCAGCGCCTCCTCCGTGGGCATCCCCGCTGCCGGTACGTGCCGGCGCAGTGGATGGGCGGCTCACCCGAGCTGCCCTGTCGTGGCGATTTCCCGAATCTTGCGGACCGTATCGAGGTCGGCCTCGTGATAGGCGGATTTGACGATTTCCGCGTAGCGGTCGTCGCCGCTGGCGTCAACGTTTGGCATGGTGGTCTGGTAGATGAAGCGGACCAGCAGCGCGCCGGGCGTGGGCGTCTCGATGATCATTTCCAGCGTGCCGCCGGCGTGCTCGGCGGTCGGCGCCGATTCATAGCGCACCGCGCGGCGCGGTTCGTACACCACCTTGTCGCGCACGCTGGCCTTGCCGAAATGCAGCACGCGTTCGATCCAGCCGTCGCCCCGCGCGACGATGTCGGCGCCATCCAGCCCCAGCATGAACAGCTCCGGCGATTCCGCCCGCAGCACCAGGCCCTGCCAGAGCTGGTCCGCCGTCAGCGGCTCCAGCGTCGGGTTGCCTGGGTCATTGATTTCCACCAGGTGTTCGAAGCGCAACTTGAATCTCCATATCGTAGATTTCCGTATTATGGGGCCTCCCACGCGCCGCTGTCCGCCCGCACGCCCACCCGGCCGGGGTGGCGGCCTGCGCATCACTCCTGACAGCTGGTGTCAGGAGCCCGGGCGCACAATGCTCGCCCGGTGTTCAGGAGTGCGTCAGGAGCCGTCAGGAGCGGCCGCCTGGCGCCGCGCATCGGGAGAACGCTCAGGAGGCAGGCATGGAGTTGTTGATCAACATCGACGTCGATGACCTCGAACGCGGCATCGGCTTCTATGAGGCGGGACTCGGATTGCGGCTCAACCGCAAGCTGTTCGACGGCACGGTGGCCGAGCTGCACGGCGCCTGCGCGCCGGTGTACCTGCTGGCCAAGGCGCCCGGCACGGTGGCCACCACCCGGGCCGACACACGGCGCGACTACGTCCGCCACTGGACCCCGGTGCACCTGGATTTCGTGGTCGAATCGCTGGAACCGGCCATCGAGCGGGCGCTCAGCGCCGGCGCGGAAATCGAGGACTGGCCAAGGGAGTTCGACTGGGGCCGCCAGGCAATGCTGTCCGACCCGTTCGGGCACGGGCTGTGTTTTATTGAATGGAAGGGGAAGGGTACGGGGCGCAGGGCGGCGCCTGAGGGGGAAGCGGCCTTATTCCCGCGATGGGCGGCTCCCCTCTCCCGCCAGGCGGGAGAGGGTTGGGGGTGAGGGCTGGGGGTTCAAACTGGCACTAGTCGCAATTTGAACCGCCTGCCCTCACCCCTGCCCCTCTCCCAGAGGGAGAGGGGAAAACCAGAGGTCGGTTAAGACGGCCTCAGACGACGGCCTCAAACTTCCTCGTACAGCGGCAGCGTCAGGAATTCGGCGAAGTCTTCCGACGTCGACATTTCCTCGAAGATCTTGGCGGCGCGGTCGTAGGTGGCTCCGCCACCGACCACTTCCTTGACCTTGGCCAGTTCTTCCGGGATCAGCGCGCGCACCAGCTCGGCGGTGACCTTGCGGCCGTCTTCCAGCTTGCCCTTCGGCGAGCGGATCCACTGCCAGACCTGCGAACGCGAGATCTCGGCCGTGGCGGCGTCTTCCATCAGGTTGTGGATCGGCACGCAGCCGTTGCCGGCCAGCCAGGCGCCCAGGTAGTGGATGCCCACGTTGATGTTCATGCGCAGGCCGTGTTCGGTGATCGGCGTTTCCGGCTGGAAGTTCAGCAGGTCGGCGCCCTTCACTTCCACGTCCATGCGCTGCTTCTCGAACTGGTTGGGCTTGTCGCCCAGCACGGCCACGAATTCCTTCATCGCCGGCTCGACCAGGCCCGGGTGGGCCACCCAGCCGCCGTCGTAGCCGTCGGTGGCGTCGCGACGCTTGTCGCTGATGATGCCTTCCATGGCCACGGCGTTCTTTTCCGGATCGTTCTTGATCGGGATCAGTGCGCTCATGCCGCCGATGGCCGGCGCGCCGCGCTTGTGGCACGTCTTCAGCAGCAGCAGTGCGTACGAACGCATGAACGGCGCGGTCATCGTCACCTTGGCGCGGTCCGCCAGGCAGAAGTTCTTGTCCACCTTGAACTTCTTGATGCACGAGAAGATGTAGTCCCAGCGGCCGGCATTCAGGCCAGCGCTGTGATCGCGCAGTTCATACAGGATTTCCTCCATTTCGAACGCGGCCAGGATCGTCTCGATCAGCACCGTGGCCTTGATCGTGCCTTGCGGCAGGCCCACTTCGTTCTGGGCCATCACGAAGATTTCGTTCCACAGGCGCGCTTCGAGATGGCTTTCCATCTTCGGCAGGTAGAAGAACGGGCCGTCGCCGCGGGCGATCTGTTCGCGGCCGTTGTGGTACAGGAACAGCGCGAAGTCGAAGATGCCGCCCGACACGCGCTTGCCGTCGATCGTGACGTGCTTTTCGTCCAGGTGCCAGCCGCGCGGACGCACCTGCAGCGTGGCGATCTTGTCGTTCAGCTTGTAGTGCTTGCCGTTGCTGTCCAGCGTCAGCGTGCGGCGCACGGCGGCCTTCAGGTTCACCTGACCCTGCATCTGGTTGTGCCAGTTCGGGGTGTTGGAGTCCTCGAAGTCGGTCATGTAGCTGTCAGCGCCCGAATTGAAGGCGTTGATGACCATCTTGGCCTCGACCGGGCCGGTGATTTCCACGCGGCGGCATTCCAGTGCCTTGGGCACCGGGGCAACCTTCCAGTCGCCTTCGCGCACGTTCTTCGTTTCCGGCAGGAAATCGGGGATCTCGCCGGCGTCCAGGCGCTTGGTGCGCTCCACGCGGGCGGCCAGCAGTTCCTGGCGGCGCGGTTCGAAGGCGCGGTGCAGCTTGTCGACCAGGGCCAGGGCTTCCGGCGTGAGGATGTCTTCGTATGCCGGCAGGATCTCGCCGGTAATCTTCATGCCCGCGGGCAGCGTGATAGCCATCAGTCTTCTCCTGTAGGTGCGATGGTGTATTAAGGGGCCCTGCCTGTCAGACCGTTGCGCCCGAGGCGGCAACGAAGGCAAGCAGGTCGTTCATATCGTGCCCGGTGCCGGTGGGCGCCACGTCCAGGCGCTCCGCCGGATGGCCGGCACGGTTGATCCAGTAGGTGGTGTAGCCAAACCACGTCGCGCCGCAGGCGTCCCAGCAGTTCGACGAGACAAAGAGGATCTCGCCGGCTGGCAGGTCGAAGGCCTTGGGGCCCAGCGCATAGGCGGCCGGCGCGGTCTTGTACTGCTTCACGGCATCCACCGACAGCACGTGGTCGAACAACCCGTGCATGCCGGCGCTCTTGACCGCGATATCGAGCATCTCCGGGTTGCCGTTGGACAGGATGCCCAGCGGCAGGCCGGCGCGGCGCAGCCGCTTGAGCGCCGCCAGGTTCTCCGGGAACGCCGACAGGCACGCATATTCCTTCAGCAACTGCGCCTGCGCGGTGTCATCGAGCTTCAGCCCCAGGCGGTCGGCGGCATAGCGCAGCGCATCGATCGTGATGTCCCAGAACGGCTTGTAGCGTGCCCCGTCCGGTGAGGCCAGCGAACGCAGCCGGGTGTAGTCGATCTGCCGCTCGCGCCAGAGCAGGGCCAGCGCCTCGCCCTTGCCCGGGAACAGCTGCTCGGCGCGCGCCGTGACGGAATACACGTCGAACAGCGTGCCGTAAGCATCGAAGACTACCGCGCGGATTTTGTTCATCTGTCAAAACGCCAGGGACTGAATGGACCTGTACACGATTGAATGCATGGAATTCTAGTGTTGCGCTGCAGTGCGGCAAATAGGCTCGCTGTCACTTGATCTTTTACTTTTGCACTACTAATCTTGGCCATCCCCATCAAGACTCGTGTACAACCGAGCTAACTTTCGTGGACCACTTCAAGCAGCTGGAGACTTTTGTATCGGTAGCGTCACGTGGCAGCCTCTCCGCTGCCGCGGCCGCCGAAGGCGTCGCGCCGGCCATCATCGGCCGCCGCATCGACGCCCTGGAAGAACGGCTCGGCGTCAAGCTGCTGGTGCGCACCACCCGCAAGATCACCTTGACGTTCGAGGGCTCCGCCTTCCTGGAAGACTGCCAGCGCATCCTCAACGATCTCCACAATGCCGAAGCCAGCGTCTCCGCCGGCGGGGTCAAGGCCAGCGGCCACCTGCGGATCACCGCCCCGGCCGGCTTCGGCCGCAAGCACGTGGCGCCGCTGGTGCCGCTGTTCATCGAATCGCACCCCGACGTCACGCTAACGCTCGACCTGTCAGACCGCGTGGTCGACCTGGTCAACGAAGGCTTCGACTGCGCAATCCGCCTCGGCGACCTGCCCGATTCGAGCCTGGTGTCGATCCGCCTGGCCGAAAACCGCCGCGTGGTCGTGGCCTCGCCCGAATACCTGGCGCGCGCCGGCACCCCCGCCCTGCCCGAGGACCTGGCCCGCCACAACTGCCTGCACTTCGGCGCCAGCGCCAACGTGCAGCGCGGCTGGGTGTTCCAGCAGGATGGCCGCGCCGTCACCGTCAAGGTGGGCGGCAACATGGAGTGCACCGACGGTGCCGTGCTCCACGCCTGGTGCCTGCAGGGCCACGGCCTGGCCTGGCGGTCCTGGTGGGAAGTCGGCCAGGAAATCGTCAGCGGCCGCCTCGTGACCGTGCTCGACGAATTCCAGGCGCCGCCCATCGGCATTCACGCCGTCTTTCCCCAGCGCAAGCACCTGCCCCTGCGCGTACGACTGTTCATCGACCATCTCAAGAACACCTACGGCAATCCGGCCTACTGGCGCCGTGCGGAACAGGCGCCCAGCAGCGCCGCCGCCGAAGTCCACGCCGTCGTGGCATAAGCTCGTCCGTTCGCTGTCAATCGCAGAATCTTGATATTTCACAATGACGGACACTGCACACTGACTACAATCGAATCAGACAGGCGCCGCGCTGGCCTGCCCCCGTTCCCACTCGTGAAAGGAGGTCCGGTATGTTCAAGCACATCCTGTTGCCCACCGACGGTTCGGAGCTGTCCAAGAAGGCCATAGACGGCGGCCTGGAACTGGCCAAGGTCATCAATGCCCGCGTCACGGCTTACGTCTGTCTTGAGGAATATCCGTATACGCCCTTCAGCGAGATCGTGGTCGAGGCCCCGCAGGCATTCAAGGAACGCATCGAGAACCAGGCCAGGCTGTACCTGAAGGAAATCGAGAGCGCCGCCGTGGCCGCCGGGCTGCCGTTCGACGCCGACATGACCACCTTCGCCGTGCCCTACCTGGGCATCATCGACGCGGCGGAACGCCATGGTTGCGACGTAATCTTCATGGCCTCGCACGGCCGACGCGGCCTGTCTGGCCTGCTGCTCGGCAGCGAAACGCAGAAGGTGCTCACGCATACGGATATACCTGTGATCGTGTATCGGTAGGCACTAGCAAGCACTAGCAAAACGATTCTGGCGTCGTTGCGCGGCCTTGCCGTACCACTTGTACTGTCTGCGGCCGCGCGCCTAGCCAGAACCGCTGCGCTTCGTTTTGCTAGCGCCCTTGAGATCTGTGGTCCTTCAAAAAAGCCGCGCCGTGGGTCTCACGGCGCGGAGCCAAACTGACGGCGCGATGGTCGCGCGCCGTCCCCGAATCCCCTTTCCTCTCTCCTGTCAGAAGGCTCAGGCCACCTTCTTGTCGAAGAACTGTTCGTCCTCGGTCGATCCCTTCAATGCGGTCGTCGACGACTGGCCGCCTTCGATGGTCTGCGTCACGGCGTCAAAGTAACCGGTGCCCACTTCGCGCTGGTGCTTGACGGCGGTGAAGCCCTTCTCGGCAGCGGCGAACTCCGCTTCCTGCAGCTCCACGAACGCCGACATCTGGTTGCGGGCATAGCCGTACGCCAGGTTGAACATCGAATAGTTCAGCGAGTGGAAGCCGGCCAGCGTGATGAACTGGAACTTGTAGCCCATGGCGCCCAGCTCGCGCTGGAACTTGGCAATGGTGGCGTCGTCCAGGTTCTTCTTCCAATTGAACGACGGCGAGCAGTTGTAGGCCAGCATCTTGCCCGGGAACCTGGCGTGCACGGCCTCGGCAAACTTCTTGGCAAATTCCAGGTCCGGCTTGCCGGTTTCGCACCACACCAGGTCGGCCACCTCGGCGTAGGCCAGGGCCCGGGCGATCGACTGGTCGATGCCGGCCTTCGAGCGGAAGAAACCTTCCACGGTGCGTTCGCCGGTCAAAAACGGCTTGTCGCGCTCGTCCACGTCGGACGTCACCAGGTCGGCAGCTTCGGCATCGGTACGGGCGATCACCAGCGTCGGCACGCCCGACACATCGGCGGCCAGCCGCGCGGCGGTCAGCTTGGCCACGGCCTCGCGGGTCGGCACCAGCACCTTTCCGCCCATATGGCCACACTTCTTCACCGAGGCAAGCTGGTCTTCGAAGTGCACGCCGGCGGCACCCGCCTCGATCATCGACTTCATCAACTCGAACGCGTTGAGCACGCCGCCAAAGCCGGCTTCGGCGTCAGCCACGATCGGCGCGAAGAAGTCGGTGTCGCCCTTGCCTTCGCTCCACTGGATCTGGTCGGCGCGCTGGAACGTGTTGTTGATGCGCTTGACCACCATCGGGACCGAATTGGCCGGGTACAGCGACTGGTCCGGATACATCTCGCCGGCCAGGTTGGCGTCGCCGGCCACCTGCCAGCCCGACAGGTAGATGGCCTTCAGCCCGGCCTTGACCTGTTGCATGGCCTGGTTGCCGGTCAGCGCGCCCAGCGTGTTGACGAACGGCTCGGTGTTCAGCAGGTGCCAGAGCTTTTCCGCGCCACGGCGGGCCAGCGTGTGCTCGATCTGGACCGAACCACGCAGCTTGACCACGTCTTCGGCCGTGAAGTGACGTTGCACGCCCTTCCAGCGCGGGTTGGTATCCCAGTCCTTTTGAAGGGCGTCGATCTGTTGTTGGCGGGTCGTCATGTGCACTCTCCTGTAACGATTTCGAGATGGCATGGAAATCGGTGACAGCTACCGGACCGGCGACGCTGTGTTGTCGGCGTCTCAGGTCATGTGTCTTATATAAGAGTGTAGGGAAGCTTCCCGCGTTGCAACAAGCGCCAATGGGCACCAGCGCACGGATTTTAATCCATATGAATCAATGCGTTAGCACCATCTTCCCACCATGCGGCACGAAATCTTTCATGATGAGAAACGACGGCGGCCTCCGCCCGTTCATATTTTTGCGCACCAAAACATCATTCCGCATCATGAAATTTTGGCAGCCTCCGGGTTCACACGCGCCCCCGCCAGTGCGGGTGACGCGGCAGCACCATCGAGATGGTCGACAAACTCGCGAACCATCGCGGCCATACGCTGCGGGTGCGACAGCGGCAGCCAGTGGTGCGCATCGATCTGGCGGCGCCACAGCCGGTCCACCCAGCGGCCGAGGTCTTCGGTCACGGCCGGCCGTACGTAGCGGTCGCGCGTCGGCACGATGACCTGCACGGGCGCATGGGCCCGGCGTTCGCGCGGCGCGTGCAGCCGGGCGCGGATATTGGCGCGATACAGGCGCAGCCCATGGATGCCATCGGCGGTCTGCGTAGGATTGGCCGGCACATGCAGCCCCTCGGTGCGGCGCAGCCAGAGCGGCCAGCCGCGTCCGAGCCAGAGCTTCCAGTTCCATTCGGGCAGCCAGGGATATGGAAGAACACGATGTACCAGGACGCCAGCGCCTGGCGCAGCGTGGCACCCCATTGCTTCAGGCTGCGGCGGCCGCCTGCGCGCAGTGCGCTGGCCGCGTGGTCCAGGCACGGCCCGGAACACGACGTAAACGACGCGATGCGGCCATAGAGGCGCGGATCGGTCACGAATTCCCAGCCCTGGATCGATCCCCAGTCATGGCCGACCAGGTGCACGGGCCGCTCGGGCGATACCGCGTCCACCACCGCGATGAAATCGTCGGCGAGCCGCTCCAGCCGATAGTCGGCCACGTCGGGCGGCGCATCGGACTGCCCTGCCCCGCGCACGTCATAGGCGATGACATGGAACCGCGCCGCCAGCGCATGCGCCACGCCGTGCCACACGTCGCTGTTATCGGGATAGCCATGCACCAGCACCACCACCGGATGCGCCGGGTCGCCCCAGGCCGAGGCGGCCAGCCGGACGCGGCCGGACTGGACATGGAATCGAAGCGGAGCGCTTGCGGAGCGGTTGGTCGGAGGCGGCAGGGTCATGGGCAGGCACTGAGTTGACAGTGTCGGATGTCATCGCCAGCCATGCTAACGCCGCCGCGTGCCGCGCGATGGCGTTTGAAATGTTTCGTCCGGGCTTTCGTCGTCAGGCGGCCGGTGCTACATCTGCTTGAACAGGTGCGCGTACTGCCTGGCAACCGGCAACGATTCCGGCCGGTCGCGCAGCTTCAGCGACAGGCGCCCCAGCGACTGGTTCACGGCGCTGGCCACGCAGTCGATATTGACCACCGTGCCCCGATGGATCTGCCAGAAGCGGTCGGGGTCCAGCTGCTGGGTCAGCTCGCGCAGGCTGGTGCGGATCAGCGCCTCGCCGCCGACGGACACCACGTTCACGTATTTGTCGGTGGCTTCCAGGTACACCACTTCGTCGACCGGGATGATGCGCACTTCCTGGCCTACCAGCGCCTTGATGAAGCGCAGGTAGTGGCCGCGCGCAGCGGCGGCGGGCTGCTCGAGCGATTCCAGCCGCTGCAGCAGTTGCGCCAGGCGGTCGGTATCGACCATGGTGCCGATGTCGGTGGCTTCATCGCGGCCGTCGCCATCGTCATCGCCATCATCCCCGGCCGCCTGGGCGGCCTTGGCGCTCAGGCGTGCCTTCAGGCGCCCTACCGTGGCCTCCAGCCGCTCGTGCTGCACGGGCTTGAGCACGTAGTCGACCGCCGCGCGCTCGAAGGCTTCCAGCGCGAACTGGTCGTAGGCGGTGACAAACACCACCAGCGGCGGGCGGTCGAACTCGATCAGTTCGCGCGCCACGTCCATGCCGCTCATGCCCGGCATGCGGATGTCGAGGAACGCCACGTCAGGCTGGTGCGAGCGCGCGGCGTCCAGCGCGGCCATGCCGTCGTGCACCACGGACACGATGGTGGCTTCGGGCCACAGCGCCTTGAGTTCGGCTTCGAGAACGCGGGCGAGCAGCAGCTCGTCGTCGGCGATCAGCAGGGTCGGAGACATGGAGGACGGATGTCAGGGACGGAATGGTTCGGGGGCATGGCTTGCCCAGGGGGCGCTCAGGTACGTGATTCAGGTACGGGAGACCGCCGGCGCCACGGTGGCCGGTGCTGCCGGGCGCGATTCGGGCGCGGCGCGCATCGGCACGAAGGTAGGCTCGCTGCTGCGCGTGAGCGGCAGCGTCAGCCGCACCACCACGCCGCGCGGCGCATTTTCCTCCATCTGCATCGTGGCCGCCGCGCCAAATATCCGCGCCAGGCGTTCGCGTACATGGGTCAGCCCCAGGCCGGAACCGCCCTTGCTGCTCTGGCAGAAGCCCACGCCGGTATCGGCAATCGACACCTGCAGGTTGCCGTCGTCGGTCTCGCGCGCGGACAGCACGATCCTGCCGCCGCGCATGCAGGGCTCGATGCCGTGCGTGACCGCGTTCTCCACCAGCGGCTGGATCAGCATCGGCGGAATCTCGGCATCGGCCAGCGCGGGCGGCAGGTCGAACGCATGCTCCAGCCGCGACCCGAAGCGCATGCCCTGGATGTCGAGATAGCTGCGCAGGAGTTCGAATTCCTGCGCCAGCGTGCAATGCTCGGCGCGTGTGTGCGACAGCGACATGCGCAGGAAGCCGATCAGGCGCTGCAGCAGCTGGCGCGCCGCGCGCGGGTCGGTGGCGATCAGGCCGTCCAGGTTGGCCAGCGAATTGAACAGGAAGTGGGGCTCGATCTGTGCCTGCAGCGCCATCAGCTGGGCGCGCACCAGTTGCTTCTCGGCTTCCTCGCGCTGCAGGGCGTCGAGTGCCGCCTGGCGCTCCAGGTAGGCCAGCTTTTCGCGCGACCAGTAGAAATAGATCATGCTGGCCGACGCCAGCATGCCGACGATCAGGCACATGCGCAGCATGTCGCCCGTGGCAGCCGCAGATTTCTCGGGCAGGTTCAGCAGTTCGCGCGTGCACCAGCTGCCCAGCACCACGCCCATCGGCACGGCTACAACGGCGAGGCACATGAACGGCCAGCGGCGCGGGCGGTCATTCCACCAGATCAGCACGCGTGGCACGTCGATCAGCACCCAGATCGACAGGCCGATCAGCTGGCTGTAGACAAAGTTCTGCACCAGCGTGCCGCCGGTCTGGAAGCCATAGTTGAGGCTGACCGCGATGACGGTGTTCATGCAAAGCACGAACAGCAGGTCTCGCGCAAGAATATTGAGCCGTGACGGCACCGCGCACGACATGCGCATATCTCTCTCCCTCCTTCTGCTTCACAAACCGCGTGCACATCTGTGATGCACTGCAGCATAGACAGCGCCCCCAGCATTCGGTCGGTTCCGGGGCACTGCAATGAAGGGGACTGTACTGCGGAGTGTGGCGGGAGAAAAGCACCGTGCGACGAACTGGCGGCAGACGGCGCCAGAGGCGCTGGGCCCCGACCGGGGGGTCGTACGCGCGTTTGAGCGCGCCAGACCTGCCAGGCGGTGCGTGAAGGCCCCGCCTGGCAGGTCTTCAAACGGGGCTCAGGGACAACCCGTAGCCGCTCAGGCAGCCACCGCCAGCCGGCTGGTCGCCTCGGCCAGCGCGGTCGATACGGTATCGCGCGACAGGTGCGGCGCAAACATGTTGATGAACGCGTGGGCGTAGCCGCGCAGGTAGGCGCCGCGCCGCACGGCCACGCTGGTGGTGTTCGGCTCGAACAGGTGATCGGCCGAAATCTGCGTCAGGCCGGCGTCCTTGCGAGAGTCGTACGCCATCGATGCGATGATGCCGACGCCCAGTTCCAGTTCCGCGTAGGTCTTGATCACGTCGGCGTCCATGGCGGTCAGCACGATCTCCGGCTGCAGCCCGGCGGCGGCAAACGCGCCATCGATCTTGCGCCGCCCCGTGAAGCCGGCGTCGTAGGTGATGATCGGGAAATTGGACAGGTCTTCGAGCGTGGGCTCGGGCAGGCGCGTCAGCGGATGCTCCGGCGACACCACGATCACGTGCTGCCAGCTGTAGGCCTCGAACGACGTCAGCCCGGCCTCGCTGGCCACCGCCTCGGTGGCGATGCCGATATCGGCCTGCCCCGTCAGCAGCAGTTCCACGATATGCGACGGCGACGCTTCCTGCAGCGCCAGCGTGACATGCGGATATTCGCGCCGGAAGCTCTGCACCACCTTGGGCAGCGCGTAGCGAGCCTGGGTGTGGGTGGTGGCCACGGTCAGGCGGCCGGTATGGCGCCCCGCGAACTCGTCGCCGGCCTGGCGCAGGTTCTCGGCTTCCAGCAGCAGCCGCTCGACGATGCGCACGATCTCGCGGCCCGGCTCGGTCAGTCCGGTCAGGCGCTTGCCGTAGCGCTCGAAGATCTCCACGCCCAGTTCTTCCTCCAGTTCGCGGATCTGGCGCGACACGCCCGGCTGCGACGTGTAAAGCGCGTTGGCCACTTCGGTCAGGTTGAACTGGCGGCGCACCGCCTCTCGAATCGATCGCAGTTGCTGGAAGTTCATCGTGCCGCCCCTTGTTCCTGTGTCGTTGTCTGGTTGCGGTTGAAGACGCGCAGCTGGCGCGGACGCACCGCCAGCAGTTCGCCTTCGCGGAAGCCCTGGTGCCGGAAGCGCTCCAGCGGCAGCGCCACCTCGATCACGTCCTGGTTGTCCTCGCGTTCCAGTTCCAGCTGGGCCACCGGGCCCAGCGTCAGCGCGCGGCGCAGCGTGACGGCGATGCCGTCGGTGCCCGGCGCGTAGCGCTCCAGTTCCAGGTCGTGCGGGCGGACATAGGCCACCGCATCGCCAGCCGTCTCGTGGCCGCTGCCCACCACGGGCAGCACTGCCTCGCCCGTGTGCAGCAGGCCACCGCTGTCGCCCACTTCCAGCCGGCCGTGGAACAGGTTCACATTGCCCAGGAAGCCGAACACGAACGGCGTGGCCGGATGGTTGTAGACCGCTTCGGGCGTGCCGAACTGCTCCACGCTGCCCCGGTTCATCAGCACGACCTGATCGGCCACCTCCAGCGCCTCTTCCTGGTCGTGGGTCACGAACACGCTGGTCACGTGCAGTTCGTCATGCAGGCGCCGCAGCCAGCGGCGCAGTTCCTTGCGCACCTTGGCGTCGAGCGCGCCGAACGGCTCGTCCAGCAGCAGCACGCGCGGCTCCACGGCCAGTGCGCGAGCCAGCGCGATACGTTGGCGCTGGCCGCCCGACAGCTGCGCCGGGTAGCGGTCGCCCAGCCAGTCCAGCTGCACCAGTTCCAGCAGCGACTTCACCTTCTCGCGGATTTTCGCCTCGGACGGGCGCTCGGCGCGCGGCTTCACGCGCAGGCCGAAGGCCACGTTCTCGAACACGGTCATGTGCTTGAACAGCGCATAGTGCTGGAACACGAAGCCAACGTTACGCTGGCGCACGTGCGTGGACGAGGCGTCCTGCCCGGCCAGCACCACCTGGCCCGCATCGGCGCGTTCCAGGCCGGCGATGATGCGCAGCAGCGTGGTCTTGCCGCAGCCGGACGGGCCCAGCAGCGCCGTCAGTTCCCCTTCGGCAAAGTCCAGCGTGACGTCGTTGAGCGCCACGAAGTCGCCAAAGCGCTTCTGCACGTTCCTGACCTGAATGCTCATGATGGCTGTCCTTCCGATGCGTGTTCACGGCTGGCGCGTGCTTCCACCAGCGTCTTGATCCCGAGTGTGACCAGCGCCAGCAGCGTCAGCAGGGACGCCACCGCGAACGCGGCCGCGAAGTTGTATTCGTTGTAGAGAATTTCCACGTGCAGCGGCATGGTGTTGGTCAGGCCGCGGATATGGCCCGAGACCACCGACACCGCGCCAAATTCGCCCATCGCCCGCGCATTGCACAGGATCACGCCGTACAGCAGGCCCCAGCGGATGTTCGGCAGCGTCACATGCCAGAACGTCTGCCAGCCCGAGGCCCCCAGCACGATGGCGGCCTCTTCCTCCTCGCTGCCCTGCGCCTGCATCAGCGGGATCAGCTCGCGCGCCACGAACGGGAACGTGACGAAGATGGTGGCCAGCACGATGCCCGGCACCGCGAACATGATCTTGATGTCGTGCGCCTCCAGCCACGGGCCGAACCAGCCCTGCGCACCGAACATCAGCACGTAGATCAGGCCCGAGATCACCGGCGACACCGAGAACGGCAGGTCGATCAGCGTGATCAGCAGGTTCTTGCCCCGGAAATCGAACTTGGCGATGGCCCAGGCGGCCGCCACGCCAAACACCACGTTCAGCGGCACCGCGATGGCGGCCACGGTCAGCGTCAACTTGATGGCTTCGACGGCGTCGGGCTCGGTCAGCGCCGCCAGGTAGGTGTCCAGCCCCTTGCGCAGCGCCTCGTAGAACACCGAGGCCAGCGGCACGAACAGGAACAGCGTCAGGAACAGCACCGCCACGGTGATCAGCGAATAACGCACCCACGGCGATTCGCCCGTGGCGTCGTGCGGATGGCGGGCGGCAGCCTGGCCGCCCAGTCTGGATGCAGAGGAAACAGCGCCGGCCATGTCAGTTCGCCTCCGGGTTGCCGTCGGGCAGCGCGGCCGCGCGGGCACCGGTTTGGTGGCGGCGGGTCCAGGCCTGCAGCAGGTTGATCAGCAGTAGCAGCACGAACGAGATCACCAGCATCACCACCGCCACGGCCGTGGCGCCGGCATAGTCGTATTGCTCCAGCTTCGAATAGATCATCAGCGGCGCAATCTCGGACACCATCGGCATGTTGCCGGAGATAAACACCACCGATCCGTACTCACCAGTGGCGCGTGCGAACGACAGCGCAAACCCGGTCAGCAGCGCCGGCAGGATGGCCGGCAGGATCACGCGCCCGAATGTCTGCAGGCGCGATGCACCCAGGCTGGCCGCCGCTTCCTCCAGTTCACGCTCCACGTCTTCCAGCACCGGCTGCACCGTGCGCACCACGAACGGCAGGCCGATAAAGGTCAACGCCACCACCACACCCAGCGGCGTGAACGCTACCTTGATGCCGTGCGGCTCCAGCCAGCGGCCGATCCAGCCATTGCCAGCGAACAGCGCGGTCAGGGCGATACCGGCCACGGCGGTGGGCAGCGCAAACGGCAGGTCCACCAGCGCATCGATAAACCGCTTGCCAAAGAAGCGGTAGCGCACCAGTACCCAGGCCACGATCAGGCCGAACGCCGTGTTGACGACGGCCGCGATCAGCGAAGCGCCAAAGCTCAGTTCCAGCGACGCCACCACGCGGGGGTTGCTGACCGTGGTCCAGAAACCGTCCCAGGTCAGCGTGAAGGTCTTCAGGAAGACGGCCGACAGCGGGATCAGGACGATCAGCGTCAGGTAAAAGATGGTGAAGCCAAGCGACAGCCCGAAGCCCGGCAGCACCGTAAAGCGCTGGGCCGGCGCCGCGCGCAGGGGCGCGGCAGGGGCCGTCGGCGGGGGCGCGTCCGCCAGGGAAATCGTGGAAGGCATGCGTGTCTCGTCTTATGAAACCGGCGCATAAGGCGCCGGTGTACGAGACAAATTTTGCAGATGCGCCCTTATAAACAGAACGAATCTTTCCGAATTTTCTTAGACGATTTAGATATAAGGAGAGGTCTGCGCGACATCCGCGGACGCTTCCCAACTGTCCGAGCCATCACCCAGGTGCAGGATGCGTCCCTCGGAGTCGATCCGCTGCAGCAATGTGGCCAGCAAGGCCTGGCCGGCAGGCCAGTCCTCGAGCCGCGAATCGGCATTGATATGCCCGAGCGCCCCCGCATCCACCAGTTCGCTGCCCCACAAGGTGCCCCAGCTGAAGGCCGTGCGCTGCGACATCCATGGATCGTTGGTGCTGGCCACCAGCACGGTCGGAAACGGCAGCCGCCAGGCGGGCAGCAAGGCGCCCACGCCGAACTTGTCCGGATCGGCCGGCGCCACCAGCAGCGCGCCGGCGATGCCCACCGGGTCCAGCGATGCCTGGCGCAGCGTGGCCAGGCAGCCGAAGCTGTGCGCCACCAGCACCGCGCCGCGCGACGCCACGCGCAGTGCGCGCGACACCCCTTCCGACACCCGCTCGGCCCACAGCGGCAGGCTGGGCCGCCCCCAGTCGTGCTGCTCGATGCGTTGCCAGTCTGGGTACAACCCCTCCCAACGGCTTTGCCAATGTGCGGGGCCGCTGCCATGCAGCCCCGGAACGGTCAGGATCTGCAGGCCGCGCGGCACTTCCAGCCGCGCGACACCGCCCGATAGAGTCGATGCCGCCATACGCGCTCTCCTTCTCTGCTATTCCGCTTTTTCAGCTTCGTTGTTCACGTCTTATGGGTACTGCCCTGCTCTTGCTGCTCTTGCTGCTCTTGCTTCCTGTTCCTGATTCTGGCGCCGATGCGATGCCGCCTATGAGGCGCTGCCGGTCTGGATCGGCTCTCGCAATTGCCGTGCCGGCACTGGCCCGCCGGCCACTGCCTCGCCCTGCCCCAACGCGATGCCCGCGTTCTGCAGCCGCTCCACCACTTCGTCGTTCTGCAGCCGGCGGCCGATCAGCGTGACACCGGCGCCGTCGGCGCTGGCGCGCAGGCCGGCCAACTGGCGGTCGGTCCAGATACGGCGCATGTCGAGCTTGAGCCAGTCGGGCAGCGCATGGGCCATCAGCGCGCCGGCCTCGGCCGGGTCCGATGCCTGCAGGCTCACGGCAAACCCGTTGCGGCGATAGTTGCCCACCACATGCAGCAGCAACGGCAGGTCGTCATTGGCGCTGGCAGGCACCTGGATCACGAACCGGTCCACGGGCAGGCCCAGCGATTCCAGCGCGCGCCGGAATGCCGCGCCGTGGTCGTCGGCCACGGCGGCCAGCAGGCGGTTATGCACATTGAGTACCAGCTTGTGCTCGCCGTGGGCCGCGAAGTAGTTCATCGCATGGACCAGCCGCGAGAGCCGGTCCAGCGACACCAGCGATACATCGTCGGCCGCCATCGCGAACAGCTTCCAGGCGGCCAGCCCCACGCCATCGTCGGCATAGGTACGGATAGAACCCTCGTGGGCCACCACCTCGCGGTCGGACAGCGTCACCAGCGGGTCGAACGCACTGGTCAGCGAGCAGTTGAAGTACTGCCCCTGCACCTGTCCACGCGCGTCGCGCCACAGCTCGCGGCCGGGCACGGGCTCGCGCGGGAGCGTTTCAAGGTAGCGTTCGAGTGCGGAAGCGTGGGTCATGGTGAGGTTCATGTCGGGTCGCGCGGCTCGCCTGATTGCTCATGATAGAAGCTCCTCGGCGGGCCGGGCGTGAAGATTCGTTGATGGGGCAGAGACTGTCGATGGCTGCTGCATCACGCGGCGCAGCACGGTGTCTTCGAGTTGCGCAAACGCCGCCGATCCGCGCTGGCGCGGCCGCTCAAGCGCCACGCGCTGGTCCAGCGCGATGCGGCCGTCCTCGATCAGCACCACGCGATCGGCCAGCGCGATGGCTTCCGATACGTCGTGTGTGACGAGTAGCGCCGTGAAACCGAGCCGGCGCCACAGCGATTCGATCAGCGCCTGCATGTCGATGCGGGTCAGGGCGTCCAGCGCGCCCAGCGGCTCGTCCAGCAGCAGCAGGCGCGGATGGTGGACCAGCGCACGCGCCAGGGCCACGCGCTGGCGCTGGCCGCCGGACAGCCGCGCCGGCCATTCGCCGGCCCGCTCGGCCAGCCCCACCTGCGCCAGCACGGCGGCGGCGTCGTTGCGGCGGTGACGCGGCAGCCCCAGCGCGACGTTGTCGAGTACACGCTTCCAAGGCAACAGCCGTGCATCCTGGAACATCACGCGGATACTTTCTTGCAGTGTTCGGCCTTGTTGGCCGCGCTGTTGCCGATCCAGCAGCACGGCGCCCTCGTCGGCCGGCTCCAGCCCCGCCACCAGCCGCAGCAGCGTGCTCTTGCCGCAGCCGCTGCGTCCCACGATGGCGACGAACTCGCCTGGCGCCACGTCGAGGTCGATGCCATGCAGTACCTCGCGGCCGTCGTAGCGCTTGACCACCTGCTGCACACGCAGTGCGATGCCGCCCACTGCCGGCGCCTGCTGCGCTTCGGTCGCCGCCTCGCGGCGAGCCTGGTTGCGCCGGGCCAGATCGCGCTCGGCCCACGCCACGGCGGCCTGCTCCACGGGAAATAGCGTTTGCATCGGCATTCTCCTAGTTGGTCTGGTAGCCCGGATGCCAGCGCAACCAGAACCGCTCCAGCGTGCGCGACAGCACATCGGCCAGCTTGCCCAGCAGCGCGTACAGCAGGATGCCGACCAGTACCACGTCGGTTTGCAGGAATTCGCGCGCATTCATCGTCATATAGCCAATTCCGGACTGCGCCGAAATTGTCTCGGCCACGATCAGGATCACCCACATCAGGCCCAGCGAGAAACGCACGCCCACCAGGATGTTCGGCAGCGCGCCGGGCAGGATCACCTCGCGATACAGGCGCCAGCCCGACAGGCCGTAGGTGCGCGCCATCTCCACCAGCCCCGGGTCCACCGCGCGGATGCCGTGGTACGTGTTCAGGTACACCGGAAAGAACACGCCCAGCGACACCAGGAACAGCTTGGCCGTTTCGTCGATGCCGAACCACAGGATCACCAGCGGGATCAGCGCCAGCGTGGGGATGTTGCGCACCATTTGCAGCGTGCTGTCGAGCAGCGTGGCCGCCGTGCGGAACGTGCCGGTCAGCAGGCCCAGCAACAGGCCCAGCCCGCCGCCCACGGCCAGCCCGATCAGCGCACGCCAGGTGCTGACCCAGACGTGGCGCCACAACTCGCCCGACACGGCCAGCGACCACGCCGCCTCCACCACGGCCAGCGGCGCCGGCAATACGCGGTTCGACAGCCAGCCCCACTGCGACGCCGCCTGCCAGCCGACGATCAGCAGCACCGGCACGATCCACGGCGCCACGGCCTGGGCTGCGCTGCGGTTGCCTTTCCTTGTTGGAGAAATCGCCATGTTCGCGCCCTCCTCAGCTTTGCGATGCCCGCGGCACGATGCCGGTGGCCATCACTTCGCCAAACGGGCCCGACAGCACCTGACCGGGCAGCTTCTCGCGCACGCTGCGCGGCAGCAGCGGGAACACCAGCTCGGCAAACCGGTACGCTTCTTCCAGATGGGGATAGCCCGAGAAGATAAAGGTATCGATGCCCAGCGCCGCGTATTCCTCGATGCGCGCCGCCACGGTCTGCGGATCGCCCACCAGCGCGGTACCGGCGCCGCCGCGCACCAGGCCCACGCCCGCCCACAGGTTCGGGCTGATTTCCAGTGCCTCGCGCGTCCGTTTGGCGCCACCGGCATGCAGCGCGGCCATGCGGCGCTGGCCTTCGGAATCCATCTTCGCGAACACGGCCTGGGCGCGCGCCACGGTGTCGTCGTCAAGGCGGCTGATCAGGTCGTCGGCGGCGGCCCACGCGGCCGCGTCGGTCTCGCGCACGATCACGTGCAGGCGGATGCCGAAGCGCACCGTTCGGCCATGCTTCGCGGCCCGGGCGCGCACGTCGGCAATCTTCTTCGCCACCTCTTCCGGCGGCTCGCCCCACGTGAGGTAGGTCTCCACCTGCTCGGCGGCCAGGTCATGCGCGGCTGCCGACGATCCGCCGAAGTACACCGGCGGATGCGGACGCTGCACCGGCGGGTACAGCACGCGTGCGCCCTTCACGGTGATGTGCTTCCCCGCGAAGCTGATGTCGCCGCTATCGTGACTGGCCGCCAGCACGTCGCGCCAGACCCGGATGAACTCCGACGATGCCTCGTAGCGCGCCGCGTGATCGAGAAACAGCCCGTCGCCTTCCAGCTCGGCCACGTCGCCGCCGGTCACCAGGTTCACGAGCAGCCGGCCGCCCGATACGCGGTCGAAGGTGGCAGCCATACGTGCGGCCAGCGTCGGGGTCATCAGGCCCGGCCGCACGGCCACCAGGAACTTGAGACGGTTCGTCACGGCCGCCAGCGCCGAGGCGGCCACCCATGGGTCTTCGCACGAACGGCCGGTGGGAATCAGCACGCCTTCGTAGCCCAGCGTATCGGCGGCCACGGCGATCTGCTTCAGGTAGTCGAAATTGACCTCGCGCGCCCCTTCGGACGTGCCCAGGTAGCGGCTGTCGCCGTGGGTGGGGATAAACCAGAAAATTTGCATGTCGGGCCTCTTCTTCTGTATGCGATCGATGGCGCTTCAGCGCTGCGCCGTGGCGGCCGGCGGCTGCCAGGCGGCATCGGCCACCTTGATCTGCTTCGGAATCAGCTTCAGCGTCACGAACGCGTCGGCAATGCGCTGCTGCTCGGCCAGCACACCGGCCGTGACAGGCTTCGCGCCATAGGAAAATCTTGAAACCGCGAGATCGAGCACGCCGGTATCGAGGCCGGTTTCCCTGGCCAGGAACTGGGTGGCGTCCTTCGGATGCTTCTCAGCCCACTGGCCAAGCTGCGCGAGTTCGTCGAGGATCGCGTTCACCACGTCGGGGCGGGCATTCGCATAGGGGCGCGATGCCAGGTAGAACTGATGGTTGCTGACCACGTTCTTGCCGTCGGCGCCGCGGCCATCGGCCAGCACGCGGGCATCGAGCTGCTTCTCGGCGGCGGCCAGGAAGGGGTCCCAGATCACCCAGGCATCCACGGCGCCGCGCTCGAAGGCCGCGCGGGCGTCGGCGGGCGGCAGGTAGACCGGCTGGATCTCGCTCCACGGAATGCCGGCCTTTTCCAGCTGGCGCACCAGCAGGTAGTGGACATTCGACCCCTTGTTCAGCGCCACGCGCTTGCCGCGCAGGTCGGCCACCGACTTCAGCGTCGACGTCTTCGGCACGACGATGGCTTCGGATGTGGGCGCCGGCGGCTCATTGCCGATATAGGCCAGCTGCGCCCCGGCGGCCTGTGCGAAGATCGGCGGCGCCTCGCCCACGGTGCCGAAATCGATGGCGCCCACGTTCAGGCCTTCCAGCAACTGCGGGCCGGCCGGGAATTCGGTCCACTTCACGGTGATGCCTTGCTGCGCCAGACGCTTTTCCAGCGTGCCGCGTGCCTTGAGCAACGTCAGCGTGCCGTACTTCTGATAGCCGATGCGCAGCTGCTTCGGATTCACGGTCTGCGACTGGGCCTGGGCCGGCTTGGCCAGCAGGCCATAGGACAGGCCGGTGGCCACCACCAGCGCGCCCAGCAGCAGGCGCCGGCGCAGGGAAAGCGGTTGGAACGATGTCATGTCGGGGTTCCTGATAGGGAGAAGGTTCGAAATCGATGGGCGGCACGACGCCCTGCCGGCGCATCGCGCGGCATGCAAAAACGTCATGCGTTGGGAAACTTCAGGTCAGGCGGGACATCGCCCCATGGCGACGCGGGATGGCAGAACAGCGAATACAGCGAATACGGCGAGGACGGCAGCGGACATCTCGGGCTCCTTCGTCAGGCGCGCCGGGGGCGGTGGATGGAAACCCGCCGCCCCGGCACTGGGATTACCGCTTGCCGGGCTGGTACACCTGGTCAAACGAACCGCCATCGGCAAAGTGCGCCTTCTGGGCCTTGGCCCAGCCGCCGAACACTTCGTCGATCGTGAACAGCTTTACCTTGGGGAAGTTGGCGGCGTACTTGGCGGCCACCTTTTCCGAGATCGGGCGGTAGTAGTTCTTGGCCGCGATCTCCTGGCCTTCGTCGGTGTACAGGAACTGCAGGTAGGCCTCGGCGGCCTTGCGCGTGCCCTTCTTGTCCACCACCTTGTCGACCACGGCTACCGGCGGCTCGGCCAGGATCGAGACCGACGGCGCCACGATGTCGAACTTGTCCGGACCCAGTTCCTTGATGGCCAGGATGGCTTCGTTTTCCCAGGCGATCAGCACATCACCCAGGCCGCGCTCCACGAACGTGGTGGTGGCACCGCGCGCGCCGGAATCGAGCACCGGCACGTTCTTGAGCAGCTGGCCAACGAACTCGCGCGCCTTGGCGTCGCTGCCGCCCGGCTGGCGCAGCGCATAGCCCCACGCGGCCAGGTAGTTCCAGCGCGCGCCGCCCGACGTCTTCGGGTTCGGCGTGATGACCTGCACGCCCGGCTTCACCAGGTCGTTCCAGTCCTTGATCTGTTTCGGATTGCCCTTGCGCACCAGGAAGACGATGGTCGACGTGTACGGCGACGCGTTGTGCGGCAGGCGCTTCTGCCAGTCGGGCTTGATCAGGCCCTTCTCGGCGATGGCGTCGATGTCGTAGCCCAGCGCCAGCGTGACCACATCGGCATCCAGGCCGTCGATCACCGAACGGGCCTGCTTGCCCGAGCCGCCGTGCGACTGGCGGATCTGCACCGTATCGCCACCCTGCGCCTTGTAAGCCTTGGCAAACGCGGCATTCACGTCCACGTACAGCTCGCGCGTGGGGTCATAGGAAACGTTCAGCAGGTTGGTATTGGCCAGGGCGGCCGGTGCGGCGCCGATTGCGGACAGTACTGCGAGGCCCAGGGCCAGCTTGCGAATCATGTTCAATTGCTCCCGTCAGAGTTGTCGTGAAATGCCCCCGCCTTGATCGGACAGGGTTTCTGTCAGGGAGAAAGGCTACCGGCCGGGCCTTCTGAACGGAACGAATGGTTTCGCCGATCCAAGCACGTTTTCTGCATAAGATCGGACGGGAATATGGGCATGCTGGATAACGCAGGCAGGCGGTCGCGCGGATGTGAAACGCCCAAAGAAAAAACCCGCAGCACCGGAGTTGCGCTGCGGGTCAAGTTTCCATTCCGGAAACGGGTAGACAAGTCATGAAGAGCGCCCCCGCATCTCCATGACGGTTTGCATATTAGCCAGCCGTTCCCATTCGCAGATTGATGCAGGTCAATCGCCCGACAATCATGGGCGGTTGCCTGCAAAATCAGAGGAATGCGGCGGTTGGCATCCGCCGGACGGCGTAGGTCAATCGACCGTCATGGCGTAAAGGTATTACCCAGCACAACGCCTTCGCGCCGGGGGTCGGTGCCGCCCTGCAGCACGGCCGCGCCGCCCGACTGGGTGCGCATGATCGTGTTGACGCCGCTGGACTGCGACGAGGTGGAGATCGTGTGCCCCAGCGCCTTCAGGCCGGTGATCAGCGGATCGTTGGCGCCGCCATTGCTGAGGTCGATGTCCGGGTGCTCGCCGCCGATGGTGGTGGTGGCGCTGTTACTGGCGCCGAAATCCACCAGGTTGGACGACTGCTGGGCGTCCAGCCCCCAGTCGAGCGCCCCGACCAGCGTCTTGACCACGTACTGCGGGATGGTGCCGCCGCCCGGAGATCCCGTGGCCATCAGGAAATCGCCCATCGACCCGTCGGCGGCCTTGCGGAACACCATGGTCGGCGCCATCGAACTGCGCGGCCGCTTGCCCGGTTGCACCCGGTTGGCCACCAGGTTGCCGCTGGCATCGGTCGGCGCGGCGGAGAAATCGGTCAGTTGGTTGTTGAGCAGGAAGCCGTTGGTCATGTGGAACGACCCCATGCTCGATTCCACCGACGTGGTGGCGCTAACCGCATTGCCCTGCGCATCGACGATCGAATAGTGGTTCGTGCCGTGTTCGACCAGAGGCACCACGCCCATCGGCATCGCGCCGAAGTTGCCGGCCGTGGCCGTGCCCATCGAACGGTTCGGATCGATCAGCGCGGCGCGCGTCTGCAGGTAGGGCTTGTTCAGCAGCGTGTCCCACGTGCCGCCGGGCAGCGGCACGAAATCGGTATCGGCCACGTACTTGTCGCGGTCGGCGTAGGCCAGCCGTTCGGCCTCGCTTACACGATGCACGCCCTGCACGGTCGGCTTGCCGCCCTCGCCGTCCACGGGGCTGGGCTTGAACGATGCCATGTCGAAGTTTTCCAGGATCTGCATCGCCGATGCCACGGTGATGCCGCCCGATGTGGGCGGCGGCGCGCCGCAGATCCAGTACGCGCGGTACGTGACGCAGACGGGCACCCGCAGCTTGGCCTCGTACGCGGCCAGGTCGGCCAACGTGGTCTTGCCCGGCGTGGTCGGCGTGCCGTCCGTGGCGGTGGTCGAGCCGATCTTGGCGACGATGTCGTTGGCGATGGGACCCTTGTACAGCGCGTCGGCGCCCTGCGCGGCCATGGCCGTCAGCGTGTTGGCGTAGGCCGCGTTCTTGAGCACGGTGCCAAGCGCCTTGGGCGTGCCGTCGGCGTTGAAGAAATAGGCGGTGGCGTCGGGGTCGCGCTTGAGGCTGGCGGCGTTCGACGAAATGGCCTGCGCCAGCCGGCCGCCGATCGGGAAGCCGTTGGTGGCCAGCGAGATGGCATCGCCGAACAGGTCTTTCCATGCCAGCTTGCCGTGCTCCTTCTGCACGCGCTCGATCAGCCGGGGCACGCCGATGGTGCCGATCGACCGCCCGCTGGCGCGCGCACTGGGCTTGGGCAGCGTCTGGTCGGCGGTGTCGTCCACGTACCGCAGGTAGTTCTCGGTGGCGGCTGCGGGCGCCGTTTCGCGCCCGTCGTAGGCCTGCACGGTCTTGGCCGTGGCGTCGTAGTAGAGCATGAAGCCACCCGATCCCATGCCGGTGGCCTCTGGCACGGTCAGGCCCAGCACCGCCTGCACCGCCACGGCGGCATCCGCTGCCGTGCCCCCCTTCTTGAGCACCGCGCAACCGGCCGCGCTGGCGTAGGCATTCGACGTCGAGACCATGTAGGTCTTGGCGGTGACCGGTTTCAACCCGGTCCGATAGCCGGTGGCGGGCTCTGGCAGCGCCGGGTCGCCGGGCTGGTTCGACCCGACCACTACCGTGCCGCCAGTGCTGGACAGCACCTGGCAACTGTTGTCGGCCTGGGGCGTGGTGGTGGGTGGCGGGGTGGGCGTCGAATTGTCGTCGCTGCCACCGCAGGAAACGACCAGCAGCGTGCCCGCAACCGCGGCCGCCAGGGTCAGGGGGACCTTCCGTTTTGGCAACACCATATTTCCTCCAAACTACAAAGAAGCGCCGGGGGTGGCGCGATCCGTGGATGTCGGACTGGCAGGCGGGGAAAGCTTGTCATCGGCGTCTGCCGTGGCTCTTTTCTGAAAACAGGGACGAACGGGACCCGCCGGGCCGGATGGCTCGGAAAACGCAGGTGACGGGCTTGGGAAATGGGCGTGCCCCGGCGCGGCGGCGCGGGGCAGTCCCTATGATGAGTTGGTCAGGGCAAGGCAGGGATTCATGACCGTGCTGACTGTTGGCTTGTCAAGCAATGCAATGTGTCAACACTAGTACATGGCGCGCTTGATGGACAAGCCACTTTCGCACCGGGTTGGTGAGTCAGCGGACATACGGCCCGGTCAGCGGCTTGGCGCGGCCCGCTGCGCCTCACTCGGCAGGCGCGTGCCCGATTACCGCTTCGCAGCGAATCGGGAAGTTGACCGAGTTGGCGACGTAGCATTTCTCGTGGGCCACGTGATGCAAGTGCGCCGCCTGTTCGGCATCGTCGCCGGCCCGGATCGTCACGTGCGGGCGCAGCACGATCTCGGAGAACCTGCCGCCGGTGGGGCCATCGACCATGGTGCCTTCGGCCTCGTCGACATAGGCCAGCACGGCGATGCCGGCGTCCGAGCACAGGTGCAGGTACCACAGCTTGTGGCAGGCGCTGGCCGACGCCACGAGCAGGTCTTCCGGGTTCCAGCGTTTGGCATCGCCCAGGAAGGCCGGGTCCGAGGAACCGGGAATCTCGGGCTTCTCGCCGGCGCGAATCGTGTGGTCGCGCCTGTACGCGCGGTAGCCGGTGGTGCCGGTGCCGCGGTTGCCAGTCCATTCCACCGTGACGTGGTACTTGTGCTCGCCATGAGCCATGGGATTGCTCCAGGGGGTTGGAATCAGCCGAGACGGTATTGTGGCGCAAACCCGAAGCCAAAAAAAGGGACCTCCGGAGAGGCCCCTTTCGACATGCATCGACGATGCGTCAGTGCACGATGCGTCCGAACGTGAAGTGGTCGTCCACGTAGTCCACCGGCACTACGTCCTTGGCGGCAAACTTGCCTTCGAGGATGGCCTTGGCCACCGGGTTCTCGATCTGCTGCTGGATCGCGCGCTTCAGCGGACGCGCGCCGAACACCGGGTCGTAGCCTGCGCTGGCAATTTTCTCCAGGGCACGCTCGCTGATATCCAGCGTCATATCCATGCGCGCCAGGCGCGACTGCAGCCGTTGCAGCTGGATCTTTGCGATGGACTCGATGTTCTTCTGGTCCAGCGCGTGGAACACCACCACCTCGTCGATCCGGTTCAGGAACTCCGGCCGGAAATGCGTGCGCACCTCCTGCCAGACCGCGCCCTTCACCGCTTCCTGCGGCTCGCCGGACATTGACTGGATGATGTGCGAACCCAGGTTCGACGTCATCACGATCACCGTGTTCTTGAAGTCCACGGTACGGCCCTGGCCATCGGTCAGGCGGCCATCGTCCAGCACCTGCAGCAGCACGTTGAACACGTCCGGGTGGGCCTTCTCGACCTCGTCGAGCAGGATCACCGCGTACGGCTTGCGGCGCACCGCCTCGGTCAGGTAGCCGCCTTCGTCATAGCCGACGTACCCCGGCGGCGCGCCGATCAGCCGGCTGACGCTGTGCTTTTCCATGAATTCGCTCATGTCGATGCGGATCAGGTGCTCTTCCGAATCGAACATGAACTCGGCCAGGGCCTTGCACAGCTCGGTCTTGCCCACGCCGGTCGGCCCCAGGAACAGGAACGACCCATACGGCTTGTTCTCGTCCGACAGGCCGGCGCGCGAGCGGCGGATGGCGTCGGACACCAGCCGCACGGCCTCGTCCTGCCCCACCACACGGTTGTGCAGCCGGTCTTCCATCTTCAGCAGCTTCTCGCGCTCGCCCTGCATCATCTTGGCGACGGGGATGCCCGTGGCACGGCTCACCACTTCGGCGATTTCCTCGGCCCCGACCTGCGTGCGCAGCAGCTTGTTGGGCTGCTTCTGCTCGCTGGCCTCGGCCTTGTTGGCCGCCTGCAGCTTGCCTTCCAGCGCCGGCAGCTTGCCGTACTGCAGCTCCGCCACCTTGTCGAGCTTGCCTTCACGCTGCAGGCGCGAGATATCGAGCTTGATCTTCTCGATCTCTTCCTTCAGCGCGGCCGCACCCTGCGCCGCACCCTTCTCGGCACGCCAGATTTCGTCCAGGTCCGCGTACTCCTTCTCCAGCCGCGTGATTTCCTGTTCGATCAGTTCCAGACGCTTGCGCGACGCCTCGTCGGTTTCCTTCTTCACTGCCTCACGCTCGATCTTGAGCTGGATCGTGCGGCGCTCGAGCTTGTCCATCGCCTCGGGCTTCGAGTCGATTTCCATCTTGATGCGCGCGGCCGCTTCGTCGATCAGGTCGATGGCCTTGTCCGGCAGGAAGCGGTCGGTGATGTACCGGTGCGACAGCTCGGCCGCCGCCACGATGGCCGGGTCGGTGATCTCCACGCCGTGGTGCAGCTCGTACTTTTCCTGCAGGCCGCGCAGGATGGCGATGGTCGATTCCACGCTGGGCTCGTCCACCAGCACCTTCTGGAAGCGGCGTTCCAGCGCGGCGTCCTTCTCGATGTACTTGCGGTACTCGTTCAGCGTGGTGGCGCCGATGCAGTGCAGCTCGCCGCGCGCCAGCGCCGGCTTGAGCATGTTGCCGGCGTCGATCGCGCCCTCGGCCTTGCCCGCGCCCACCATCGTATGGATTTCGTCGATGAAGACGATGGTCTGGCCTTCGTCCTTGGCCACGTCGCTCAGCACGGCCTTCAGACGTTCCTCGAACTCGCCTCGGTACTTGGCGCCGGCCAGCAGGCCGGCCATGTCCAGCACCAGCACGCGCTTGTTCTTGAGCGTTTCCGGCACTTCGCCGTTGACGATACGCTGCGCCAGCCCTTCGACGATGGCGGTCTTGCCCACGCCCGGTTCGCCGATCAGCACCGGATTGTTCTTGGTACGGCGCTGCAGGATCTGGATCGCGCGGCGGATTTCGTCGTCGCGGCCGATCACCGGATCGAGCTTGCCCGCCGGGCGCGCTCGGTCAGGTCGACGGTGTACTTCTTCAGTGCCTCGCGCTGCGATTCGGCGTCGGCGCTGTTCACGTTCTCGCCGCCGCGCACGGCCGTGATGGCCGCTTCCAGCGATTTGCGCGACAGCCCGTTCTCGCGTGCGATGCGGCCCGTGTCGCCCTTGTCGTCGGACACGGCCAGCAGGAACAGCTCGCTGGCGATGAACTGGTCGTTGCGCTTGATCGCTTCCTTCTCGGTGGCGTTCAGCAGGTTGTTGAGGTCGCGGCCGACCTGGACCTCGTTGGTGCCCTGCACCTGCGGCAGACGGGTGATGGCCGCGTCCAGCGCGGTCTGCAGGCCATTCACGTTCACGCCGGCACGCGACAGCAGCGTACGGGCCGAGCCGTCTTCCTGCGCCAGCAGCGCCCGCAGCAGATGCTGGGGCTCGATATATTGGTTGTCGTGGCCCAGGGCCAGGCTCTGCGCTTCGGCCAGCGCTTCCTGGAACCGGGTAGTCAGTTTGTCAATTCGCATCAGGCGCCCTCTCTCTCAAGTCGATGAGTGTGTCCTGCTGCGGGGCGGCGATGGGGCAGCTCGACGGCTGCCGCTTCGCGAATGCCCGGCCGGACACGTTACTCCCGAAAGATAGGGCTTTGCATTGACATTTCAAGACACCCGCCACACAACTTGTACAGACTGCAAGTGCATGGCGGGTTACATCGGCTCAGCTCGGCAAACGCCTGCCTAGTTCGGCACGTCGACCGTGGTCCCGCTGACCGAGATCTTGTCGCCGGCGGCCGGGGTGGCCGCGATCGGGGGGACGTTGGAGGGAAGGATTTGCGGGGCGACGATGTCCGTGAGGCCGCCAGCACGTGGTGTGGTCCGCACGACCTGCGACGGCGGCAGTGCCGTGCCGCTCTTCAGGTTGGCATAGACGGCGTCCAGCGCCCGGTTCACGTAGACGTGCATCGGAATGAACCGCGCCCCATACCCCGCCACCGAATCGATGAATCCATCGAAGTGCTGTCCGTTCGTCACTTCGATATACGACAGCTTGCTGGCGCTGCCTTCCACCGATTTATTCAGCCCCAGGTATGGCCTAGACGTGTGGTTGACCGGCAGCAGCCCGTCACTGCGGCCGTGGACGATCATCGCCGGCTTGCCGCGCAGGTTGCCGTTGCGGTACGTCTGGGCGATGCCGGTTGTCAGGGCCGTGTTCCGGTTGTCGAGCAAGGCACGCAGGCACAGGGCACCATCGAGATTCGCATCAGTCCGGTTCGTCGACGGCGAGGCCGATGCATAGTCGCGCACCGGGCCGGCACCGGTTGGGTTGGCATCATTCATTATCGTAACCGGGCTGGTCGGCGGAATGCCGTTGCCGGTAGAGAACATTCCAGCCAGCGCCGCCGCCGGGATAGCCACGGGCGTGATGCTTGTATTCGCCACGAACGGCGCGAAGCTGTAGTTGCACAGCCGGTCGGTGACGCTGGCGCGCGAGTACGCGTTGGCATAAGTCACCGAAATCGAACTGGCGACCTCCAGGAACGACAGCGACGCGTGCAACTCGTCAGACTCGGTCTCCCATCCCGCCGCGTGCAGGGCATTCAGCGCCGACACTGCCTGGTCGGAGGCCGTGGCGCCCGTCACTTTGCCCTTGTCCCCAGCGACGTGCAGCGATTCAGGCCCGTCTGTCCAGGCAGAGCCGCGAAGGGCGCATTGACCAGCGCGGTACCTTGGCTGGCACACAGCTGGAACAAGTTCGCCGTCGTCGTGTAGTCATAGAGCGACTTGCCCGACGCCGCCACCTGCGTGCCCCCACGCCGCACGGTAATCACCGGGGCGGGCGGCATTTCCACGTTAGGCTCGCCCACCGCCACGCCGTCGATCAGCCCGTCTTCGTCCTGCTCGGCGGCGGCGATGGCTGCACCGCCGCCATTCGAGATGGCCGATGCGATGACCAGCACGTTGCTCTTGGTGAAGGTCGCCTGGCGCGCCCCGTTCGAGGCCACGGCGCCGAAGCGGTCGTTGATCGCGAACATGGCGAACTGGATAGCCTGCAGCGTGTTCTTGCCCCAGTCGGCCTCGGGGTTTTGCTTCGAATGGGCATGCTTGAACGCCAGCCGGTGCGGGAAGGCCGTATTGAAATCCGCCAGCGACATCGCGCCCGGCTGGGCGGCGAACTGGGCCAGCTTGCCGGCGGTGGTACGGGTCGCGCGCGTGCCGTCGATCAGCGGCACCGTGTCGGTTTCCAGGTCATGCGGAGCCGCGCCGGTGCCCTTGTCGGTATAGGCCACCGCACAATTGCGCTTCAGACCCCACTCGCCAACCGCGATGCCGCCGTAGACACCGCGCGATCCCGACGACGTGGCGGAAATGATGCACGGGTTGTTCCGATCGAACGCATCGGGAATCTGCACCATTACCGTCACATTCTTGAGCCCGCTGCCGTCGTCGGCATAGGCGATGTATTCGGTACCTGGAATCTTGCCCTGACCGGCCGTGACAGTGCCCTGGGCATCGACATTCGGCCCGTACAGCGAGCCGTAGCCGCCGGCCGCCTGTATATCCACGATGGCACGATAGTTGACGTAGATTGCGTTGCGGCGCAGTTCGGCGGGCGTCGGGGCGGCCGGATTTGCGAAGACCGGCGCGGCGCCCGCCAGTCCGTCCTTGCCCAGGCCGGCGGTCAGCAGGTCGTCCGAATTGCCGTCGTATGACTTGACCGAAATCGTCCCGACGATGAAGTCCGGTTTCGCGTTCAGATTCTGCGGGGTGGCGTGGTGCCGGACCCGCCGTTGGAATCTCCGCCTCCGCAGGCCGAGATCAGCAGGGTCGCGGCGGCGGCCGCAACGGCGGTCTGCCGGAACCGGCGCCGCAATAGTGGGTGCGCGAGGCGCGAGGCATGGCGATGCTGCATGGGGATGTCTCCTTGTTATGAACGGAACTGGATGCCGCGAAAAGACAAGGACTGCTGGAAGCCACTGCTGGAATGCCGCAGATACCGAACAAAGCGCCGGATTCTTGGAAGCCACGGCGGGCCGGCAAGCGCCCGTAGCTGCACTTTTATAATGATTCTGAAAGCGGACAGGCAAACTTCGCGAGGTGCGTTGCACACCTCAATGCCATGCGGGCAATAGTAGCCGGTCCAGGGCGGACCGGCAGCAGCAAATGTATTAGGACTGTTACCTATGCCCCAAAACTCGGCGCGTTTGGTCAGGCCAGCGTACGGTAAGTCCAGATACCGAGCCCGGTCAGCAGCAGCGACCCGCCCAGGTGTGCCGCCAAGTGCGCCAGCGCCCAGCGGTAGTCGCCGGCCATCAGGTTGCCAACGACTTCGCTGGAGAAGGTGGAAAAGGTGGTCAGGCCGCCCAGGAAGCCGGTCACGGCCAGCAGGCGCCACTCCGGAGGCAGCGACGGATGGGTCTCGAAGAACGCCACCGCCAGCCCAATCAGATAGCCGCCAACCAGGTTCGAAGCCAGCGTGCCGTATGGCAGCGCCGGGTTCGCGGCATTCCACAGCACGGAAAATGCCCAACGCAGCCATGCCCCCACAGCGGCCCCCACGCCCACCGCCACAAATCCCATCGAACTCATCGATTCGACCTTTCTTGTTCTTTAACTTATTCGTTATGGTTGGGCGTGCCCGCCCCTGCCGTCGCCTGCGCCGTTTCCGCGTTGAACGATTCGATGCCCCAGCGGCGCAGTGCCGCGTCATCTGACACCCGCGCGTCCACCCAGCGCGCGCCCTCCGGCGTGGCTTCCTTCTTCCAGAACGGCGCCTCGGACTTCAGGTAATCCATGATGAATTCGCACGCGGCAAAGGCGTTCCCACGATGCGCCGACGACACCGCCACCAGCACGATCTGGTCCAGCGGCTGCAGCAGGCCCACCCGGTGCACGATCGTCACGCCAAGCAAATCCCAGCGCTGGCGGGCGGCAGCCTCGATCTGCTCAAGTGCCTTTTCCGTCATCCCGGGATAGTGCTCCAGCTCCATCGTGCTGACGCGCGATCCGTCGCTGATATCGCGCACGGTGCCGATAAAGCTGGTCACGGCGCCCACGCCGGGGTTGCCGGCACGCAGCGCGGCCACCTCGGCGCCGAGGTCGAAATCCTCCAGTTGCACGCGGACCGTCATCTCAGCCTCCGGTCACGGGCGGGAAGAACGCCACCTCGCAGCCATCGGCCAGCGGGGTATCGGCCCGGGCCACGGCGTGGTCCACGGCCATGCGCAGCGCCTTGCCTTCGGCCAGCGCCTCGGCCCAGACGCCGCCGCGCGCACGCAGCCAGCCGCGCAGGTCGCCCACGGTACGAACGTCGGCCGGCACCTCGGCGCGCTCGGCGCCCTGCCCCACCTGTTCGCGAACGCTGGCGAAATAACGAAGTTCCAATTGCATCGACATGAAAACTAGGCCAGCAGGCTGGCAAACGGAATGAACTGCACGGTGTCGCCGCGCGCGATGGCCTGGTTGGGCGGATTGTCGATCAGCCCGTCGGCCCAGACCGTGGACGTGAGCACGCCCGAGCTCTGGTTCGGGAACAGGTCGAGGCCACCCGCATCGTTCAGGCGCGCACGCAGGAATTCATTGCGGCGGTCGCCCTTGGGCAGGTCGAAATCGGCGCGCATGGCGATGCGGCGCGGCGTCACGTCCGCCACGCCCTGCAGGCGCAGCAGGAACGGCCGCACGAACAGCAGGAACGTGACGAAGCTCGACACCGGATTGCCGGGCAGGCCCAGGAAGAAGGTCGGCTCGCCCACACCGTTGGCCACCTGGCCGAACGCCAGCGGCTTGCCGGGCTTGATCGCGATCTGCCACAGGTCCAGCCGCCCTTCGGCGGTCACGGCCGGGCGGATATGGTCTTCCTCGCCCACGGAGACGCCACCCGACGTGATGATCAGGTCGTTGCCCTCGGCGGCGCGGCGCAGCGTGTCGCGCGTGGCGGCCAGCGTATCGGGCACGATGCCGAAATCGGTCACCTCGCAGCCCAGGTTTTCCAGCAGGCCGCGCAACGTGAACCGGTTGGAGTTGTAGATGGCGCCGGGCTTGAGCGGCTCGCCCGGCATCGCCAGTTCGTCGCCGGTAAAGAACACGGCCACGCGCACGCGGCGGATCACGTCAAGCCGGGCCTGGCCCACCGACGCGGCCAGCCCCAGCGCCTGCGGCGACAGCCGCGCCCCCAACGGCAGGATCTGGCTGCCGGCCTCGATATCCTCGCCCGCGCGCCGAATCCACTCGCCCGACGACGGCACACGGTTGACGATCACGGCGTCGCCGTCGGCCTGGCACTGCTCCTGCATGACCACTGCATCGGCGCCCGGCGGGATCAGGCCGCCCGTGAAGATGCGCGCGGCCGTGCCGGGCGCCAGCTCGGACCCGACATGGCCGGCCGGAATCCGCTGCGACACCGGCAGACGCGTGCCCGCGGCGGGCACGTCGGCGGCGCGCATCGCGTAGCCGTCCATCGACGTGTTGTCGGCCGGCGGCACGCGCAGCGCGCTGGTCACCGGCGCGGCCAGCACGCGGCCGTTGGCGTCGAGCGTATCGACAGTTTCCGTTTCGGTGATGGGACGAACGCCGGCCATCAGGGCTTCCAGCGCCTGGGCCATCGTCAGCATCGGGGGCGCGCTGCGGATTGGGTCATGTGGGTCTTCGGAATCGGGGTTGGCCCCAGAAAGCAAACAGCCCCCGGGCGGAGGCGCCTGGGGGCCGTGGCAGCGGGGCCCGGCAAACCCGATTGTAGCGAGTTGGCGCCGGAACCACAGGGGTCGGGGGCTATACCGCTTATTACAGGCCCGTGTGCTGCGCGATGTACGCCTTGACCGTATTGACGTCGGCCGGCATCACCTCGAAGCGCTGCGGCAGCTTCTCGATGCCGTCGAATGCCGCCGGACGCTCGGGCTCGTGACCCAGCGCCTCGCGGATCGTGTCGGCAAACTTGGCCGGCAGCGCGGTTTCCAGCACCACCATCGGCACGCCGGCCGACAGGTGCTCGCGCGCCACCTTCACGCCATCGGCGGTATGGGTGTCGATCGTCACGTCGTAGCGCTGCTTGACGTCGCGGATCGTGGCCAGACGGTCGTCGTGCGTGCTGCGGCCCGAGACAAAGCCGAACTGCCGGAT
Source organism: Cupriavidus sp. EM10 (assembly GCF_018729255.1). NCBI lineage: Bacteria > Pseudomonadati > Pseudomonadota > Betaproteobacteria > Burkholderiales > Burkholderiaceae > Cupriavidus > Cupriavidus sp. EM10. The sequence goes on from NZ_CP076060.1 coordinate 1,966,231, forward strand.
ACGGTCGAATTCCGGCGTGCCTGCCAGGTCGAAGCCGCCCTTGGCGTCCACGTCGCGGAACAGCGCGGCCAGCTTGTCGCCATCCTGGCCCAGCAGGTCGAAGATGAAGCGCTCGAAATTCGACGCCTTCGAGATATCCATGCTCGGGCTAGACGTATGGTACGTCTGCGCCGACGTGCGCACGCGGTAGGTGCCGGTGCGGAAGAACTCATCCAGCACGTCGTTCTCGTTGGTGGCCACCACCAGCTTGTCGATCGGCAGGCCCATCATGCGCGCGATATGGCCGGCGCAGACGTTGCCGAAATTGCCCGACGGCACGCAGAACGACACCTTCTGGCCGGGGCCATCGGTGGCCAGCAGCCAGCCCTTGAAGTAGTACACCACCTGGGCCACCACGCGCGCCCAGTTGATCGAGTTCACGGTGCCGATGCACTGGCGAGCCTTGAACGCGTGGTCGTTCGACACGGCCTTGACGATGTCCTGGGCGTCGTCGAACACGCCTTCGATGGCGATGTTGAAGATGTTCGGGTCCTGCAGGCTGAACATCTGCGCGGTCTGGAACGCGCTCATCTTGCGGTGCGGGCTCAGCATGAACACGCGGATGCCTTCCTTGCCGCGCATCGCGTACTCGGCCGCGCTGCCGGTGTCGCCCGACGTGGCGCCCAGGATGTTGAGCTTCAGCCCGGCACGCTTGAGCGCGTACTCGAACAGGTTGCCCAGCAGCTGCATGGCCATGTCCTTGAAGGCCAGCGTCGGGCCGTTCGACAGGCCCAGCAGTTGCAGCTTCGTGCCGCCTTCCTCGCCCAGCGTGCGTAGCGGCACGATGTCCGCCGTGTTGTCGCCCGGGCGCGCATTGCAGTACACCTCGGCCCGGTAGGTCTTGCGCGTCAGCGCGCGCAGGTCGTCGGCCGGGATGTCGTCGCAGAAACGCGACAGCACTTCGAACGCCAGGTCGGCGTACGGCAGCTTGCGCCAGGCTTCGAGCTCGTCGGCGGTGATCTGCGGATACTGCTTCGGCAGGTACAGGCCGCCGTCCGGGGCCAGGCCGCCAAGCAGGATCTCGGAGAACGATTGCGGCATGTCATGGCCGCGCGTCGACTGGTATTTCATGGCAATTCGTCCAGTTTCGCTCAGTTCCGGGGCTTAGTTCAGTTCTTCCATGCGCAGGCGGGTGACCGGCGACAGCACGGTCTGCAGGGCCTCGATGCTGCGGATGGCGGCATTGACGTGCTTTTCGCGCGTCAGGTGCGTCAGGATGATGATGTCGGTCTGCGGCTCGCCTTCGCGCGATTCCTTCTGCAGCATCGCGTCGATGCTGATGCCGGCTTCGGCCAGGATGCGGGTGATCTCGGCCAGCACGCCGGTCTGGTCGGCCACGCGCATGCGCAGGTAGTACGAGCTGGTGACTTCCTCGATCGGCAGCACCGGCACGCTCGACAGCTCATCCGGCTGGAACGCCAGGTGCGGCACGCGATGGTTCGGATCGGCGGTGTGCAGGCGGGTCACGTCGACCAGGTCGGCGATCACGGCCGACGCGGTCGGCTCGGCGCCGGCGCCCTTGCCGTAGTACAGCGTGGCGCCCACGGCGTCGCCCTGCACCAGCACGGCGTTCATCGCACCTTCCACGTTGGCGATCAGGCGCGAGGCCGGCACCAGCGTCGGATGCACGCGCAGTTCCACGCCCTCTTCGCGGCGGCGCGTGATGCCCAGCAGCTTGATGCGGTAGCCCAGTTCCTCGGCGTACTTGATGTCGATGGCGGCCAGCTTGGTGATGCCTTCCACGTGGGCGCGGTCAAACTGCACCGGCATGCCGAACGCGATGGCGCTCATCAGCGTGACCTTGTGCGCGGCGTCGATGCCCTCGATGTCGAAGGTCGGATCGGCCTCGGCATAGCCCAGCTGCTGCGCTTCCTTGAGCACGGTGCCAAAGTCCAGGCCCTTGTCGCGCATCTCGGACAGGATGAAGTTCGTGGTGCCGTTGATGATGCCGGCGATCCACTGGATGCGGTTGGCCGTCAGGCCTTCGCGCAGCGCCTTGATGATGGGGATGCCGCCGGCCACGGCCGCCTCGAATGCCACGATCACGCCCTTCTTGCGGGCGGCCTCGAAGATCTCGTTGCCATGCACGGCCAGCAGCGCCTTGTTGGCGGTGACCACGTGCTTGCCGTTCTCGATGGCCTTGAGCACCAGCTCGCGGGCAATGCCGTAGCCGCCGATCAGCTCCACCACGATGTCGATATCGGGACGCGTTACCACCTCGTTGGCGTCGCTGACCACGTCCACGGTACCCCGGTCAGTTCACGTGCGCGCTCGGTGTTGAGGTCGGCCACCACCGCAATCTCGATGCCGCGGCCTGCACGGCGGCGAATTTCCTCCTGATTGCGCTTGAGCACGTTGAACGTGCCGCTACCGACGGTACCGATGCCGAGAAGGCCGACTTTGATGGGATTCATGGACGTCTGACTCTGGTTTGCTTGATACGGAAATGGGGGCGCCCCGGCGGCTCAGGCCGTGCCGTGACGTTTGCGATAGTTCTCAAGGAAGCGCGCCACGCGGCTGACGGCCTCGCGCAGGTCTTCCTCGTGCGGCAGGAACACGATCCGGAAATGGTCCGGGGCGTCCCAGTTGAAGCCCGTGCCTTGCACCAGCAGCACCTTCGACTCCTGCAGCAATTCGTAGATGAATTCCTGGTCGTCCTGGATCGGGTACATCGACAGGTCGAGCTTCGGGAACAGGTACAGCGCCGCCTTGGGCTTGACGCAGGTAATTCCGGGGATCTGCGTGATCAGCTCGTGCGCCAGGTCGCGCTGGCGGCGCAGGCGGCCGCCCTCGGCCACGAGGTCGTTGATGCTCTGGTAGCCGCCCAGCGCGGTCTGGATCGCCCACTGGCCCGGCACGTTGGCGCACAGGCGCATCGACGACAGCATGTTCAGGCCTTCGATATAGTCCTGCGCCGGGCGCTTGTCGCCCGACACCACCATCCAGCCAGCGCGGTAGCCGCACGAGCGGTAGTTCTTCGACAGGCCGTTGAAGGTCACGGTCAGCACGTCGGTGGACAGCGACCCGATCGACGTGTGCTCGTTGCCGTCGTACAGGACCTTGTCGTAGATCTCGTCGGCAAAGATGATCAGCCCGTGCTCGCGCGCGATGGTGACGATGGCCTGCAGCAGTTCGTCCGAATACAGCGCGCCGGTCGGATTGTTCGGGTTGATGACGACGATGGCCCGCGTGTTGGGCGTGATCTTGCGGCGGATGTCGTCCAGGTCGGGCATCCACTCGTTGGCCTCGTCGCACACATAGTGGACGGGCGTGCCGCCGGACAGGCTCACGGCGGCCGTCCAGAGCGGATAATCGGGCGCCGGCACCAGCACTTCGTCGCCGCTGTTGAGCAGCGCGTTCATCGACATCACGATCAGCTCGGACGCGCCGTTGCCCACGTAGATGTCGTCCAGCTCCACGCCCTGGATCTTCTTTTCCTGGGTGTAGTGCATGATCGCCTTGCGCGCGGCGAAGATGCCCTTGGAATCGGAATATCCTGCCGAATTCGGCAGGTTGCGCATCATGTCCTGCTGGATTTCCTCCGGCGCATCGAAGCCAAACACGGCCAGGTTGCCGATGTTCAGCTTGATGATCTTGTGCCCCTCTTCCTCCATCTGCTTGGCCTTTTCCAGCACCGGGCCGCGGATGTCATAGCAAACGTTCTGGAGCTTGTTCGATTTCTGGATGGGTTTCACGGCGGTTTCGGCGATGTCAGGGCAAGCTGCCGGTCTCGGCGGCAGCAGTCGTGGGAATCTTCTGGATTGTCCTGGACGTCTGGCGGCGCGCGTCGCTGGGCAGCAGTCGAGCGTGGCAGACCGGGAGGCAAAAGCTATAAGATATCGGATTATGACAGACTTCGGCATGGATTCTTGCATTGCAGCGAGCCTTTTGGGCCCCCGCGCGCACGATCCTGCCACCAACCCGCCGCCCGCCCCGCTTGTGGCCGAGCCGGCCGCCCGTCCCGCCACCGGGAGCGGCCTCCGGACACCCCCGGGCGGCATGAGGCCGCCTCCTTGAAACTCCACGCCGACCAACCCCAGAACCTCAATACCGTGACCGGCTACGGCCCCGGCTATGTCGAAATCAACGCGGTGCGCCACGACCGGTCGGTGCTGGTCATGCCCGAGGGCGACGTCGCGCCCTGGCCGGTGGGCCGCTTCGAAGACCTGGAACCTGCCCACTTCGAGGCGCTGCTGGAAAAGAAACCCGAAGTGGTGCTGCTGGGCACGGGCAACCGCCTGCGCTTTCCCCACCCCGCCTGACCGCGGCGCTATCCCGCCTGCATATCGGCGTCGACGCCATGGACCTGCAGGCTGCATGCCGCACCTACAATATCCTGATGGCCGAAGGCCGCAAGGTGGCCGCGGTGCTGCTGGTGGAGCCCGCCGCACAAGGCTGAGGGCGCGTCCGGTGCGTCCGGCGCTGGATGGCGGCGCCGGCCAGCCCGGTCATCCGCCACTTTTTTTGCCGGGTTGAGCCGGCGCCACGCTTGAAGTCCGGCCGCCTGCCCCAATCTGCACCCGCCATGGCGCAGGTTAAGCCGCATATATCTATAAGGGCCGCCGCCGTCACCGATGATGCATTGCCATCCAGGAGAGCCACCAGCATGACCGTCAGTCTCAACAAGGCCGTTCCCGACTTCCAGGCCCCCGCTACCGGTGGGGATTTCCGTCTTGCCGACCACCGCGGCAAGACCCTGGTCCTGTACTTCTACCCGAAGGACAACACGCCGGGCTGCACCACCGAGGCCATGAACTTCCGCGACCAGCACGACGCCTTCGAGGCGGCCGGCGTGGCGGTCTTCGGCCTGTCGCGCGACAGCCTGAAGTCGCACGAGAACTTCAAGGCCAAGCTGGAATTGCCGTTCGAGCTGATCTCCGACGCGGACGAAGCCATCTGCAATCTCTTCGACGTCATCAAGATGAAAAAGATGTATGGCAAGGAAGTGCGCGGCATCGAGCGCAGCACCTTCATCATCGACGGCAAGGGCGTGCTGCGCCATGAAATGCGCGGGATCAAGGTGCCGAGCCACGTGGACGAAGTGCTGGAAATCGTCAAGGGGATGTGAACCCGAACATCCTCGGCATGGCAACCCGCCCGCCGCACGGCCCGATGACAGTTGCGCAACCGCGACGAGAATTTGACCGATTGCAAAAGCGAAAACGTTCGGGTAGATTGGTCCTCAATGCGTTCCGATCACCGTTGCCACGCTGCAGTAACGTCCCGGCCCGACAGGCACAGTCCCAGGGCTGGTAGCGGACCTGCCGCGTCGCGGGACCGCAGAGAAGCCGCCACCCCTGTACTCCAGGCCTGGCGGCTTTTTTGTTTCCTGTTTTCCTTCCTGACGACTTTCCGGTTCGGCGCCGCGCCGTCCCGCCCCTTCGGTTTTCCGGTTTCTTGCCGTTTCCCGGTTTTACGCCCGGCTGTACGTCCGCGTTTTCTTCGCCCCCTGCTCCCCTGAAAGGAAAGCCAAGCATGCCGCTGCCTACCATGCCCGCCAAGCCTGCCCAACTGCTGGACCCGAGCGAATTCGCTCCGGTGACACTGCCCAAGGCCAAAGCCGCGCAGGGTAAAAAACCCGTGCCGGTCCTCGAGCGTGTGGCACTGCTCGAGACCGGCGACACCGAGGCGCCCGCCACCCGCGCGCGCGCCGGCAGCACTACCCGGGCCAAGACGGCCGACGCCCCGGCGCCGGTCGGCATCCCGCCGGCATCACCGTCCGTCAGCCTGGTCAAGCCGGCCGCCGGCCCCACGCGCCGCACGCGCAAGGCCGCGGGCCCCAGCAAGCTGTTCGTGCTCGACACCAACGTGCTGATGCACGACCCGAGCTCGCTGTTCCGCTTCGAGGAACACGACATCTATCTGCCGATGATGACGCTGGAGGAACTGGACAACCACAAGAAGGGCATGAGCGAAGTCGCGCGCAACGCCCGCATGGTCAGCCGCACGCTGGACCAGCTCGTGGGCGGCACCGACGGCGTGCTCGACGAAGGCCTGCCGCTGGCCAAGCTGGGCAACCGCGACGCCGCCGGCAAGCTGTTCTTCCAGACCCGGCTCAACGACATCAAGCTGCCCGAGGGGCTGCCGCAGGGCAAGGCCGACAACCAGATCCTGGGCGTGGTCAGCGCGCTGCAGCAGCAGTATCCGGAGCGCCAGGTCGTGCTGGTGTCGAAAGACATCAACATGCGCATCAAGGCCCGCGCGCTGGGCCTGCCCGCCGAGGACTACTTCAACGACCAGGTCCTGGAAGACAAGGACCTGCTGTACTCGGGCGTGATGCAGCTGCCCAACGACTTCTGGGCCAAGCACGGCAAGGGCGTGGAGAGCTGGCAGGATCCGAAGTCGGGCACGATGTTCTATCGCCTGACCGGCCCGCTGGTGCCGTCGTTCCTCGTCAACCAGTTCGTCTATCTGGAGCCGATGGACGGCAGCCTGCCCCTGTACGCCCAGGTCAAGGAAATCAACGGCAAGACCGCCCTGCTGCAGACGCTGCGGGACTACACCCACAACAAGAACAACGTGTGGAGCGTGGTCGCGCGCAACCGCGAGCAGAACTTCGCGCTGAACCTGCTGATGAGCCCCGACGTCGATTTCGTGACGCTGCTGGGCCAGGCCGGTACCGGCAAGACGCTGCTGGCGCTGGCGTCGGGCCTGGAACAGGTGCTGGACCAGAAGCTCTACAACGAGATCATCGTCACGCGCGCCACGGTGCCGGTGGGCGAGGATATCGGCTTCCTGCCGGGCACCGAGGAAGAGAAGATGCAGCCGTGGATGGGTGCGTTCGACGACAACCTCGAAGTGCTGCAGAAGAGCGACGACAGCGCCGGCGAATGGGGCCGCGCGGCCACGCAGGAGCTGATCCGCTCGCGCATCAAGGTCAAGAGCATGAACTTCATGCGCGGCCGCACCTTCGTCAACAAGTTCGTGATCATCGATGAGGCGCAGAACCTGACGCCCAAGCAGATGAAGACGCTGGTCACCCGGGCGGGCCCCGGCACCAAGATCGTCTGCCTGGGCAACATCGCGCAGATCGACACGCCGTACCTGACCGAAGGCTCGTCCGGCCTGACCTACGTGGTGGACCGCTTCAAGGGCTGGAGCCACAGCGGCCACGTAACGCTGGCCCGCGGCGAGCGTTCGCGCCTGGCCGATCACGCGGCGGACGTGCTGTAACGCGGCAGTCACTGCAATCCCGGCAATCCACGGGCGGCCTGTTCCATGGCCGCCCGTGGCCGCATCGCGTAGTGTGGCGCAAGCAGCTTCAGCGTCGGCGTTTGGCCGACAGCCAGCGCCGCGCGACCCGGCTATGATGGCTGGGTGTTCATGTCGATACGGAGGCGTCGATGAACAGGCAACAGTCTTTCAATAGATACCTGTCCACCAGCAGGACCCTTTTTTCCGAAAACGCGCGCGCCACCCGGCGCAAGCGCATTGCCGTGGCCGCGCTGATCGGCGCCACGGTCATCGTCGCGGCCGCCCTGCAGCCGGCCAAGGCTGCTGATGCGAGCGCACCGCCTGCAGCGTCGGCGTCGCCCGCAGCGTCCGCAGCGCCGGTCGGCAACGAGATGGTGATCCGCACCATGGGCCCCGTCAGCTACGTCTGCGGCGGCGTTGCCGAGGATGAGCGGGCCAGGCTGGCCGCGCAGGAAAAGAACTTCAACATGGGCATCCTGTTCACCCGGGGTGCCGACGGCGAGTACCTGGCCGATGTTGACGTAAAACTGACACGCGACGGCCAGAACGTGGCCGATTTCCGCGCTGGCGGTCCGCGCTGCCTCATACGTGCGCCAGAAGGCAGCTACAATATCGAGGCCAGCTACAAGGGTCAGTCCAAGTCCATCAAGATCAGCACCGGCACGCGCAATGCGCAGCTGCGCTGGTAAGTCCCAACCGATAGTTTTCGCTGGCAAGTCCCACCCTGTACGGTGGGGCGGACGCCTGACCCGGCAACCGAACGACAAGAAGGATGCCGCAGCGCCCGCTTTCATTGCCGCCCTCAACGCTATCTGCGCCCTCAGCCCCATCCACGCGCTGGATCCGCGCCGAGCGCCGGCTAGCCCTGGCCGCGTTGTGCGCGAGCGCCCTGCTGCTGGCCGCCTGTGCCGGGGGCCCGCCTGCCCGACACACATCTTCGCCGCCCCGCACACCGGGCAAGCCCATGATCGACCCGAGTGCGGGCCTCGAGGAAATCTCGATCCAGGCCATGTCGCTGGTCGGCACGCCCTACCGCTACGGCGGCAACACGCCCGATTCCGGATTCGACTGCAGCGGCCTCGTCCGCTATGTCGTGCAGCGCGCCGCCAGCGTCAACCTGCCGCGCACGACCGAGCAGATGGGCCAGCGCGGCGTATCACTGGACCGCAGCGAAGTGGCATCGGGCGACCTGGTGTTCTTCAATACCACCGGCCGCGCCAACTCGCATGTTGGCATCTATGTCGGACAGAACCGCTTCGTCCATGCGCCGGCCACCGGCGGCACGGTCCGCCTGGAAGACATGGGCAAGTCCTACTGGGCCACCCGCTACAACGGCGCGCGGCGCGTGGTGGCAGCCACCAACCTGCCGATGACCCCGGCGCCGTCGCTGGCCCCGCCGCCTTCGATCACGGCCGCCCCCACCGTGCCGACCCCTGCCACGCCCCCGGTCCCACCCCCGGACGACGACCCGATCGCCGCATTCGCGAATCAATAGTAAAAAAGCCAGGCGCGATGCCTGGCTTTTCTGTCTGCGGATACGTCGGGTAAGGCTTACAGGATCTGCTTGCCGATCCACCAGGCAATGGCCGCCATGAACGCCGATGCCGGAATCGTCAGCACCCACGCCCACACAATATTGCCCGCCACGCCCCAGCGCACGGCCGACATCTTCTGCGCCGAGCCGACGCCGACGATGGCGCCGGTGATCGTATGCGTGGTCGACACGGGCACGCCCAGCGCCGAGGCAATGAACAGCGTGATGGCGCCACCCGTCTCCGCACAGAAGCCACCCACCGGCTTCAGCTTGGTAATCTTCTGACCCATGGTCCGAACGATCCGCCAGCCGCCAAAGAGCGTACCCATGCCGATCGCCACGTAGCAGCTCACGATCACCCACATCGGCGGCTCCGCGCCACCCACGGCCACATGACCGCTGGCAATCAGCAGCATCCAGATGATGCCGATGGTCTTCTGCGCGTCATTGCCGCCATGGCCCAGGCTGTACAGCGACGCCGATACCAGCTGCAGCCGGCGGAACCAGCGGTCCACGCGCGACGGCGGCGTCCGGAAGAACGTCCAGCCCACGATCACCATCATCAGCGATCCCAGGATAAAGCCCAGCAGCGGCGAGATCAGGATGAACGCCACGGTCTTCAGCAGGCCGTTGCCCACCAGCACGCCCGTGCCGCCCTTGGCCACCGCGGCGCCCACCAGGCCACCGATCAGCGCATGCGACGACGACGACGGAATGCCGTAAAGCCACGTGATGACGTTCCAGACGATGGCCCCGACCAGCGCCCCGAATATCACGTAGTGATCGACGATATTCACGTCGACCGTGCCCGTGCCCACCGTCGCGGCCACCTTCAGGTGGAAGATAAAGATCGCCACCACGTTGCACATGGCGGCCATGGCCACGGCATGGTGCGGCTTCAGCACGCCCGTGGAGACCACCGTGGCAATCGAGTTGGCCGCGTCGTGAAAGCCGTTCATGAAGTCGAACAGCAACGCCAGCGCCACCAGCAACCCGATGACCCACAAGCTCATTTCTACTGTATGCATGCGAGTGCGGGCCTCAGGCGTTTTCCAGGACGATGCCTTCGATGATGTTCGCCACGTCCTCGCACTTGTCGGTGATGGACTCCAGCTGCTCGTAGATCGCCTTCAGCTTGATCAGGCGCTTGACGTCGGTCTCGTCGCGGAAGAGCTTCGACATGGCCGAACGCATCACGCGGTCGGCTTCCGATTCGAGCTGGTCGATCTGCTGGGCGGTCTTCAGGATGGTGCTGGCATTGCCCATGTCCTCGAGCAGGCCCACGGCGATCTTGACCGCTTCGCAGCACTGCACGCAGATCGTGGCCAGGCGGCGGGCTTCGTCGGTCAGGTGGGTGACGTCGTACAGCGATATCGTCTCGGCCACGTCCTCCATCAGGTCCAGGATGTCGTCCATGGTCGTGATGAGCTTGTGGATCTCGTCACGGTCCAGCGGCGTGATGAAGGTCTTGTGCAGCAGGTCGATCGTGTCGTGCGTGATCCGGTCTGCCTTCTTTTCGGTGGCCTGCACGCGACGGGCATGGCCTTCGGCGTTGGGCAGGTCATTGACCAGCGCTTCCAGCTCGTGCGCGGCGGTGACGGCGCAGTCGGCGTGCTGGTTGAAGTATTCGAAGAACTTGCCCTCGGTGGGCATGAAACGGCCGAACATGAAATGTCCTTGTGGCGCGCCTCACGGCAGCGCTCGGTTGTGTTGCAAATGGGAGGCAGTGCAATCGAAAAACAGCCGCCTCCTGGGCGGCTGTCATCAAAGCGCAATATTTTACAGGGTTGCACCGCCCAGCGGTGTATCCCCTGACAATCAGGTGTCGTTGTCGAAGAACGCCGGACCGCCGCTGAAGTTGTCGAACTTCGTGAATTGACCCAGGAACGTGAGCCGAACAGTGCCGATCGGACCATTACGCTGCTTGCCGATGATGATTTCGGACGTCCCCTTGTCCTGCGAATCGGGGTTGTACACTTCGTCGCGATAAATGAACAGGATCACGTCGGCATCCTGTTCGATGGCGCCCGATTCACGCAGATCGGACATCACGGGGCGCTTGTTCGGGCGCTGCTCCAGGCTCCGGTTCAGCTGCGACAGCGCGATGACGGGGCAGTTGAGTTCCTTGGCCAGCCCCTTCAGCGATCGCGAAATCTCCGAAATCTCGGTCGCCCGGTTCTCGCCGCCGCCCGAACCCGACATCAGTTGCAGGTAATCGATGATGATCAGGCCCAGCTGCCCACACTGGCGCGCCAGGCGCCGCGACCGGGCCCGCAGTTCCATCGGGTTCAGCGCCGGCGTCTCGTCGATAAACAGCTGCGCATCGTTCATGCGCTGGATCGAGTGCGTCAGGCGCGGCCAGTCCTCGTCCAGCAGGCGGCCGGTACGCAGCCGGTGCTGGTCCAGGCGCCCCACCGAACCCAGCATACGCATGGCCAGCTGCACGCCGGCCATTTCCATCGAAAACACGGCCACGGGCAGGCCCTGCTCCACCGCCACGTGCTCGCCAATATTCAGCGAAAACGCGGTTTTACCCATCGACGGACGGCCGGCGACGATGATCAGGTCGCCCGGCTGCATACCGCTGGTCATGCGGTCCAGGTCGATAAAGCCGGTCGGCACGCCGGTCACATCGGTGGTGGAATCACGGTGATAGAGCTCGTCGATCCGCTCCACCACCTGCGTCAGCAGCGGCTGGATCTCCTGGAAGCCTTTCTGGCCACGCGAACCCTCTTCGGCAATCGCAAAAACCTTGGATTCGGCCTCGTCGAGCAGTTCGCGCACCTCGCGGCCCTTGGGCGCGAAGGCTGCGGATGCGATGTCGTCAGCCACGGTCACCAGCTTGCGCAGCACCGAGCGCTCGCGCACGATTTCGGCGTAGCGGCGGATATTGGCCGCGCTCGGCGTGTTCTGGGCCAGCGAGTTCAGGTAGGCCAGCCCACCCACTTCCTCGGCCTTGCCGGCCACCTGGAGCATTTCGAAGACCGTGATCACGTCCGCTGGCTTGGTGGCCGAGATCAGCCGGGCAATGCTCTGGAAGATGACCCGGTGGTCGAAGCGGTAGAAATCGGCTTCGGACAGGAAATCGGCAATGCGGTCCCAGGCGGCGTTATCCAGCAGCAACCCGCCAAGCACCGATTGTTCGGCCTCGATCGAGTGCGGAGGAACCTTGAGGTTGTCTAGTTGGGGATCTGCGGCGGGCGCGTTCATGGGAGGGAATTATAACGGCGCCGGGCGCCACGCAAAAAACAAAAAAGGCAGGAGCATGGCCCCTGCCTTTTCGTGCATCCGACGCGCCGGTCCGGACCGGCACATCGTGAACGCGTGCAGCTTAGACGTGCTCGCCCAGCACCGAAACGGTGATGTCGACCAGCACATCGGTGTGCAGCGACACGCCAACGGCGTAGTCGCCCACCAGCTTCAGCGGGCCGTTCGGCAGACGCACTTGCGACTTCTCGACCTTGAAACCTTGGCCTTCCAGGGCGGCGGCGATGTCGGCGTTGGTCACCGAACCGAACAGACGGCCGTCCACACCCGACTTCTGGGTGATCTGGACGGTCAGGCCGTTCAGCTTCTCGCCTTCGGCTTGCGAAGCAGCCAGCTTCTCGGCGGCGGCCTTTTCCAGCTCGGCGCGCTTCACTTCGAATTCGGCGATGGCGGTTTGCGTGGCACGGCGAGCGCGCTTGGTCGGGATCAGGAAGTTACGTGCGTAACCGTCCTTCACGCGAACGATGTCGCCCAGATTGCCCAGGTTGATGACTTTTTCCAGCAGAATGACTTGCATCGTGTATTTCTCCTTGCGGTCCCGGGACTATCAGTTCTTGTGCAGGTCGGTGTACGGCATCAGCGCCAGGAAGCGGGCGCGCTTGATGGCCGTATCCAGCTGACGCTGATAGTGAGCCTTGGTACCGGTCAGGCGAGCCGGCGTGATCTTGCCGTTGTCGCCGATGAAGTCCTTCAGCGTGTCCAGATCCTTGTAGTCGATCTGTTCGACGCCAGCCACGGTGAAGCGGCAGAAGCGCTTGCGCTTGAACAGCGGATTCTGTTGCTGGAAGCGCTTCTTGTTCTTGTTGTCACGTTTGACGAATGCCATGATTCAATCCTTTTCGAATGCTTTACATCGAGTGATGTGAAAGATCAGTGTCTTGCTGTTGCGGTGCTTGCGGGCCAGAAAGCCTTCGCAGTCCAGCAGCGTGCCGAGCGGCATGCGCTCGAGTCGCTGACCGATCGGGCCGATGCCCATGGCCACCACTGCGAATTCCACCTGCCGGGGCGTTTCCGCCTCCATCACCTCGCCGGCATGCTGCAGGATGCAGTTGACGACAGGGATGCCGGCCGGCGTATAGCGCAGCGTGTCTCGCTCGGCGAGCGTGGCGGTCAGCCGAAGCTGGTTCACCGCGATACAGCAGTCCGCACTCAGGCGGCCTGACCTTCCGTGGTCGTTTGCGCGGCCTTGCGGGCTTCTTCGCGCTGCACTTCCTTCATCATCGGCGACGGAGCGGTTTCAGCCTTCTTGGTCTGGACGATCAGGTGACGCAGCACGGCGTCGTTGAACTTGAACGCGTGCTCCAGTTCAGCCAGCGTGTCCTTGCCGCATTCGATGTTCAGGCAAACGTAGTGGGCCTTGGCCAGCTTCTGGATCATGTAGGCCATTTGACGACGGCCCCAGTCTTCCACGCGATGGATCTGGCCATTTTGCGACGTGACGAGCTGCTTGTAACGCTCGATCATCGCCGGCACTTGTTCACTTTGGTCCGGATGGACGATAAATACGATTTCGTAATGACGCATTGACGCTCCTTTTGGATGAGCCACCCGGGCGTCAAGTCCGGTGCGGCAAGGTTGAATAGCCCGCGAGTATAGCCCGGAACCGGGCCTATCCGCAAGGCTTGGAGGCGAAATGCCTCAAGAGGCAGCAAACAGCGCCTGCAGGCGCCCGGCATCGACACCCAGCCCGGGGTCGGCGGCCAGTGCCAGCAGCAGCAGCACGCGCGCCTTCCAGGGATTGAGATCGCCGGCCGACACGAACGCCCCGGCCCGCGGCGCCAGTCGTGACGGTATCGACACATGACCCGCACCGGTACGCGAGCTTCGCACCACGGCGACGCCGGCCCCCGCAGCGTCGGCCAGTGCCGCCGCCAGCGTTTCATGAACCGATCCGTTGCCCGTGGCGGCCACCACCATCCCCTTCACGCCCGCCGATACCAGCGCATCGACGGCCACCCTGCCCGGCTGGGCATGGCTGACCACGATTTCCACCGCCGGCCAGGCCGATGGCACGGGCAAAAGTTCGATCCCGCGCCGCGCCGGCGTGCGCGTGAATCGAATATAGGCGTCCTGCACGTAACCGAGCGGACCGGTGGCCGGCGAGACAAAGGCATCGACCGCCGACGTGTGCGCCTTGGTCACGTCACGTCCGGCATGGATCTGCTGGTTCAGGACCACCAGCACGCCCTTGCCCCGCGCATCCGCACTGGCCGCGACGCGCACCGCATCCAGCAGGTTCAACGGTCCATCGGCCGAAAGCGAGGTAGCCGGCCGCATGGCCGCCGTGATCACCACCGGCACCGGACACGGCTGCGTCAGGTGCAGGAACATCGCCGTTTCTTCAAGCGTATCGGTGCCGTGCGTGATCACGATACCGGCCACGTCAGGCTGGGCGCACCAGTACGCCACGCGCGCCGCCAGTGTCTGCCAAAGACCGAACGTCATGTCCTTGCTATCCACCTGCGCCACCTGCTCGGCCTCGATACGCGCCACATCGGCCAGCGCGGGAACCGCCTGCACCAGTTGCGACACGGGCACGGTAGCCGCCTGGTACTGGGCACTGCTGGCGGGGTCGCCGGACGATCCGGCAATGGTGCCGCCCGTGGCAAGCACGACGACGCGGGGCAAAGTGGGCGATGGCGACGGGGAAGCTGACATGAATATAGAGGTGGACTGAAAGCAGTGACCCGGGATCCGGCCGACGATTGTAACTGTCACGCCGCGCCGGCGCGCCCGTGGCAAACCCGCGACGCCACCCGCCAGGCGCCGCCCATGTAGAGCCCGCTGCGCAAATTGTGCTTGCACTTCACACGATACTGTATAAAATCACAGCATACTGTTTAAACATACAGTGCTTCGGCACGAGAGACCGGCGAACCATGGCGACCCTGACACCCCGGCAGCAGCAGATTTTCGATCTGATCCGCGACACGATCCGCAACACGGGTTTCCCCCCCACGCGCGCCGAGATCGCCGCCGAGTTCGGTTTTTCCTCGCCCAATTCGGCCGAGGAACACCTGCGGGCGCTGGCGCGCAAGGGCGTGATCGAACTCACGCCAGGCGCATCGCGCGGCATTCGCCTCAAGGTGGCACGCAGCGACTCGGAGCAGTCCGATCAATTCACCTTGCCGATGGCCGGCGTACTGCAACTGACGCTCCCGCTGGTAGGCCGCGTTGCCGCAGGCAGCCCGATCCTCGCGGCCGAGCATATCGATCGCCAATACCAGGTGGACGCCTCCGTTTTCGATGAGCGCCCTGACTACCTGCTACGCGTCCGCGGCCTGAGCATGCGCGACGCCGGCATCCTGGATGGCGATTTGCTGGCGGTAAAGAAAGCCAGCGAAGCGTCCAACGGCAAGATCGTCGTGGCGCGTCTGGGCGAGGATGTCACGGTCAAACGATTGAAAAAACGCGGCGACACGATCGAACTGATCGCCGAAAACCCCGATTTCCAGAACATCGTGCTCCATTCTGGCCGCGACGAGTTCTCCCTGGAAGGTATCGCTGTCGGCCTGATCCGATCGTCAGGCTTCTAGCGTGATTGGAGGTTGCCAGATGGCACCTCCAAGTCCCCAGACTTAGGCAGCACGGCCGTCTGCCCTGGTCACCCGCTTTGCTTTGCCCACGCCGCCCCGTCCTCGCTGGACGACGGGCGCGGACCACTGCTGTCGCAAATAACGAGGTGTTGCCATGCTGCAATCAAACTCCATCACTTCCCGCCGCCCGGTCAAACCAGTCCCGTTCCGGCAAATCAAGGGCGTCCGCGTCTACCAGGGCGCGCAACGCCGCACGATGGTCGGCAACATGGCTGCCATCTGCCGCATGCTGGAACTCGACGAGCCAAGCACGAAACTGATCGACTGACACCGATCCGGTTACCCGTAACCGCCAAGACCAGGCAGCTTCGTCAGATCGTTGCCATGTACCTTGTAAAAGTGGAGTTGCGGGCCCACAACATGTAATTAAGGCTTCATTTAAAACTGACAAAAGCCTGATTAAACTCACTGACGCGCACTGCATCACTGGCGTACTCGCGTCATGCGCATAACCGGACCTTGTCGACCCCGCCAAGGGCCGGTTTTTTTTGGCCTATTGTTTTGCGGTCGCCATATCTGTGGGTCCGCGGTTCGCCTCGAAACGATCCGCGAAAAACAAAAAGGCCGCTTAAATGAGCGGCCTTTTCGAAGAAATTCTGGGGTGGCTGACGGGACTCGAACCCGCGACAACAGGAATCACAATCCGCAACCAATATCCTTACGAATCATAGCCTTAGCTCAGTTAGTTGGAACATGGTACCAGGCGTATGCCGCGTAGATGCGTGGTCATTTTCGGGATCTTCCAACTAAATCCATTAGAATCCAAGGGCCGTCACAACCACATAACGAGGAGAGCAGCCCATGACCGACATGCGACCTTTTTACGCCGAGACGGTGCACGAGCAGGCATTGGCGGGAATTCCGCAGGAGCCGCGGCGGAGCGACTTCATCACGCCGGAAGGCGCGCTGATCGCGCTGCATCATCTGGAAGAGATCGTGCTGGCCTGCCAGGCCGGAGAGCGCGAGGCGCCGACGGTCGAGGAACTGGCAGCGCTGGTGCGGCGGGCGAAAAGCGCCTAGAATCCAGCGCGAGGGAATGCGCAGGCTGATGCGCGAATCGATACGAGGGCCGACAAGCGAAGACGTTCGGATGTGCCGGAGATCAGCACCGGCCCCTCACCCCAATACGACGCCACCCTATGCCTCGGCACGGTGGCGTTTCTATTTGGCCTTGGGCTTCCAGCCGCAGACTTTGGCGCCCGTGCGGTTATGCGACAGAATGGCCTGCGCTGTCTCGTTCGTCAGCACATCCGCCTTATCCACGTAGATCGGCTTCGTCCAGTCGCAGGCGGTATCCGTGACCTTGGGCACGTAGACCACTTCCGGCGCCGGCTTACTTTCCCCACTCGTCGTGCAGCACGCGGTTAGCGTCAGGCTCGCCAGCAGCAGCGGAATCCTCATCTCGTCTCACCTTTGCGTTGTCGGCGCCGGCCTGTGCACCGGCTTCGTTGGCGCGCGCGAGCGCGGCGTCTTTGTCAGCCTCGCGCTTCTCGGCCTCGGCCACCTTCTGCCCCGCCTGCGCCTCGGTCGTCTGCGCCTGCTTGTGACGCGCCCAGCCGGTGAGCAGCGCGCCGATGGCGACGATGCCACCGAGTAGGATCGGCCACAGGTCGGATAGGATGGTGGCGATCATCGAATGACCTCCAGTCGCGCGAGGGTATGGTTGCCCGGCCACGTCTCCGGGCGCGGCTTGCCCGGACGCCAGGTGCGCAGGTACAGCCCCCACGCGCCGTCGGCGTCGTCCGTGGCCGGCAGCTGGAACGGATCGGTGAAAAGCAGCAGCCGCGCCACGCCGGCAGCAAGCACGTCGTCGGTTTCCAGCGCCCGCCAAATGCTCTCCGGCAAGAACTGAACTCCGCGTGCCGCGCATAGTCGGTCCAGCCAGAACCGCGATGCATCGTGCAGGTAGACACCCCACACCCCGCCCCGCGACTGCCGCGTCCCCATCTCGAACTGAGCGAGCCCGCGCGCCGGACCGTTGCCCATTTGCTTGCGGTGGATCAGGCCAGATTCCTGAAGGCAGATGGCCGTTACCATCACCTGAGCCTTCGGCGTATCCATGCCGCGCGGCAGCAGATCGAGCGCCGAGGCGAGCGGCCCTCGCACGAAATCACGCGGCTCCATCACCGCCCCCTTTGCGCCGAACCGCCAGATACCGCACCACGAGAATCAGCAGGAACGCCCCGAGCGCGGCGTAGCGCTGGATGCCCTGCGGCAACAGCGCCTTCAGGTCGGGCGGCATAGAGTTCCAGGCGTCGATAATCGCTGGACCGAACGCAGTCACGAGCGCGAGTCCGCCACTGAGCACCACAGTGCCCTTGGTATGCAGCCGGCGCCAGTTGTCGGCCAGTCCGATCTTCCACTTCATTTTGACCACCTCCGCATGTCAGGCCTGCTGCCCGCCGAGTTGTCCATCAAGATGCCGCGTACCTGCTTTACATCCGTACTGATGTCCCGAATCTGATCCCGCATGTCGGCAGCGATGTCGCGGATCTGCTCCTTAGTGTCCTGCCTGAGGCGATCCTGGCCGGCCTCAAGTCTCGAAATGCTGGCGTCGTGGCTCACGTCCTTGTTCTTCAGGTCGCGCACGTCGCCTGCCAACGCAAACCACGCGACAACAATCGTCCCAGCCGCGCCGATGATTCCGCTCAGCACGCTGCCGAGGTTGATAGTCGGGTCGAATTTCATCAGTTTCCCCAGTCACCGCACGCGGCGCGCGCCGATGAAACCGTATGCGGAATTCGTGGAGACTGTGAATGCAGATAGGGCAACCAGATAGACCGTTGTTGTCGAGGCTAGTGAGATGCGTATCTTTCCCGTCGGCAATCCGCTGCGGCCACCGGTCGTCGTAAGCGGTAATAGGAACGAGCCGCCGCTGTTTGGCGCAGTCGGCGCAGTCGCTGATACCTGGCTAATGCCGCCGAGAATCGCAGTGATTTGCGTGGTGCCCGCGGGCTCGAAGAACACTGTTCCCTCGACGTCCCAGTCCCCGGCCGTCAGCGAGATCGATGTGACGTTGGCCGCGACGTTGTTTGTCAGTGCGACTGCCGAACCGACTAGCACCTGGCTGGAGATGAACTCACCAACGCTACCCGCCTGGGCACTGTTGTTCGTTGTCGTGCCAACGATGCCGGCTGTCTGACTCGGGGCAATCGTGCTGGTGAATGTCAGTGCACCGCTGTAGCTGTGCGCACCGGCGACCGTTCCGCTAATAGTGGGAGACGAGATAGTCGGCGTGGCGATTGTGGGCGAGGTACCGAATACCGCAACGCCAGTCCCTGTTTCGTCGGATAGGACGCCCAGCAACTGCGCCGAGGTGGTCGACGCGAACTGCGACAGATTGCCGCTGGTCAACGCGAACGTGGTGCCGCACGACAGGCCAGAACTGCTCGTGTACTTCAGCGCGCTGTTTGCGGTGCTGCACGAGGGGACCGCATTGGCCGTGGGCGAGGCGCTCGACCCAGTGAAGTTGCCGTAGACCGTGTTAGCCCCGATAGGTGTCAGGCCACCAGCCGTGACCGTGGACCATGCCGGGGCGCTGCTCGGGCCGGTGGATACGATCGCCTGTCCGGAGGTCGATCCCGCGGGGTTGAGCAACTGGATAGGCGACAGGGTTGCGGCGCCGGACAGGCTGGCGACCAGCGAAAGGGCGAGTGCGAGGATTTTTTCATGTCAGTTGGAAGCGATGACTTCGATAAAGTCGTAAGCATTGCTGCCCGCAGCAAGCCCAGAGCCAGTGTTATTGCAGTCGATGAAGATGATGTCGCCAGTATTCACATCGCCGATGTTCGCGCAGATGCCAGTACCGACGAACTGGATGCCTCGGGTGGCCGGGCCGCCGCCATTGTTGAACTTGGTGAGGATCGTTGACGTGCCAGTGATACCTGCCAGGAAGAATCCGCCGATCACGCGCGCCTTCTTCACCGGCTGGTTGAATGTAAGGGCGCCGGTGGTCGGGTTGTAAGACACGGTCGGCCGAGCAAGGTCTCCTGTGTTGTCGGCAGACTGCCACTTCAGTGTTGACGTGCCGGCCGGAATTGTGGCGCCCCCAAGGTTTGATACGCGCGCGATCACGCGCTCGCTGAAATGGGCGATGCCACCGGAGATACCTCCGATGCCTTGTGGGAAGTTGTCCCCAAACGAAGTGTCATCGCAATGGACGTCGGCGTTACCGAGGCATGCGATGTTCGCGAATGAGCGAGGCGTGGTCGAGTAGAACTGGTTGCCCTTGCAGATGATCTTGCCTTGGAAATCAGCGTCAGTCTGGATCAACGCTTGCAGGTTCTGCGTGTGGATGCCGGTGCAGCCCATGTACGAGAGCAGCCCACGGATCGGGCTCGAAACTCCTGGGTTACCCGTGATTGCGAACGGCGCCGCGCATTCGATGACGGTGCCGTGGGCTTCGAAGGAGCCGTACTGGTTGGCGAAAGATCCGTCGATCGGATCGAGCTCGACTCCAGCACCAACCGTCAGTTCGGTCATCAGGTGTTCGCCACCTACCTGCCGCACGTGCGCGCCAACCGCGAGCACCACCCGGGCATCGAGCGCAAGCCACGCGCCAGCACCATCGCCGTAGGACGAACGCAGCTGGTAGCCGTTGAACTCGACGAAGGTCTGTGTACCGTACGCCGCGCAGGCAATCGGGCAGCCAAACGTGTAGCCACCATAGATCACGAGTTCGCTGACCTGTTTGTCCGTTTTCGTCTCGTCGCCGATGATCCACGCTTTGCGCGCCCCTGTGACGCTGAGCCCGTAGATGTTGACGAGCGACACGATGCCGTCATTACCCCACACCTTCACCCCGCACTTGTAGCCGAGGTTGTAAACGGCAGAGAAAATCATGCTTCCATCAATCTGGAGATCCACTGCATCGCGAATCTCCAGCACTGCATCGTAGTTGCCGGACGTCTTGCCGAGGATCGTTGCCGACCCAGTAATGTGCAGGTTCCCAGCGGGAATCAGGATAGACGAGACCCGGAACAGGCCGCTGCCGAAGTCTGCGGTGTAGCCCTTGGCAATGGCATCCAGCACAAGAGCATTGAATGCACTAGTCGAATCGAAGGACAGGTCGCCACGCTTCGCACCGAACTGCATGGCGTTCACAGATCCGTCGTACATCAGCTTGTAGCGGCCCGCATCGTCCGCCACGATGACAGTGCCACCGTTGTCGGCGGTCGAGGTGTCGGTCATGTCCGTGCGGTAGAATCCCGATCCGCCGTCGCCCGGCGTGCGATAGCCGAGTGTCATCACCACGCGGTAGCGACTCGAATCGAGGTTGCGCAGGTCGGCCACGGTATCGACCACGCGCAGCATGATGTTGCCCCACTGCAACTGATCGTCGCCCACCGACTGGTCAGGCGGCGTGACGACAGAAAGCGTGGTGCCGATGCGGATGAAGACCTCATCCACGCCGACCGGGATCGGCGAGTTAAAGATGACCTGATTTCCCGAAAGCAGCCATTGATTCGGACCCTGATACGCCGGGCCGAAGAACACCTCTACGTTGCCAGGCACGCCGGGTGGGCGAGACAGTGTAAGGGTCGTGGTGGTGCCAGGAACGTAGTGACCACTGGCCGAGTAGAAGGAATTGACGACCATGTCGCCTGCGCCAACCGAGGCTGGAACAGGCAGATAGGTATGCCGGCCGTTGTCGTCAAAGCCGAGCATCTTGGATGCCCGCATCCCGCGCGGCGCTAGTTGACCGTCAAGGTTCTCCACCAGCGGATAACGCAGGCTGCTGCGCTTGTCACGCAGGAAGTCCTGCAGCGCCATCCAGATGCGGTCGAAATCGAGATTCAGGGTGTCGGCCCGGAGATCCCCGAGGCGCTGGTAATCGTTGGAGCGGCTGATGTCAACCTGACGCATCAGCACGACGATAGCGCCGTCAGCCGGCGGCACAGCGAAGATGACAGCCCCGCCCGTCTGACTGCCGATCCCGTTGACCGTGAAGCCCGTGGTGATCGTGTCGTCGTCAACGGATACGACTAGATCCTCTTCATCAAGGACGTAGCAGCCGTAGGGAAAGGTGGTGGTGATCCCATTCCCGGTGTACTGAAAGATAGTGGGCTGGTCTGGTACGGACATTGGCGGCGGCCTTTTTGTGGAGGCGCCGCCCGTAGACGGCGCGCTAGTCGGTCTCAAGGGTCACTTCATGGACCCCCGCGGATTGCCGCCAATCTTTGACGTTCTCGGCTGTCGGTTTCCCGACAAGGTGGTTAATGCGCACAGGCGACTGAAGGATGGCGCCCGAGCCGGAATCGAGATAGCCGTCTGGCTGTTCCTTCACCGCAGGGTTCCAGTCCTTCATCTCGTCCCACATAGGACCGTTGAGCACATCGACGTGCGCCCACAACACCCCCGACTTCATGGGGGCTCAAGGCCGGCAAGGATGCGCTCGTTCTTGTTGCCCTTCGCAATGAACTCCACCGCCGCGCACCGCAACTGCTCCTGCTTCAGGGCGCGCTGCAGGAGCTTTGGCATGAAGGCGCCTAGCCCGTTTGTTTCTACCGACACGTGCACGATGTTGAAGCGGCGAACGAGCTCGGCAATCTGCATCACCTGACCTCCGATGATCCTGGTGTTGCGTGTGTCGTCGAATACAGCGGCCTCGCCTGTCAGGCCTTGTGCCACGTGCCAGTAGTGATTGCCGTAGCCGTCGTCGAGGATCAGCGAGAACGCCGAGGTGTCGCCCCCTACCTTGCCCTTGGCCGGGTCCCAGTATGCGCGGCCGCTCACAATCTGCACGCCGCCCAACATCATGCGAACCTGACGGTTCGCCGTCTCCAGGCGCGGGTGCATGTCGTACGCCTTGATCAGTTCCGGATCTAGACGGCTCTCGGTGATGGGCTTGGCTTCGAGCATGTATTGCGAGTCCCAGTAGTTGAGCGTGCGCACCTTCTTGCGGCGGCGCTCGATGTCCTCTCTGGTGAATCGCTCCGGCCATGCGCAACGGGCATAGATGTCCAGCACGGCGCCGATCGGCCGCGTGAGGGCCACGCACCGGCCGTCAAGCGTGTAGTCGTCGCCTTCCTTCAGCAGCCGCGCGGCCTTGTGAATTCCGCTGATGACGTAGATGCCGTCCGCCGACGGGTCGAATGGGAAAGGGAACCGCGTGCGCGTGTCCATCTCCTTGTCGTACCGGATGGCGTCCTCGAACAGCGGGATCTTCAACAGCGCCGCGCCGGCGTCAACCAGTTCGGGGTAGATGGAATCGTGCGTGTGGGGCGTGCCGATGTAGGTTTCCCGGCCGCCCGGCACGAGAATGAAGGTGCCCTCCTGAATCTTCGCTCGCAGATTCTCCCGCGCGTCGGCCGTCTTGATGTTCTTCGGCACCTCCACATCGTCGTAGTCGATGTCGCGCGCGCGGGCCGAGGTCACGTTCTGGTTGACGCCCACGGCTGTCATGCTGGCGTTACGCGCGTCATTCGCACCGGTCACCCAGAACATCTGCGACCCCGGCTTGTTTGGCAACATGCCGCCGCACAACGGATGGCGGCGCAGCACGTTGATGGTGTCGCGCGTCAGCTTGGCCGCGAGCTTGCCGTCCGCCGCCCAGATCAGCGATACCCATGTGCCATCGTTGTATAGCTGCCACGCCTTGTACACGGCGTAAATGGTGGACTTCGCGGCGCCCCGGAACACCATGAGTACCCGCACCGGGTCATCACAGAACTCCAGCCACTGGCACATGCGCACGTGCAGCGTAGGCACCTGCCAGTTCATGACCTTCGCCCACAGCAAGAAGAAGGCCAGGAAGCTGATGCGCTTATTTGCCATGGACTCGCTTGTCGAAGGCTTCTTTGCTGGAGGCAGTGCCGAGCTTGTTAAGCAGGCGGGCCGCTTCCTTCTCCGCTGCGCGAATCTCGCCATCGAGGCCGTCTGGCTCCTCGGTTTCAGGCTGCACGCCGTCAGGCGCTCCTGCGGCGCTGCGCTGCTGGATCACGCCGATCAGGCTGCTGGTCTTCATGATCACGGTGAGCGTTGCCGCCGCGTTTTTCTTGACCCAGTAACGGTCGCCGCGTGTCTGCTGATCCATCTGCCCGGCGGCAATACCGTGGCCGGGCCACGTCTCCGGGTTCGCTTCTTCGAGAAACACGTCCGTCAGTTTCTCGGTAAGCGTCTGTAGGCGCTCGTATTGGTCCTGCCTCATCACTGATCTCCAAATGCTGCGCCAAGATTTGGGCCTCTATCCGGGCCACCGGTACCAGGCTTCCACCAGTAATCCTGATCCCAGTCCTTTTGCGCGCGCGACTTCATTTTCGAAAGATAGCCGGGGACAACAGTTCTTGCAATGCGTGCAGGCCGGCGTGATCGAGCGCGGCCTTGCCGTACCAGAGGTTGATGTAGGGCAGGTGCCCGCGCGCGAAGCGCAGCGCTTCGGCGCCAGCGTGCGTATCCTTGCCGTGCGCCGCCTGGTAGACGTTCTCGACGCCCAACTTGCCTACCAGGTCGAAGGCGCTGCCAATGCTCGGACCCGCCACGTTCTTGATGGCGTTGGCCGTGGAATCGCCCGGATTCTCAGTCGGGTCTGTCAGCAGGAAATCGCCGACGATGCCAAGGCCGCCGCCCTGCGCTAGCGCGCGCAGCCAGAACTTTCCCTGCGACATGTCGATGGGGTCCTTGCCCTGGACGATCTGCTTGTTCTGGTAGGCGATGGCGCCAAGCCCGGTCAGCGCCACCATCATGGCGCCCGCGTACATGGCCCGGTTCGCTAGCGCTGGCGCGCCCTGGATGTTTCCAGGCGCCTCCGTCATGCGCGACCAGTGCCGCGAGATCATGGCGATGGGGAAGGACTTGAACTGCATCACCGAGCGGGAGAACTCGCCCAGCGGCGTGCCGCGCTGCGTGCCGCCCCACGATGCCGCGGCCTTGGTAGCCAGATCGGGGTTCAGCACCGCGTATTCCGACTCGTCGGTGATCAGGCCCAGCACCTTGGCCACGACCTCGTCGGCGCGCGGGTCGCCGGCTGCGCGGATGGATTCAGGCGTCAGGAAGTCCATACCGTTGTAGGGCGTGAGCTGCGCCTGCCGGATGACGTTCCAGTCGTCCTCGGTAAGCCCCTTGCTGGTCATGCGCCAGCGGTCGTATTCGGCCAGCGCCTTCCAGTCTGTCTTCGACAGCTTGGCCATACCGTTCATCATGGTCATGCTGTAGGCGCGTCGCAGCGTGTCGGTCCACGCGTTCATCAGCGACAGTTTCATGGTGCTGTTCGCCAGACGGCCAGACCACGTCTGCCGGATGTTGTCGCCGCTCCAGCGGTTCAGGTCCGAGATCATCGACTCGGCGATTATGCCGTGCATGCTCAGGAAATCGCGGGTGTCGCTATCGAACTGGCGGCCGATATTCTTCAAGGAATCCCAGTAGCTGAGCCGGTTGTAGCCGGTGGTCACGAAGTAGGTGCCGAGATCCGTCACACTGGAGAGCACGGCCCCGGCCAGCTTTCCGAATGTCTGGATATTCCGCATGTGGGTACCGATCTCGGCGATGCGCCCACTGACCGGCGCGCCAGTGGTCCCGCTCAGCACGTCCCAGTACGACTGCGGCAGCATGCCGAAGGTGCGGTCGATACCGTGGTCCGCCCGGTCGGCAAGATCGAATTGAAGCCGCATCTGCTGGTTTGGGTTGGGGCCATACCGCTCGACCAGCCCGATGTCTCGCGCCAGGCGGCCGACGTGCCCGAGCATGGCGTCGTACATGCTGCCAGCGCCGTACTGGCCCATGTATTCGAGATAGGCGTTTCCGTCCTTGTAGTGGATCTGGCGCGACTCGCTGCCGGCGTTGGCCTTGGCCGAACTGCCGGCGGCCGGCTTGCTGCCCGGCGTCGTCTTGTTCAGACCGTCCGTGGCGATGGTCGTCCACGCCTCGCGCAGGAAGTCGAGCACCTCGGAATCGTTCATGCGGCTGCCGTCCTCACGCACGTACTGACTGCGGTCGAGCAGCGGCATCGTCTTCTGGGCCCAGTCGTCCTGCGCCTTGGCCGAGCCGTCGCCGCGCACGCGCACCGTGTCGTGGGGCTGCGGTAGGTAGCCGTAATCCAGCTTGCCGACGTCGCCGCCTGACGAGTTGAAGCGCTGGCGCATGCTCTCGATCGTATCCAGCCAGGCTCGCGCGCCCTTCTGCGCCAGCGTGTTGCCGGTCGCGCCATTGGCGTTGGCGATGATCTCGACGGCCAGGTCGCGGGTCATGCCGGGATTCTCGGCATCGAACAGCCACATCAGGCCGCGCCGTGCCGCGCTGGTGCCCCGGGTGCTGACCGAAGCGTCGAGGAGGTCCATCAGCTTGGCCATGTTCTCGCGCTTGACGCCCTCGATGTAGGCGCCGGTCTGGTCCATTTCCTTCACCAGCGCCTTGCTGCGGTTGTCGCTGAACTGCGTCATGAGGTCAGTCAGACGTGTATCCATGGCAGCCGTCTTCACCACCTGGAGGCTGGCGCGAGTGACCTTCAGCGCTGCCTCCTGTTGGATATCAACCATGGCCTGTTGCGAGGCTTCCAGCACGCGCTGATCGCGCGATTTGGCCTGCCACTGCGGGTCGGAACGCGCCAGGCGGCGCATGGTGGCGGACAGCCGGTCGTCGATCTTGCGGACCTCGGCATCGGTAAGTTGGCGGCCAGCGGCTGCGCTGACGGCTTGACGGCATTGCGGTGTCATACAATGGCTCCCATGGCTCTGATTCGATTGCTCACCCACACCGCCGGTATCTGGTGGATTCTGCTCGGCGTCCCGGCGCTCGGGTGGATGGCCAGCGTCCTGCCGCCGCAGCACCCGGCTGCGTACGTGGCGGCGTTCGTCTGGGTGTGCGGCGTCGTACCGGCGTGCGTGCTGTCGGGAACCAGCAGCAAAAGCCTGCCGGCGGACTTCCGGGCCGCGTGGCGCGCCTTTCGTACCTGGTTCACCATCGTCGGCAGCATTGCGGCGGTCGGCATCGTCCTGTCCCTGATCATCCGTTAGGCGATACGTAAGAAGCACTCGGCAGCCGCCTGGATCAGCGGCGCATCGGCGGCGTCTCGCGCGGCCTCAGCCTTCACAGCCTCCAGCGCATCGGCCAGCCGCACCGGCGCGTCCATCCCTTCCAGCTGCACCATCATGTCGGGCGATAGCTTGGCGATCTCGGCGGCCTGAGCGTCAACCGATGCGGCGGCAGCCTGCGCGCCTGTTGCGCTTTCCCCCGGTTTTGCTGCAGCAGCGGCAGCCTGTGTTTCGGTATTTCCGCCCGGCGTTTCGTTAAGCGGAGGGATACCGCCGCCTTCCGTCTTCTCGCCGGGCGCCTTGGCGGGCGTCTCTTTCGCGGTCTGCTTGGCTGCCAACGCCGTGGCCTTAACCGGGCTCGGCGGCGCATCCAGCGCGGCACGCGCACCCTTTGCGCCCGCAATCTGCTGGTCAAGCTGCTGCACGGCCTGGCGCGCCTGCTCGGCGCTGCGGTTCGTCTCTACCTGCCGCTCCAACGAATCGAGGCGCGCGGTGTGCTCGTCGAGCGCAGCGGCGATTTCTTTCTTGGCCGCCGCCTGCGCCTGCTTGTAGCTGACCCGGCCGCCGCCCTCGTCCTGCAGTTCCTTGGCCCGTGCGCGGATTGCCTCGTCGCTGTTGTCCGGCGCGGCGCGCCGCAACTGGTCAATCTCGGTGCGCAGGTTGCGGATGGCGCCGGGCTCCGCTGCTTGGCCAGCCTCGGCCAGCAGATCGGCCCGGGCAGATTCGAAGCGGCCGACCATGTCGTCGAGCATGCGGGCCTGCTGGAGCGTGTCCCACTGGATGGTGTCGCTCACGTCCACCCGGCTGCCGGCGCCAAGCTGGTCGGAGGCCTTGACGACGGCATGCAGGTGATCCTGTGCGGCAGCAATGTCAGTCGGGTCCTTCAGGTTCCATGAATCGACGTGTCGCGGATCAGCTGCGTGCGCGCGGCGGCCACGGCTTCAGGGTCACCAGCGCGAGCCCTGCCAACCGCCTCACCTCCGCGTTGCGCCATGTATTCCTCGACGCGCGCCAGGTAGCGGGACGTCTCGGCGGCCGGCGGCAGCTTGCCTTCCAGCACAGCCTTGGCCTGCCGGGGTCCGCCGTTATAGTCGGCGATCACCGCGCGGATGTCGCCGTTGTACTGCTTCATGGTGTCGCGCAGGTACTTCGCCATGCCGTCCAGCGACTGCACCGGGTCGGTCGGGTCCTTCACCCCGTATTTCACTAGGTTCTCCGGGATGAACTGCGCCACGCCGCGCGCGCCCTTGGGTGACACCGCCGTCGAGCCGGATTTCTCCCCGGCGTTCTTCAGGGCGATCATCAGTTCCGGCGGCACGCCCTCGCGCTGGGCAGCCGTCACTGCATAGGCATCCAGGCGGGGATCGTTGTACGGCAGCGCCTTGCGCTCGCTGCCGCCCATGTCCAGCAGCGCGCGGGCAGCGGCGGCGTCAACTGGCGGCGTTGACCCAGGGCGCGCGCCACGCTGGCCGCGCATATGCAGGCCACCGAACGCCGCCGGCACCAGCGTAGAGACCGCCAGCCCCACCGGGTCGAATGGATCGTATTGGTCAGATACCTTGCTGTAGTCGGCGTTCTTCAGGATCTCGCGCGAGGCGGCTTGCTGGGCGATGTAGGCGGCCGGACCGCCGGCCACCACCAGCGCTGCCGTCTGGGCGATCGTGCGGCCCGCCACCGGCAGTGCGGCACCCACGCCAGCACCGATACCTGTGATGGCGCCCACCTTCGTCCGCGTCTCGATGTCGACGCCCTCGGCCTTCAGACGATCCGCCTCGGTCAGCGCTTCATCCGCGCCAAACAGCGTTGCTCCCACCACCGGGCCGGCAGCCAGCGAATACCCGACCGCCTTGGTGATCCCGCGCGCGCCCTGGAACAGGACGTTCTCCAGCACGTTGGAAGTCGCCGGGTCCGGCATCATGCTGCGCGCCGTGGTGCGCAGGCCCGTGCCGATCTCGGAGCTGAAGGCTTCGCCGCTCTGTACCTGCTCGCGCGCCTGGTCGCCCGCATCCCGGCGCTTCTGCATCTCGTCAGGGGACAGCAGGAGGGACGGGTCGGCCTGGGCGCCGTACCCCGCCTGCACCTGGCCGAAGGCGCCAATGACGTCCGCAGCGAAGCCGCCAGACTCCACGCCGCCAGCCGCGGCGCCGACGACCGGTGCCTTGATCGTGTTCCAGACCGAGAATCCAGACTGCTGGCGCGGCTCGGCCACGGGCCGCTGCTGCCGGTCGTCGAGCGTCTTATCGATGCTGTCTTGCAGCATGCCGTCGATCATTGCGCGCTCCTTGCCGGCATGCCCTGGGCACCGTTGGGCGGCGCCGCAGTCGGGCGGGATGGGTTCAGGTCGATGGTGATGCGCTGGCCTGCGCTGTTGGTGACGAAGCCCTGGCCGGCGCGGATCGCATACCGGCCGGGCCCGGCGTGTACGAGGGAGGCTTGCGGCAGCTGCTGGATGAATCGGTCGAGCGGGATGGCCGTCTTGCCGCTGAACACGTCGCCGCCCGGCGCCTGCTGCGCCAGATCGCTGGGGGTGATCCCGGCGATGCGCTGGGTGAAGGTGTCATCTGACATGCCGTACGGACGCGGGATCTTCGTGCCATCGCGCTGCTCGCGCACGCCGCCGGTGGCCAGGTTCACCGCCTGGTCTGCGTCGGGCGACTTACCCTCGGCGACCAGCCCAGCCATGATCATGAAGGCGGAGTCCTTCCACGCGCGCGAGGTGTCCTGGTTCATCGTCAGGCCGTTGATCTTCTGGGCGATCTCTGCCTTCCAGCCGGTTTCCTTGGCCGAATCCACCTTGGCAGTGCCATCCTTCATGGCCTGCTGCCCGCGCAGCACCAGCTCGGCGGTATAGCGCCCCACGGACGTCTGCGCATTGGCGTAGGCCATGGCGTTCGACAGGACATTGTTGTCACCGCCCAGTTGCTTGGCCAGCGCCGAGACGCGGTCCATGTCCTTCACCAGACCGCCGATGGAGCCAAGTGCGCTGGCGGCCTGATCGGGCGGCAGGGACTGCACCAGTTTTCCCAGAGTGCGCGCCTCGTCAGGTTGCAGCGGGCTCTCCTTCTTGCCGGACCACTGCTCTACCTGGCCGATCTGCTGCATGCGCATGCCGATGATCTGTTGGGCATCCTGCACATTCCCGATACTGATTGCCGGCGCCCGGGTAACAACACCGCTTTCCTGAGCGGCCTGCCACGGATTTTCCTTCACCGCGCTGTCGATGTTCGAATCGATGCGGCCGAGTTGGTCGAGTTGCTTCTGCCGCTGCGGGCTGATGCCCTGCCCTTTGTCACAGCCTTGGCGTTCTCAGCCTCCAGTAAAGCCTTGCGCTGGGCAGACGGCATCGTGGCAAAGCGCGCGGCTTCGCCTTGATCCTGCACCAGTTGCTGCGCCTGCGTGGCGTACGCCGTGCCGGCAGTCGTCTCTGCCAAGCCGTTGATCGTGTCCATATCCAGGTACTTTCCGCGCAGCACGATGTCGGTAGCTGCATTCACCGCATCCTTCGCCTTCTCCTCGCGCGCCTTGGCTTCGCGCTCAGCCTTCTCCTGCGCCCGGATGCCTGCCGCCTCGATCCCGTTGAGGTAGCCATAACCCTTCGTCATCAGGGCTGTGCGCTTGGCAGGATCGAGTGCTTCGCCTTCCTGGCCGCCGATCTTGTCCATTGCCGCCTTCACCAGATCGGCATTGCCGGTCTGTGCCGCGCCTTCCAGCGTGGCATTTGCGAAGTTGTAGGTGGCGCCTTCGGTAAAGGCCTGCTTCTTCTGGGCCATCTGCTCGGGGGTCAGTCCGGCCTGTGGCCCGAGCTGGTCGACGGCGTTGTGATAGTTAGCGATCGAGCCAGGCAGGTCGCGCATGGCGTTGCGCTGGAACTGCTCGCCTAGCCCGTCCAGGCTGGCACCGATCTCGCTCTGCTGGCGCTTGACCACAGAGCCCTGCAGGTTTCGCTCCAGCGCGCCAGTGGTGCGCACGATGTTGGGCTCAATAAGCCGGCGCGTCTCTGGGTCCATCCCTTCGAATCGCTGACTCTGCAGGTCCTGAACCTGTTTGCGGTAGGCCGAAATGGCGTCCGCCGCCTTCAGTTCTCCGCTCTGCAGTTGCCGGTCGACGGTGTCGTGGGCGTCGCGCACGTCGTTGTCGAACTGGGCGAGTGACAGCGCGGAGTCGGCGCGGCGTTGCGCCTCTGCATTGGCCTGCATCTGGGTGCCAATGTCACCTACAGCTGCGCCGAGGCGTGCCGCGCCTTGCGCGATGGCGCTGCCGGTGTCCGGGACGTTGATCGAAGGCGATGGCCGGGCGACGGTGTTACCGAAGTTGCCGAGGGAGATCTTCACGAGATAGCTCCGGTAGATGCAGGCTTGGGTGTTTTCCACCCTGCCTTGTAGGCCGATGCAGCACCCGATAGTAGCGAACCGGTACCGGACAGGATGCCGCCGGTGAGCGCGCTGTCGCCCGCCTGGTTGAGCAGACCCGCCTGCGCCTGCCCGGCTGTCGCCGTGCGGTTGCCGCTCAGAATGGTCTGATAGGCGTCTTGCTCGGAAGTCTTGTAGATTTCCTGACTGATCCGGATTGGCGTACCGTCACCCACGGATACGCCAGACGCGGCGAGTTGCGAAGTCGCCTCAGCCTGCTGCTGTCGCGCGGCCTTGCGGATCTTGTCGGCCTGCGCCACGGCCGCGTCCTGTTCCTGCGCAGCCTGGCGCCGGGTGAGTTCGGCCTGAGCCTCGGCCTGATTTTTCTGCTGCACGCCGCCGTAGATGGCAGCGCCCGCGGCGAGCGCCGAGCTGGCGGCCACGGCAATGGTCGCTGCAGTGGTGGCTGAAATCCCTCCGGACATGTCACTCTCCCGTGATGATGATGGTGTTGCGTTCTGGATCGGCCCGCGACATCAGGCGCTCGTGGTCGTCGGTGAATTCCTCTTCCGCCGCTGCCACGGTATTGGCGTCGGTAGGGAATAGCATGGTGACGACGGTGTCTTCGTATGCGAGAAATGCAGTCTTCCTGCCGGCGGCGGCTGGCACGACCGACGCGCCGACGATGTGCAGCGCTTCCTCATCGCCGCGCGACACCAGCACGTTGCCGGCCACGACCAGCATGGTGGGCACCTTCACCAGCGCGCCAGTGAGGGCGGTGCCTGCGGGGATTGCGATCGTGCGGGCGTACATGCCGGCGTGCAGCACGTGGAGCGTTTCGATCTCGGTCTGCGGCTGGGCCAGCATCAGGCGCTCGAGTTCGGCAACGCGCGCGATGGCGTCGGGATGCATGGGTTGCAGAGCGTGGGTCATCAGAGCTCCTTGTAAAACACGCGACTGGCATCCCGGTATCCGATGCCATGCACTACGCGCTCGAGCACCCCGCCGACCGGTGCGCTGATCAGCAGGACAGGCGCGCCGGCGGCGCGGGCCAATTCCTCGGCCGCGCGGATCAGCCGCAGGCCGGCGCCGGTCTTCCGATGCTCGGCCGCCACGAACAGAGATTCGCTCACACCGACCAGCCGGCTGAAATGCGGCAGCACCGTGGTCAGAAGGAACAGGAAGCCGATCAACCGGCCATCGAGGCGCGCGGTGAACGGGTGAAGCAGGCCCCCGGCTTCCATCGCGCGGTAGGTGGCGATGTCCGGGCAGGCCGGGCCAATGCCGCTCTTTGCCGATTCGGCCTCGTACTCGGCCAGCAGCGCGGGAAGTTCGGGCGATGCTTCGATGTCTGCAATCGTCTCGCGGCCGATAGTCAGTTCACCCATAGTGGTACTCCAGTCCGATGGAACAGCGCTCGAAGCCGAGGCGCTCGTAGAGCGCGGCAACCATCTCGGGATCGAGTCCGGTAGACGTGCCAGCATGCAGCCACGCCGCGCCCTTGGCTTTGCCCCACGCCACCAGTGCGCAGATCAGCCGACTTGCCGCCATGCCTCCGCGGTACTCGCTATCGATGAAGAAGGCGACCTCCTGCGCAATCGTGGCGTCGCAAGCCCAATGCTTGTCCAGCGTGCCGGCGATGCCGCCAACGATCAGCCCATCGCGCTCGCAGAGGAACACCACGCCGGTCACGTGGATCAGCCGAATCAGGCTCTCTGCCGCACGCGCGGGGTCATATGGGATGCGCGACCAGCGCTGCGATTCGGCATGCATCTGCCCTCCAAGTTCGACGATGCGCGGCAGGTCTTCGAGGGTTGCAGGACGGATGGTCATGAGTTCACCGTCAGCTTGCGCACGACTGCGAGCACGTGGAAGGGATACGGCAGATCCTGAATGAGCGTGACCGGCGAATCGGCGCGCAGCCAGCCAACGGTGCCGATCGTGTCGAAGCCGGTAACGACCTCGGGCGGCATGTCCAGAACTTCATCACCGAAGTGCCGAAACGCAAAGTCGATCTCCTTGTAGTTGGGGTCGAGGTCCCCGGTATCGACCTTGCACCCCGTTGTCTCCAAGAATAGCGGCGACACCTCGCTAGTGCTCATCGCATTGCTCTGCGCGCTGCCCTCGCCGGTCTGGATCTCGGGGCGCAGTAGCTTGATGCGGCTCACGTAATTCAGGCCGATCTCGACTTCGAACGCCTCGCGGTCGATGGTCACCTGTCCACCAGACACCAGGTAGGAGCCGACATACACGCCGTCAGCCTTCACATCGACCATCTTGCCGTTGAGATGGGACAGGCCTGACCACGTGTCGGAGCCGTCCGGGTTGGCACCCTTGACGCCGCTATCAGTCAGGAAAGTGGGATCGAAGCGCTCGACGTACCGACGATCGGTGCCGCCGATATTGCGGCGCACGATCACCCACACCTCATTGCCGGTGGCGCCGGGGATGGAAGCCACCGATTCGAATGCGCCGTCTGTGATCTGTGGCGTCCAGGCGGTGACGCCCTCATCCCTGTCCAGCGCGAGCGTCGCCATCTTGCCGTCAGCGCGCGCGCACCACACCAGCGCCCGCGGCTCCTTCTGACTGGTCATGGCGATGATGCCGGACTGTGTGATGTGCTCGGCCAGCACGGTCAGATCAGGCGCCTTGTAGCTGTACGTGTCAGGGTCGTACGACACCGCACGCACCTTGCGCCCGAAGTTCTGCACGAACAGCAGTTCAGTGCCCACCTTGATCGGCTTCACGTCATTGGAGCCGTAGTCGGACCGCTGCTTGATCTGCGGATTGGTCGGCGTCAGGCCCTTCTCGACGCCACCGTATAGCGTGAACTCGCCGCCGCTGGTGAGCGGGATGAGCACGGTAGACGCGGCCATACGGTTGATCGGGTTGATCTCGCCGGTGGACGGCAGTGTAAAGCTAAAGCCCTCGTCGTCGTCGGTGCCCTGCGTGAAGTCGAAGTAGAGCGCTGTACGGCTGCCCCAGATCGTCTGCGGGTAGCGCTTCGAGCCGGCTGCCGTCAGGCGCTGCTCGTAAAAGGCACCGGTTCGCGGGTACCCGTCGCTGGCATTCCACACCGGCCCGTTTAGTACCCACGAATTTGCTGGTGCCGACACTGCGGCGGTCAGTTCCTTCTTCACCACGGCATCGACCACATTGGCGGTCGTGAACGCCGTGATCTGCACGAGCCCGCCGTTGATGTCCACGAACTTTCCAACATCCTGCGAGCGCCAGCCATCCGCTCCACCATCGAATGTCAGCGTGATCCCGGCGCCTACCGGCCCAGCAGCCGACGGGGTGATAGCGCCCTGTGGCGTGTCTTCGAGCACCCATTGATCGGAACCAAGCAGCAGCGCACCGAACGCTTCTACGATCTCGATGGTGACCGCCGTTGGGCTCCCGTAGCTGATGATGCGCGCGAGCCCCGACCCGGCGGAGGTGATGCGCCGGCCGATGTCCGTAGCCAGGAAGACTGGAGCCCCGGCGAACGCTGTGCGCGGCGATCCCACGCTGGCATCGGTCAGGGTTAGCGGCGTTCCGAAACGATGGCCGGTCTCGTCGAACGGAATCACAGTCACAGGCGCCGGTTGCAGGGTCCAGCTATCTGACGCCAGGCGCCGCAGCGAGTGAATGAACACGCCCTCGTGGAAGATGAGCATCGTGTCCGCGCCTTGCGTGAAGTCGAGCTCGAACAGCATGGCTTCGGAATACGGCGAGGCGATCTCGTACGGCACGCCACCGAAAAGGATCTGGCCGCCGCTGGCGATGTAGAAGCGGATGTAGAAGTCACCGAACTCCAGCATGTAGGCCTGCGTGCGCGAGAACACGAACGGAATCAGTCGGCTGCGCTTGGCCGATACCTTCGTCTCCGCGATGAATGGCAGGCCGTCTCGTCGCTCTGCACCGCCATGGATGTTGACGATACAGTTCTGCAGCGATTCCGCACCGTTGGCGTAGCGCGCGACATCCACGCGCCCCATCACCTTGGGAGATATCTCGCCGGCCGTGAAGTTCGTCTGGTCGTAGGTGATTCGTGGCATGGCCGATTACCTCGTCGTGAAACGGGATTCGAGCAACGAACCTTCCTCGAATTCCTCTGGCGGGTCATCCTGACCGTCGATCGCCTTAGCGACCTTCAGCGCCCGGGCGAACTCGTCTCTGTGACTCTCGCGCACGCTTGTGCTCTTGGTCACCGCGTAGGCCATGCGCGCGCACATCAGCAGTTCAGCTAGGCTCACGAGGTGCGGATGCCACGACTGCACCACATCATTGCGATAGATGTAGACCAGCGGCAGCGCGGTGACGCTCGCTAGGATCGTGCGGCCCTCGGTCTCGTAGTCGATGGCCTGACCCCGCTTGCCGACCTGTAGCGTCTTCAGCCAGTCGCCTGGCAATTCGAACGCATAGCCGTAGTCGAAAGCCGGTGCTGTTGTCAGCGGCGCGAGGATGACACGCTTCTTTGCTGCCTTCCACGGATGGGCGCGCAACAGCTCGTCGCGGGCGTCGGGCCACAGGTTCGCGCATAGCCGCGCCTGCTCGGTCTTCTCTTCAAAGCTGTTGATCGGCTTGGCGCCAAGGATCTGCAACGCATTCGAGCAGACCGAAACTTCTGTTGCCATATGCGTACCTCAATAAAAACCGGGGCACGCGGCCCCGGGTTGGAAACCCCGCTCGCGCGGGTGGAGGAGACAGACGAGACGCGTCAGTCCGTGACGTAGTCCAGTTCAAACTTGAGTGCCTGGTTGGCAGCCAGCACAGCGCCCTTTACCGTCGCGTACACGTCCACCTGTTCGGTGGTCACGTACTCGGCGCCGTTGGAGATCAGTGCGCCGTTGTTCGCCGCCTTCTGACCGGCAGCCGCTGCATCCACGCCCGTGGCGATGCCGGTTGCACTGATGACGGCGCCGGTCTTCGTCGAGCGCACACCGATGTCGAGCGTGCACGACGCAGTACCTGCCGCGCAGCTCACCCAGCCGTCGCACGTAATACGCGAGTTCACCGGAATGCGACCGAGGAAGATGGTGTCGTTGATCGCCAGCTGCACATACGTGGTGGGCATCTTTGCCGCCAGGGTGCGCCGACGGCCGGCGCTCTCGTGCGGCAGCAACTTGGTGCCTGCCAGCAGCTTCGCGCCTTGGGTGGTATTGACTTCTGCCATGGTTGGCTCCTATCGATTAAGGTTGGGTCGGTGGATTAGACGAAGTCGATCTGAACGACCTTCTCTTCTTCGACGCGGCTCGCACCGTGCGAAGCGCCCATCGACACCTGCATCAGATCCTTCTTGTCCGGGCGGCGGCTGGCCTTGCCTTCGGTGTAGCCAGTGCCAAAGTGCAGCGCCGACCGCGCCCAGGCGGCGGTCGAGTACGTGCCACCCGACAGGCTGATGGCTTCATACGCGATCCAGTTGAAACCCATCCACTTGCCCGAGACATCTCCGTCTTGAAGCATCTTCACGGCCATGAAATCGGCAGAGGTCAGCGTGGTATCGGCCAGGATGTCTTCCAGCATCTCGCTGTTGTATGCGATGTAGAGCTGCTCACCGTTGTGCTGGTCGGCCTCGTTCTTGCGGAAGATCTTGCGCGCGGTCAGCAGTTTGGCCTTCGTGAAACCGGTGGCGCCAGCGACGATCTTCTGGCCGGCCGGCAGAGCGATGAGCGTGCCGTCCTTTGCCTGCGAGTTGCCAAGCAGCGAAGAGAAGATGATCTGATCCTTGCGGCGGTTGTGCGCGGCGATCAGCGACTGCATGTACGTGCCGTTCAGCGGGTTGGCCAGCAGCTTCGGCTCGTCGTTACGGTCCACCGGCAGCGCCTGGTAGAAGTCCTGCATCAGTGCGACGCGGGTGCTGTGGTTGGCTTCCGACCAGACCGTATCGCCGTGGCGAACGGTGTTCTGCGGCATATCTTCGAGCGGCGCCAGGCGGTTTGCCGTGAACGATTCGCCAGTGATATTCCCGCGGTCGGTAACAGCGCCACCGAAGCGCGAGTCCATTTGCTGCGCTTGTTGGCGGATCGTCGTATCCCACTGGATGACGAATGCATTGGTGATGGTGTTGGACATGGTCCAGTTCTCCAAAAGGTGATGATGTCGATGTCGCCTTTCGGGGTGTCCGGAGACTCCGGGCCCGTCCTACCGTCGCCCTATGCGACCGGCTCACGTCGCAGCAGGGAGGGCATTCGCTGGGTGTCCGCACGCCACGCGGGCCAGTTGATGACCGCCATGCTCGTGCTGTGGGGCTGTCGGTTTCCCGACAGAAATGAAAAAGCCCGCTTTCGCGGGCCCCTCGGTTGGTTTGGAATGCTGCTGTTAGCCTACGGCTGCGGTGCCGTGCTTGCGTTCGAAGAACGCGCGGACCTGTTTGCTGACCTTGTCGTGATCCGCATGACGGGGGTTTTGGTAGGCCTCGCCGCGCATCAGTTCGTTAATCTGGTCTTCGCTCGACGCACCGCCCATGCTGGTGCCACCGCTGCTGGTGTCCTCGGCGAACTCAGGGCCGATAGCGGCCATCAGCTTCAGGAAATCCTTGTTGTTGCCCAGGCGGTTTGGCTGCATGAGCTCGTCGATGTTCATGCCGGCCTTCTGGGCAAGCGCCGCTGCCCCCTGGTACGACAGTCGAATCTGATGATCGAAGCCACCCTTCGACGCCCATTCCTTTGTCAGGTCGTCCTTGATCGCGTTGGCGTCCAGGATTGCTGCACCGGCCACGAGTTGAGGCGCCATCGTGAAGTACTGCTCCATCACGCCATCCATTTGTTTCTGTGTCAGGCCGAGCTCATGCATCTTCCCGGAGAACGCCTTGAATCCCTCGTCGGCCTTCGGATCGAACGTCTCCTTGAACGCATCGGGCACTGCCACCGTGTATTCCTCGGCGGACTTCGGCGGGATGTCACCGCTGCCGATGCGTTTCTCAGCCGCCGTGTAAGCGTCTGCCAGCTTTCGGCTGGACGCTTCGAGGTCCAATGCACCATCGGCGTTCATCACCCGGTACTTCTCAGGGATGAACTCGGTTGGCTGGCCAGCGCCACCGGCCAGCAGGCTGCCGGGATCGGCCTGCGCACCACCTTCCACACCGGCACCACCATCACTACCGCCAGCGCCAGCGCCACCACCCTCCCCTGCGCCAGCGCCAGCTTCATCCATCAGGGCGAAAAACCGTCGAATCAGCATGTTCTGTTCTCCTCGTTATGTGCCAATCAGTACGACGTGCCAGCGCTCCAGGCACCAGCCGTCTTTTCGTAGATCTTCCGGTTCACGGTGTCGATCGACAGATCACCGTCGCGGCCGAAGTCGACCGGCGGTTGGCCGGTGAAGATCGGTACGAACTGGCGCTTCAGCCGTTCATCTGGGCGCGGGTTGGCGGTATAGCCGGTACCGGGAGTGAAATCTGAATTGCCTGCCATGGTCATTCTCCTTCGGTTGGTTCCACGCCATTGGCGCGGTTGATCTGTGTAACGATGAATTCGATGACGCGTCGCTGCCCGTCGCGATGGTAGGTCTGCAGCACCGCATCAATGCCGCCCGTCGTGACAGCCGGACGCGCGAAGATATGTGTCAGGTGCTCCAAGATCGCCGCGCCTCGGCGGTCGTCCTCGAAGATAGCCTTGTAGGTTTCGGGGCTAATGCTCATGCTGCTGCCATCCGTTTCGCCATTTCCTGCGCGGCGGGTTGCATGATTTCCTGCTGGGCTGCCTGCTGCTGGGCTTGCTGGACTTGCTGCGCACGCTGTTCGCGCATGACGGCAACAGCGTCCTTGTCGCGCATGATCCTGGCCGGAGCGGCACGACCCTCAGCAACGACTCGCGCAGCCTCGTCGGTGTCGATGTTGTCCCACACGCTCGGGTCCTGCTTCAGCGCAGCCATGTTTCCCACCGCAGCAACCGTCAGCTCAACCGCGTTGACATCTTCCAGCTTTTGCGCCTGTGCCTGCGGATTCTTGAACGTGACGCGGAACTCTCGGTTGTCCAGGCTCTGCGGCGGAGGTGTCAGCACGCCAGCGCGATAAGCCAGACCGAAGCAGCGTTGCACCATGCCTTGCAGCCATTCAGCCTGCAGGCGCCCGTAGATCGGGCCAAGCAGCTGGCGAATCATCTGCACGCGGACATGCACCTCGGTCGCCGTCATGGCAGGGCCATCTTGCGGCTGCAACTGATCGGCCATCAGGATCTTGCGGATCGCGCGCTGCAGTTCTTCCTTCTTCGTGAACGACAGGTTGAAGTTCGCGCCGGAAGTCAGCGGCTTCATGCTGTCCACGCTGTTGGCCACGATGATCTTGCGCGGGCCGATCTTCACCGTGCGCGGGTTGAGCACGCCGTCATCCTCGGCAATCCACATGCCTGAGATCGCGATGTCCGCGTTCGTGTCTTCGAGGTACACCAGCCGGTTGAGCTGCTTCACGTCGGGCAGCGCATCGAACATCGGGCCCATCGCGTACGGCGTGTCTGGCACGACCACCCAGCGCGGCGCGACGAACGGGCATTCATGGTAGCCCGACTCGCTCAACGTGTGCTTGCTCGCTACCTCGACCTTGCACGAGGCAAACGGCATGTTCTTTGCGCGCACGGCATCCACGGCGTGAATCTGGCGCGGATAAATCGAGTGCAGCAGCTGGATCTTGTTGTCGAGCTTGTCCTGCTCGTACAGCTGGCGCACCTGATCGCTGACCTTGTCGACCCCGAATTCGTTGACGATCTGCTCGACGGTTTGCTCGTAGCAACGGATCAGCGTATCGGCGCGCCCGCCAGCCTTCGAGGTAGCGAGGTAGCAACCAGAGAGCGGCCACTGTTCGAACTGATATCCACCAACTTCGCGGTCCACATCGATGTACATCACGAACCAGCCAGCGCCTACCATGTCCTGGCAGCACTCGTACCCTACGGCGTCGTAGTTGCTGGCGTGTATGTTCTCCCAGATCGTCTCAGCAGACTCATCGAACCAGCGCTTTTCCTCGTCGGTGTCCTGGCCGGCTGACAGTCCGAACCAGCGGGAATTGCTGGGTGTAGCGCCGGACATCAGCGCTGCAGCAAGGATGCGGCCAGAGTCAGTGGACGTCGCGTCGAGCAACTTTGCCCGCTTCGTCTGCATGCTGGTCGCATCGTCCTTATTGCCGAAGAAACCGTTCCCGCGCATCGGGAAGCAGTGGTCGAAGCAGTCGAGCCATACCGACTCCAGATCGGAGCGGACGCCCTTCATGGCCGTCAGACGGCGCAGGATCTCGGTAGCGCGGGAATCGCCTTGCATGGGTTATTGCCCCAGTGTCTGCTTGCCGTACGCCATCACGCTGCTGGTCTGCGGCGTGCCACCAGTACCGCCGCCAGCACCGGCCGCGAGCAGCGACGAACGCTGACGCGAGCGGCGCAGTTCAGCCGTTTTGGCATTGGCCGCAGACGCAGCATCCGCATCAGCCTGCTCGCGCTGCGCCTTGGGATCTTCTGCCGGTGGCAGGTTCGGGCCGCCGCACATGGTCAGGCCTTGGGCTTCTGACCGGTCTGGTCGGGCGCGACCCAGCCATCCTTGGTCAGCACCGCGGCGACGAGCGTCGAGGGATCTACCTCGTCGGCGCTCATGTGGCGGAACTTCTCGCGGTCGGCGCGGGTGACGGCGCGCGATGCGCGGTCGAACTCGGCGTCGGCAGCTGCTGCCGCCTTGCGGTTGGCCTCGGGATCGCGCGCGGCCTTCTTGGCCGCCAGCGTCTTGTTCTCGGCTTCGAGCGCAGCGATCTTGGCCTCCAGTTCCTCGATGGTAGGTGCAGCCGGTGCGTCGGAAGGTTGCCCGTCGCTCGGGCCCAGCACGGTATCGCCACCCTGTGCGGTCACATCGGCATCGATGTCGGGGGTTTTCGGCGCTTCGCCAGGGGTCTGAACGTTGAGGGTGCGTGCCATGGGTGGATCTCCTGTGGAGGTTGTCGCGGAGTTTCGCTTCCGTCGCTTGTCGGTTTCCCGACAGGCTCAGCGGGCGATCTTGGCAGCCGACCACTCGGCCGGCTTCATGGGCAGCGCATGGCGTTCCTTGCCAAGCGCCTGGCACCAGAAGGCGATCATGCGTTCGCCGCTCGGGTGATTGGGCTGGGCGCCGCCGTTCTTCCAGCCCATAAAGGTGGAGCGGCGAATGCCCGTGAAATGTTCGATGTCAGGCGTGGAGTACCCCTCGCGCTGCAGTTGGAGGAACAGCGCGTTCCAATCGACGACGAGATCGACGGTCGGGGCAAGGGTCATAGGCAATCAGTCGGCGTGATGCGCCTTAGCGCCAGCGTTGACCCACTGGTGCCGGCTGGGCGTGGTCTCGCCGTCCTGGTCGACGTAGCCCTGCATCTCGTCGAACTCGTCTTCGCCCAGCTTCACGGCCCAGAGGCAGCCGATGCCGAGCAGCCCCGCGACGAACAAGAGCACGCCAGCGATGATGCAGAGGATGGTGATGAAGGTCATGACTGGCTCCTTTGGCAAAGCTCGGTGAGCAAACGCCCGAAGATCTCGGGCGCGATGTTCTCGATACTGAGATGCTTGCATTCGTTTTGCCGCAGCTTTACGAGCTCCAGCGTCAGCGTGCATATCTCGCGCAGGTGGGAAGGTGATAGCCCGAAATCGGTGCTCATACCGCCTCCTGCTTCACGCCGTAGCTCAGGATCGCCAGAGCGTCGGCGGTGTCGTGCTCCTTGCTGCCGATGCGAAAGCCAAGGTCCTGCGCCTTCGCCACCATGGCTTCCTTGTTGGCGTTCCCGTTGCCGGTGAAATCCTTCTTCACCGTCTTCACGCCCACGCCGACCATGCGCACGTTGTGCTGGTGGCAGACCATCTGCGCCATCGCCAGGAAGCCGCCGTAGACGTGGGCCGCGATCACCTGGCCAGGGCCATGCGCCTTGACGTCTTCGAAGTACAGGACCTCGACGCCGTGGCGCTTGATGGCCGACGACAGCCAGGCGCGGAACTCGGCCCACTTCGCGCCACCGGTCAGCCGGTGGAAACTCTCGGTGCCGTAGTCCATGGCCCCGTCGCGCTTCGCCATGGCCCAGCCGCAGTGCGTGCCGAGGTCCAGCGCCAACACGTTCGATGTCGGCAAATGCGTGCGCGCGCGCGGGATGTGGGCGGGGCCATCGGGGATCGGCAGGCACGGCATGTCGTTCGTCTCGCTCGCCACAATGGTCGCGAACAGGTCAGTCATGATTTCCAGCCTTTTCAAGCACTTCCACGGGCTGGCCGGACTCGTCGAGCGTGTACCAGCCGGGGAACGGTTCCAGGTCGGTGCACTGGTCCGGGGCGACGTAGTACGGGGTCATTCCGCATTCCCCTGATACGCGGCGACCTGCTCGGCGATCTGGCGCTTTTTGACCCGCTCGGCATTGCGCTGCAGTTGGGCGGCGCGTTCCTTCGCGCGCTGGCGGCGCTCGGAGGCCGTGCCCATCTGGGCCAGCATCTTGCGAATCTCGGTCAGCTGTTGGGCAGCCTTGGCCGTGTCGTAGCCGTCGTCCGTGACGGGCGGGGGAAGCAACGCTGCGACGGCCGGCGCGGGGAGCTGATTGCGGGTGACAGCCAGATGCAGCGCCTCCTGCCGGCTGTCCAAATCCCAACCGAGCGAGGCGT
Organism: Cupriavidus sp. EM10; assembly: GCF_018729255.1. Classification (NCBI taxonomy): domain Bacteria; kingdom Pseudomonadati; phylum Pseudomonadota; class Betaproteobacteria; order Burkholderiales; family Burkholderiaceae; genus Cupriavidus; species Cupriavidus sp. EM10. The sequence continues at coordinate 2,008,747 of NZ_CP076060.1, forward strand.
TCCAGGTCAGCGGCTTGCCGTCGCGGCGGGCTTCGGTCACGAGACGGTTGTACGAGTCCTTGAAAGCCATGCGGGCGCCTACCTCGTCACCCTCTTCGAGCACGGGCCGGCAGATTTCGAAGGCCTCGGCCATCTCCTGCGTCCAGACAACGGTCTTGGCTTCGTCGCGCGAGGTGAGCGAGATCGCCCACGCCTCGTCGGCTCCGGGCCTACCGTCGCACTGCGCCTTGCCCACGATCTGAGCCATCAGGTCCGCAGGCTTCGGGGCGTACTGGCCGCGCTCAGGGTCACGGACATGGCCATCGAGCGCAGCTCGCACCATCGGCAGCGGGAACTGAGCCATGGCGCGGAAGAACAGCGCCTTAGCCTCGGCGTTCAGGCTCTTGCTGTGCATCGAGTACACGGTGTCCAGCATCTTGGCGAATGCCGGGAAGTCTTGCTCAACCATGGATCACCTCCGGAAGGGCGTCATCGCCGAACAGCAGTGCGGCGGCTTCTGCGTTCACGGCATCGTTGTCGATGCCAACGCCTTGGGCTTGGGATGCCAGCACGCGATCGACGTAGCTGGGCAGAAATGCGATGGGCTGCTTGGCTTGCTTGCGAGCCTGGATCACGGCCTCGTCGATCTGCTCCAGCGTCAGCCGTGCGTTGCACCAGGCCGTGAAGATCGGCCAGACCTTTTTCCGTTCGTGGACGCTGGACACGTCGATCTCCACGCCGTATCGGTCACGGAAGTAGCTCGCCCAATCGCCAGCGTTGCGTGGCGGGTTCGCATGCGCACGCGAGGCAGAGGTACCACTGACGATTGAAGTACCACTGTCTTTCTCTGGTTCTTGGTGATTGGTGATTGGTGATTGGTGAGCATTGCCTTCGCTATGCGTTCGCATGTCCGATGCATCATGCGTTTTAGATGCGTTCGCATTGCCTTCGGACTTGTTCCAGCGTGCGTTTGCCGATGCTTGAGCCTTGCGTTGCTTCTCCGCATAGGCTGCGATTTCGATGTCACAGCGCTTCTGGTGAAAGCCGTCCGATTCGGCAGTAAAAAAAGTCTCGATGACGAAGTCGCATGCCTTCCGCTCGGCCGTCGAGGTCGCGCGCGCCAGGCGATAGATCATCTTCTTATCGAGTGGCAGCGGGCGCTCGGTCTGGTAGTACTGGTCTAGCAGCCGCGTGTAGGCGCCGTCCTCCAGCATCGTCAGGCTGACCGTGTCGCGAATGATGTCGCCGATGTGGCGGTTCCAGAAATTCATGGCCGCCTCGACTCGATCCGTTCACGCAGGTACTTCATTGCGAAGTGCTTGATCGAATCGAGTTCGCTTGTGTCGATTAGCTCGATCCCGGCAATGTCCAAGATGGAAATGAACTCGCCCAGCGTGAAGCAGACCTGTCCGTTGGCGAACTCCGAGATCTTGGATACCGGCATATCAAGCGCCGACGCAAGTCTTTCCCGTTCGGACTGGCTGTCCAACAGCCGGAGCAGTGCCGCCGATGGCGCGTAAGGATCTCGGATTGGCATGGGGATACCTCAGCGGGCAATGCCGCATTCGCCAAAGCCTTCGCGCGCGCAGTGGCACGATGCGCCAACCTGGCACAGGGTGCTGATCGCGTTCAGGTATGTCTTCGAGACGTGCACGTAGCCGATGAAGTCCACCAGCTTCTCGAGCTTGTCCATGGGGATGCCTTGGCCGTTGGCCAAGACCCGCGACACGTCGCCTGTCTCCCAGCCCATCAGCTCCATGAGTTCTTTCTTGCGCTCGCCGGTCAGTGCAAGCCTCAGGGCGTGCGACATTCCGGCGGGTTTCATGGCTGTCATTTGAGATCGCTCACTGTTGCTCAGCGCTGCACATCACTGCTTCCTACCCGCTCAGTGCGGTTCGGTGACCGGGTGCGTACGCTGGAGTTGTTGTCAGGCAGCCGCGGCAACAGCGTGCTCGCGGAGATAGCCCCAATCGACGTCGGGGCGCATTTCTTCGCAACGCACTTCGCTCTTGCCTGCGCGTTCAAGCGCGGGGCAACGCTCTGCCGGAATGCGGTTGTTGTTGATCCAGTCGTAGACGGATACGGGGTTGATGCCGAAAAGCCTGGCCACTGCGGGTGCACCGCCAGCGGCCTTGATTGCTCGCTTAGCTACGTTGTCTGCGGTCATCCTTCGCTCCATTAAGGTGTTCCCTTAGCGAACTATAGCAGGTAATACCTTAGTTGCAAATGTTAGGCTCTCCCTTATGCACATCGGTGAACGAATTCGTCAGAAAAGAAAGGAGCTTGGACTCACCCAGGCGGACCTCGCACGCCTGTTCGGCATAAGTTTCGTCTCAGTCTCAGAGTGGGAAAGAGGATTAGGGAAGCCTGAACAAGACAAGCTTCCGATTCTTGCTAGGAAACTGAAGACGACAGTGAACTATCTTCTGACCGGTCGGAACGACAGTTCCGGCCAATACGAAGATGAGGAACGATCTTCACTTACAAGCCGAACAACGAACGGCCTACCCGTCATTGAGCTCGGGACGGCCGCCCAGTGGAGGACCCTTATGTCTGACGAGAAGACGAGTTTTGCCGGAGAGCGCATTCCGTGCCCTTTCCCGCACAGCGAGGATGCTTTCATCACGCGCGTGGTCGGAGAGAGCAACTATGACCCGCTGTCCCCAAATCCTTTAGTGACGGGGATTTCATTGCCGTGGACCCTGCAAAGGAGCCCAAGCATCTCAGCATGGTGCTGGTCGAGACTGGCCCGAATGTCGTAGAGATGCGACAACTCCTTATCGAACCCGACGGCACCAGGCTGCTCAAGGCGCTGGCCCAGGGTTGGCCGCATCGCATCCGCTCGATGGGGGATGACGATCATGTCATCGGCACCGTGATCGGCAAGTGGGTCCCCGAGGTCTGAAGCTCAGCAAGAACTACAATTCGTAGGAGGCTCTTACGGCTTGAGCCCACCTCCGGCTACCGCACACTGAGTTTGGAACGGGATGCCCCGGGTCAATTGGCTGCACACGGTTTTCACATTTCGCGATAAGCCCGCCCTGCGCGGGCTTTTTCACGTCCGCAGCAAAAAACTAAGGCAATGCCTTGACATGAACTAAGGCACCACCTAATATCCGGACTAAGGACATACCTTAACCGGAGCAAGCGATGCCCGCCACCAAATCCCCTCAGAACTTCACAGGTGCAGAACGATTGATCGCGATGGTCGTCTCGAAGGACGGCCTGAACTTCGCGAACGACAACGACATCGAGGCCGGCGCGTACCTGTCGGCCGTCGCTGACTTCGTGCTGCGCAACAAGCTGGATGACGCCTCGCTGGCCTCGCTGGGTCGTCAGTTGTTCCAGCAATACCTTGCCGACGTGGCGCACCTGGTTGCCGAGACCGACCGCGAGATGAGCGATGCCATCGAGCGCTGCGAAGCCGAGTTTCGCGCGCACGTCGCCCGCACGCCGAATCACCTGTTGTCGCGCAATGGGGGTGTGCTGTGAACGACGACCGCGAATACGACGTGGTGTTTGCCAACGGATCGACGGTCAACGTAATCGCTGACGGCCGGGACCACGCACAAGAACAGGCCATCGACTGCATCTTCGACGCGATCGGGATCGTGCCTGCCATCACCGCCATCGTGCGCAAGCCGCTTGGCACGACGATTTTCTGAGGGATTTGTAATGAGCAAGTTCGTGCCGACCATGCGCATAAAGTGCGGCCTGCCTCCGATTGAGCAGATTCCGCTGAACCGCCTGTCGATTCTTCAACATGCCCTGCTGGAGTTGGACAAGCGGATGCTTGATCTCCGTATCGATGCAAACGTGAACCGTCTCACCCCCATCGCGCAGGGTGTTTCGAATATCTCCACGGCATGTTCAACGGCGTTCGTTTTGGCTTTGTTTCTGCCCTGTTGTTCTGTGGCGATACCGACGAGGACTACTACGTCTTTAGCGAACGCGTTCAGGCCTACGAGAACGAGATCCAGTTTCTCTGGAGCATCTACCAAAGGGACCAATCGTGATCGACATGCACGACGAACTGATCCGCAAGGCGCGCAACAACCGGCGCCTGTTGCTCGCCACGCTGGCCGGCATCGGCTTCGTGGCCGCCGTGGTGATTCTCGACATTGCGAGGCAAATGTGAATCGCGAATCCTTCGAACTCTGGCTGGACGAGCACCCGCGCCTGGCCGAAGCACTGATCACCATTTTCATCCTGTTCGCCATGGGCCTAGCCGGCTGGGTGGATGGGCCTCTGATTGGAGTCACGCAATGAACGCCCCCCGCTCTATCACCGAATTGTGGACCGGCGTGCAGCACGGCCTGTCGATCGATGCCTACCACGGCATGGAAGGCGCGTCTAAGACCGTCCTCGACTCGGTATCCAAGTCGCCGGCCATCGCCTACGCCCGCCACCTGGACCCGAATCGTCCGGCCGCCGAGCAGAAGTCCGGGCAGCTGGAAGGCGAGCTCGCGCACTGCGCCATCCTGGAACCCGACCAGTTCGACGTGCGCTATGTCGTGGGCCCAGACTGGAACCGCAACACGAACAAGTGGAAGGACTACGTGGCCGAGATGGCTGCCGCGCGCCCTGGCGTGACGATCCTGAAGCCCGAGCAGCGCGAGACGGCCATGCGCCAGGGTGAGTCGGTACGGCGCCTGCCCGAGATCCGCGACGCGCTCGCCGCCGGCCACCCCGAAGTGTCGGCCTTCTGGATCGATCCCGAGACGGGCGTGAAGTGCCGCTGCCGGCCGGACTGGGTGCATCCCTGCGGCGAGGCCGGCGCGATCCTGCTGGACGTGAAGACGTACAGCGACGCGAGCCCCGCCGAGTTCCGCCGCCAGGTGGCCCGCAAGCGCTACCACGTGCAGGACGCCTTCTATTCGGACGGCTTCGCGCGCGCCAGCGCCCTCGAAGTGCTGGCCTTCGTGTTCGTGGCGGTGGAGACGGAATACCCGTGCGCCGCCAACGCGCTGATGCTCGACGATCTGGCGAAGACCACCGGACGTGACCTGTACCGCTACGACCTGAACACGTACGGCGAATGCCTGCGCACGGGCGAATGGCCCGGATACAGCGACCAGATCCAGATCATCAACCTGCCCAATTGGGCGCTCATCGACTGACAGGACGAATCCATGTCGAATACCGTTTCCCTCGCGGACCTGAAGAAGACCTCGAAGATGGTCGCCTCGCAAGCCGGCATCGGCAGCGTGAAGACGTTCTTCGAATCCCAGAAATCTACTCTCGCCGCGGTGCTGCCCAAGCATGTCAGCCCCGACCGCATGCTGAAAATCGCGCTGGGCGCGCTGCGCACCACTCCGAAGCTGATGGAATGTACCGTCGAATCGCTGATGGGTGCCGTCGTGCAGTGCTCGCAGCTGGGCCTGGAACCGAACACGCCGCTGGGCCACGCCTACCTGATCCCCTTCGAGAAGAAAAAGAAGCAGGGCAACCAGTGGGTGACTGACAAGGTAGAGACGCAGATCGTGATCGGCTACAAGGGCCTGATCGATCTGGCGCGCCGCTCTGGTCAGGTGGTGAGCATCGCCGCGCACGCAGTGCACGAAAACGACCGCTTCGAGTATGCCTACGGCCTGGACGAAAAGCTGGAGCACAAGCCCACCATGTCCGGCCGTGGGCGCGTAATCGCCTTCTACGCAGTCGCCAAACTCGTGGGCGGCGGCCATGCGTTCGAGGTCATGAGCGTAGACCAGGTGAACGAGATCCGCGACGCCAGCCAGAACTACAAGTTCGCTCGCGACAAGGACAAGACGGTATGGGGCCAGCACTACGAGGAGATGGGCCGCAAGACCGTGCTGCGCCGGCTGTTCAAGTACCTGCCGGTGAGCATCGAACTGGCCAATGCATCGGCGCTGGACGGCATGCATGCGCGCGGCGAGAGCCAAGCGCTCGACAACGTGCTGGAAGGTGACTACATCACGCCGGCCAGCGACGACTATGCCGACGAAGACGCGCCGCAGCTCGGCAACCAGCCCACTGGCGAGGCCATCCAGTTCGACGTGAATGGCTTCAAGGCCAAGATGGACGCGTGCAAGGACCCGACCACTCTGGATCTGATGGCCGACGAGATTCGCGAACTGCCGCAGGACGTGCAGGAAGAACTGAACGAGCACTACCGCATCTGTCGCGCCGAGCTGGACCTCCAGTAACCCTACCCCCTTGCGGCCGCTTCACGTCCCGCGTCCCGGCCGCCTTTTTATTCCTGACCATCGGAGGAACCACGATGTTTGAGATAACCACCCAGCAGCCCGTGAAGCTCGTCAACTACAACCCGCGCGCCGAGAAGCACGGCAAGGAACGCAAGCCTGCGGCCACCATGCGCGTGCAGGTAGCCATGCCGGCCGCAGTGCTGAACCTGTTCGAGCGCGGCCTGTATGACGCACTGTACGAGCAGGTCACGGAAGGCGACGACCTGGTGTCCACGTCCACCCGCCGCTTCAAGAAGATGGCCCCTTTTTCTTGGGCGTTTGAGGGCAAGGGCTACACCACGACGGTGGACTACGGCCTCGGTGGCGAAAGCAACATCGAGCTGGACGACTGCACGGTCAAGGACTTCCGCATCACGCCGCAGGAAAACGACATCGTGCTGATCGACTTTGCCATCAACTGCGCGCCCGACGAACGCGAGAGCGGCATCCTGGATCACCGTATCCAGCAGGAGATCCAGATCACCGTGAAGGCACCGGCGCCGCAGACGGTCGGCGAATTGTTCGGCGACGAGCCGCAGGAGCAAGAGCCGGCCACTGCCGAGGAAGACTGAGTTTCAACGGGGGAAAGCGGATGGTCGAGCAGCTGACGGCACGCAGCGATTACCCCACCCCAACATCGAGACCTGCCATGGAAGACATCGTTGAACGGCTCGAAGCAGCGAACGAGTACTGCGAGAGCTCCGAATCCAAACAGCTAAGGAAAGACGCGGCGTCTGAGATTCGTGCGCTGCGTCGGCAAGCGGCAGAACTGGAAGCGCTGCTTCGCCGCCGCGCGTCGCAGAAGATGGCCCGCGGAGTGATGGCATGAGCCGAATACTCAATCTCCGCGCGAAGATCGTCAACGCGCTGCTGGAACGGGACGAAGTGTGCGGGCCGCTGATCGCCAAGGAAATCGGATGCGCACCGGAAAGCGCGGCATTCGTGCTGCGCGAGTTGTCGCAGTACCTGGCCAAGCGTGCAGCACCAGAAGAACCCGGCAAGAACCGGATCTATTACAGCGCCGTGGATCGTGAAGGACTGATCCGCGAGCGCGACATGAAGCGCGGCGGCGGAAACCAGTGGACCACGCGTGTTCGCCTGAGTTTCGACGGACTGCTGCAAGCGTGGAACATCGCCCCCCTCGCGGCTGCACGTTGCCGAGCCTGGTGCATCGCATGGAAACGCCTGAAGACCAACTATTCGAGGAAGCAGCATGACCGACACCGACAAGCCGCAGGACCAACGCGATATTGAGGCGCGAGCCGAGCGCGAAGCGTTTGAGGAGATTTGGATTCAAGGCCATGAAGGCGGAATCCCGGGGTGCCTTGCGCTGGAGCGCCATAGTGATGGCGGCTATGAAGATCTGGAGACCCAAGACTATTGGGAGGAATGGCAACTTGCATGCAAATGGCAACGCGAGGCTGCCCGCCCCGCCCCGGAAGCGTTGCCCGTCGATAGCATTCGTGACGTTCTGCAGAAGATGGCAGATGCGAAGCTTGAAGACGCGCTTGGTCCGCATCATCTCGCGCTGTGCCTGAAACAGATGGCGAACGAGGCACTGGACATGCTGAAGGCGAAATGCCGAGTCTGCGGCCATGCATCGCACCCCGGCACTTCATGCGTGAACATCGCCCCGGAAGCGTTGGGCGCTGCGGGGGTGGAGTTGAGCGATGCGGAGATTAGCCATCATGACGGCGAAGAATTCGAGCACAGTATCCAGAACCCGGCCTACTTCCAAGACGACGAACCCGCACCTACCAACAAGAATGCTCCGCATCGCGGCAAGCGTTACGGCCCTTACGACGTGGCATGGATGGGTGCTGGAGTGTGGGCTGGTCTTCCGGATGAACTTCCTCCTGAACTGGTCGGTAAGAAGGTGTGGCTCGTAGAGGTCGGCCACAACTACGGCAAGAAACTGCAACGCAACGGGACATTGAAATGAGCCAAGACAACGCCCGCCAGGCGGGGCTGACGGACCAAGCAATCGTCGAATTGGCCCGTAGACACAATATCCATACGGTGGACGGCTGGAACATCTTCGTGCATGAGCGCCATGCGGGACACGATGCTGTGGTCCAATTCGCCCATGCCGTGATCGCTGATTTCCTGGACCGCGCCGGCCAGTATGTTACCAACGACGCCAGCCGCGAAGCCGCTATCGCTGACGCCCTCGCTGCCCAATCTGCGGATGCCAGCAACGCAGCGCCGACCAAGCTGGATGCAGGCATGTTGGCGACGATCCGTGAAGCAGCCAATAGCCGTGCCGAGGGCGCTATCACCCAGGACGGCCGCGCCGTGTTCATCAACTATGGCGATGGCGAGCGGCAAATGACTGAAGCGGCGGACATGGCCTGCCCGCACTGCGGTGGCAGTGGACACAAGGATGATGTCCCGGCACCCGCTGCGCAGGCGGAGCCATTCGGGTTCGCCTCGCCGACGCAAGGCAACTATTTCACTCGTAACAAGACCATCGCTGATCGGATCGGCGGCCTAATCCCCGTCTACGCATCGCCACAGCACCAGAGCGGCGAGGAGGGGCGGATGCGAGGGATGCGGCGGCCTACCGTCGGATCAACACCCCGGAGATTACCGATTTTCTTACGGCAGTCCACAACGAAGCACTTCACCAGCGCGAACGCTGGGGCGCCGAAGGCGACGCCGGAAAGACCGACGCGGACTGGTTCTGGTTGCTCGGCTACCTGGGCGGCAAGGCGATGCGCGCGGAGAATATCGAAAAGCTGCTGCACCACATCATCACAACAGCCGCTGCCTGTCTGAACTGGCACGCCGCGCGCGTGGGCCATTACACCGACATGCGGCCCGGCATCGACGCCGCCATGGCCGATCAGGCGCGGAAGGGAGGGGAGTGTGCTTGATCCGTTCAATATCGACGGCCCGACCTGCATCAGCCTGAGCGGCGGAAGAACGTCTGCCTACCTTCTGCATCGCGTGCTGCAAAGCAACGGTGGCTTGCCGGATGGCACGCTCGTTCTGTTTTGCAATACCGGAAAGGAGGAAGAAGCAACCCTCCGATTCGTGCGCGATATAGCCGAGCACTGGCAGGTTCCGGTGACGTGGCTGGAATACCATCTCGGTGGCGCATTTCAGGTGGTGGACTTCAACACCGCCAGCCGGGCCGGTGAGCCGTACGAGGCTGTCATTCAGCAGCGCAACGGCGTGCTTCCGAACCTGCGCGCCCGCTATTGCTCGTCGGAAATGAAGACGCGCACGATGCACCGTTACCTGCGCTCGCTGGCTTGGGATGACTGGGAAACTATGATCGGTATCCGTGCCGACGAGCCGCGTCGCGCCGCAAAGTTTCGTTTCAATCCGCACCCGGAGACAAAGAGCGAGTATGTGCGCGTGCCGCTGGTTGATGCTTTCGTGTCGGCCCGTGATGTCGGTGCATTCTGGAAGGCACAGCCGTTCGACCTGGCGCTGCCGAACAACAACGGCAAGACTATGCACGGTAACTGCGACCTGTGCTTCCTGAAGCCTGCCGCTCAGGTTCTATCGCTTATCCAAGAAAAACCCGAGCGCGCCGTCTGGTGGGCCGAGCAGGAACGAAAGGCAGAGAATGTAGCGCATGGCGATGGCGCCCGCTTCCGTAACGACCGCGCCAGCTATGCGCAAATGGCCGCGTTTGCCGACCAGCAAGCCGATATGTTCGACCAAGACGAGGAAGCAATCTCATGCTTCTGCGGAGATTGAAATGGAACTGGATCTAGACCATATCGAGCGCATCGCCAAGCAGCGGCAGGAAGCCGGTGGCCGCGTGACGGCCCGACCAGAGGTGATTCTTGCGATGGTTGCTCGAATCCGCGAACTAGAAAGCGCCGCCGCCGAGATCGGAAGGAAGAAGGGAGAGGGGAATGGCTGACGCAGATTGGATAGACCACGTGGAATTCTTTGCAAACGTCGGGGATGACTTTTTGTACCCGAAGTCTCATGGAGAACATGGAGAATGCATCTGGCCGGTGTCTATCGAGATGCTGTATCAGATGTTCAAAGAACGGATGGAAGCAGAGCGCACCGCCACAGGAGAGAGTGATGGACGAGGAATTTGAGAAGTGGGCGGATGCTGAGGGATATAGCGTCAAGCGCAGTCAGAACGACAACTACAGGCATGCCAACACAGAAGATGTATGGCGCGCATGGCAAGCCTCGCGCAAGCAGGCTATTGAAGTTACCGAGGCGATGCAGGTTGCAGGCGCCCGTTCATTGATCGACGGGCAAGAGAATCGCCCGGGATCATCATGGGCCGATGAGGCAAAGCTCTGCTTCGAAGCCATGCAGGCCGAAGCCATCCGGGCGATGCAGAGAGACTGATGGAAGCAGCATTTGAACGCGTCTTGCAAACGACGCTGAAGAACTGGGAGAGCACCATGGGCGCATTCCTTACCGCAGATGAACTGGCTGACGTGATCGGGTGCGCGAGCAACAGCTACGCCTGCATGCGCCGTCACCTGACACGCAATGGTGTACCGTTCATCCCCAACCTGCGGGGCTTTCCCCAGGTTGACCGATCCTACTTCGAGGCACGCATGCGCGGTACGGCGCAGTCTGTCGCCCCTGATCAGGCCGCCGAGGCCGAACCTGACTTCTCTGCCATCTGACTATGATCGGACGACGCAAGCGGCCCGACGGCCTGCCCTTCCGCCTCTACGCACGCTACGGCGATCGCACCACGAGCTTCGGCTACAAGCTGGCCGACGGGAAGTGGGCATTCCGGCTGTCAGCGCCGACACGTGATGCTGAAGCGGTAGCCGCCATCAAGGATGATGCGATTCGGCGTGCCAACGAACTGAACGGCAATGTGGTCCGGTCTGGCACAACCGAAGCGCTGTTCGAAAGCTACTTCGATTGGCAGGACGCTCTGCCCAAGGACAGCGAGCTTCGTAAGGCTCAGGGAACGCTGGACGAGAACAGGAACGAGGCGAAGCGACTCGTGGCCGTGTTCGGCAAGATGCGCCCTGCCGCGATCAAGCCGGTTCACGTCTACCGCTACCTGGCGGATCGGGCAAAGAAAGGAGCGCCGGCCAAGGCCAACAAGGAAATCGCGCTGCTCTCCGCGGTGCTGGAGTACGGCCGGCGTCAGGGTGATCTGGAAGAGAACCCGTGTCGCGGCATCAAGTACAACCCGACGAAGCCCAAGGACCGCGTTGTCACCGAGGCCGAAATGGCTCTGATGCGCGAGGTTGCACGTCAGCGCGGAGGTAGCTACCAGATCATGGCGCTGTGCGCCTATACCGCGTTCCTGACGGTCAGCCGTCCCGACGAGATGCGCGGCCTGCTGCGCCAGCGCATTCTTCCGGAAGGGTTGCAGGTGCCGATCGGCAAGCGCAAGGCCGGCCAGGCGCAACGGTGGAAACTGGTGAACTGGTCGCCCGAGTTGCGCGCGACGGTCGATGAAGCTATGGCCCTGCAGCGCACGGCCGGCATGTATGTCTTCGGGAACACTTCCGGACAGCAGTACAGCCGGAGCGGGTGGACGACGATCTGGACGCGCCTGATGACCTACTGTGAAGCCGAGGCCGCAAAGAAGGAGATTGCATTCCGGCGCTTCGCCCTGGCTGACATGCGCCCCAGCGCGGTCACCGATCGGATGGATGGCGGGGACACCAAGATCATTGATGCGACGGGCCACACGGACGGGAAAATGGTCGCCAAGGTGTATGACCGTCGGCGCGAGCGCAAGGTAAAAGCGACTCGCTGAAATGAAAAATGCCCGCTCAGTCTGGCGGGCATCTTCCAATTTTGGAAAGTCATCTTCCAAATACCTCGCAAGTTAGTTGCTGCAAACCTGCAAAGCCTCGAATTTGTTGGGGTGGCTGATGGGACTCGAACCCACGACGACAGGAATCACAATCCTGGACTCTACCAACTGAGCTACAGCCACCGTAGAGATTCTTCGCCAACCGATGCATCGATCAGCGAAGAACAAGACTATACAAGCATTCGCGATAGATGGCTAGTATCCCGCACAAAAATTTCGAACTCATCAATCAACGTCTCGCTGCTTCATCGTGGGCCTACCCACTTTGCTTCGAGCAGGACCGCGTTCTTGATCGCGGCGATGGTGTCTGCCTCGCTCGGAAAAGTCCAAGCAAGCGCTTCGACTTGCCGTTCAGGACATCGCGTTGCAACGCCTTGCCCGCGTCGATCGATGTGCCGGGGTGCCAGCAATAGCGCGCAGTCCATTTGCCGTCCTGCAACTGTTCGGCCACCCAGATCACCCGGTAGTCCTCGAAGACCTCACCGAATGGTTCTTCTGCTTCCATTTCAATTCCTCAGGGCTCGCTTCCGCTTCCCTTGGCCGTACATTCCCCGCGCACCAATTGAATCCGCCAGCCCACCTGCTTTTCCCCTGCCTGGAGCCGCGCTCATGAGCGCTGCCCCCTTTCCCACGCCGACTGTCGCGGCATTTTGAAACGCATCGTAACATGACCTAGCCGCCGCTCGATCGGCGCATGTCTTTACAATAGCCACACTTCCCGGCATCGGCACATCGGCCAAAAAGCGGAGGTCCTGCCCCACCTCCGCAGGGTACTGCCGGAAATAATGCTGTTGGATACTCTTCTCCGAGGGATATTGACCCCCTCGACATTCCCGACAGGCGATCACTCCCGACGAGCATCGCCTGCTTTTTTTGGCACTCGCACGCAGCGAACGCAGTTACGCCATTCGGCTCGAATGTCGTGCGCAAAAAAAGAGCCCGCACGAAGCGGACTCTTAAATTAGCGATCTCAATGCCCTGAAGGCGCATTCAATGTAGTCCTCGAAAGTGCTGCGCACCATCCGGGCAAACCCACGGGTACTGTGGCAGCAACGAGACGGAACAGAAAAAAGCCCGCACACGGCGGGCTCAAAAATCAGTTGAAGAAAGCCCTGTATTCGAGGGCAGGCACAGTGTAAGAACATGCCCCGGACCTGGCGAATTAGGGGAATCCCTTTGCCCATGCGGGTTTCAGGCCACCCGGCAGACACAAATGCGTCTGGGACGTACATTTGCGGGATCCTGCATAGAACGATCGTTCGAAATTAGAGCTTTTCTTCCAGCGCCGCTTCTTACGATCGTCACGTAGGGCCGACCGTCAGGCTGCTTCGAGCAAGTCCGGCCGCAGGTGCGAGCGCGCTTCAGTGAAGAGCTCGTCAACGTCCGCCCGCGTACGGGCCGCGTTCATGCGGCGGGCATCAGACAGCACCCGGCGCCACCCACGCCCGCCGTACACCCCTCGATGCAGGCCCAGCATATGGCGCGTGGCGGCTCCCATGTACCCGCCCCGCTCCACCAGTTGGCCGATATAGGCCTGCATGGCCAGTTCGACGTCTTCACGTGATGGGATGGGCGATTCCGATCCGTAGAAACGGCTGTCCATTTCGGAAAGGATATAAGGATCGTGGTACGCCTGCCGGCCAATCATTACCCCGTCCACGTGGCGCAAATGTTCGTCCATATCGCTGTACGAGACGATGCCGCCATTAATCAGGATTTCCAGATGCGGAAATTCCTTTTTCAATTGATAGGCGACCTCGTAACGCAGCGGCGGAATTTCACGATTTTCCTTAGGGCTCAGGCCCTTGAGAATCGCATTACGCGCGTGGACGATAAACGTTTCACATCCCGCCTCCGCGATAGTGCCTACAAAATCGCGCACAAAATCGTAATGCTCGATCTTGTCGATGCCGATCCGGTGCTTTACCGTCACCGGCACGGAGACGACGTCCCGCATTGCCTTCACGCAATCGGCCACCAGCTGGGGCTCGGCCATCAGGCAGGCGCCAAAGGCGCCGCGCTGCACGCGTTCAGACGGGCAGCCGCAATTCAGGTTGATTTCCTTGTAGCCCCACTGCTCGCCCAATTTCGCCGCCTGTGCAAGGTCGGCCGGCTCGCTACCGCCCAGTTGCAGGGCCACGGGCTGCTCCCCCGCATCAAAATCGAGATGCCGCGCCACGTCACCATGCAGCAGCGCGCCCGTGGTTACCATCTCGGTATAGAGCCAGGTGTACTGGCTTAGCGAGCGGTGAAACGTGCGGCAATGGCGATCGGTCCAATCCATCATCGGGGCGACCGAGATGCGGCGCGGATTTGCAGTCATGGGTATGGCGTCGAGAAACGGCCGGCGGCTGTTTGCCCGCGCGGACAGAGAACAACCCATAAGTATACGCGAGATACTTGCCTGAGCAGCGACGCCGATGGCGCAGTTTCCAACGAAAACAGCGCCCTGAGGCGCCGTTTTCGAGTCGGGCAACATGCACTTAGTGCATGAACAGCCAGATCAGGATCAGAACGAAGGCCGGGACGCCAAGCAGCCAAGCGAGAATGTACGGCATGATGTTTCCTCCTTGTCTATGTGTTTGAACATGGCTTCACTATAGAAAGGACGTGGCGTCGCCGGTGTCGGGTCGTCCCCGCTTCGCCTTGTAGGACGGGGCTTACCGACGTTTGAAGCGGTAGGTCTGCCGCTGTCAGCGGGCGGCGGCGTTGCGGTCGATCCAGGTGGCGAAGGTCGTCAGATACTTGCTCAAAAAGCCCCGGGTCGATTCATTGCTGATGCCGCCCTGCTCGTCGAACAGCTTGTCGACGCCGCTGATATAGGCCTCCGGCTGCTGCAGCACCGGGATATTCAGGAACACCAGCGATTGACGCAGGTGATGGTTGGCGCCAAACCCGCCGATATTGCCCGGCGATGCGCTGATCACGCCGCCCGGCTTGCCGTCCCACGCACTTTGCCCGTACGGGCGGGAGCCCACGTCGATGGCGTTTTTCAGTACGCCGGGCACCGAGCGATTGTATTCGGGGGTGACAAACAGGACGGCGTCGGCCCGGCGGATGCGATCCCGGAAGGCCACCCACTCCGACGGAGGATTCACGTCGTCGTCCTGGTTGTAATGGGACAGTTGGCCGATCTCGACGATATCGAGCTTGAGTTGCGGCGGCGCAAGCGCGGCCAGCGCCTTGGCCAGTTTCAGGTTCAGGGATTCCTTGCGCAGGCTTCCCACCAGTACGGCGACATCACGAGGATTGCTCATTACGGTTCCTTTCACTGTTCACACACGGTCGAAATGAAGCGAAGGCCGGCCCCGGCTACGGGGCCAGTCCTGCCCGACACTCTACTCGACTTGCGTGACCGTCGCCCCGCACGGACACCCTTTAGCCCACCGGCTTAGCCCAGCGCGGCCAGCGGGTGTTCCTCGCGCCGCCACTTGCTGTCGAAGAATGCGCGCACGCGGCCGGGCGTCACTTCGTCCAGGCGGGCCGGCTTCCATTTCGGCTGGTGGTCCTTGTCGATGACCAGTGCGCGGATGCCCTCGATGCCGTCGCCGTGGCGGAATACGTCGTACATCATGTCCAGTTCCATGCGCAGTTCGTCTTCCAGCGACATCGTGCGCGCCCGGCGGATCTGCTCCAGCGTGACGCAAAGCATCAGCGGCGACCGGCTGCGCAGCGTGGCGGCGGTCTGCGCGGCCCAGTCGCCGGCCGTGTCGCTGACAGCGGCCAGGATGTCCTGGGCCGTCGCGCCCGAGAACAAGCTGTCGATGGCTTCGGCCTGCTGCGCCAGTTGGCTGGTCGCCGGATCGCAAGCAGCCGCGTGCTGATCGGTGAGGGTAGCGATATGAGCGAGCACCGCGTCGCCATTCTCGAACACCTGCGCCTGCAGCGATGCCGCCAGCTCCGCCATGGCATTGGCGGGCAGATAGGCATCGGCCAGCTTCGCGAACAGCGCGTCCGCGGCATGGATCACCACGCCGGTCAGGCCCAGGTATTCGCCGATGTGTCCGGGCGTGCGTGCCAGGAACCAGCCACCGCCCACGTCGGGGAACAGGCCGATATTGGTTTCCGGCATCGCCATCTTCGTACGATCGGTGACGATGCGCAGCCGGGCGCCTTGCGAGATGCCCATGCCGCCGCCCATCACCACGCCATCCATCAGGGCGATATAGGGCTTGCGGTACCGGTGAATCAGGTGGTTGAGCGCGTACTCCTCGACGAAGAACTGGTCGAGCAGCGGATCGTTGGCGTGGTAGGCCTGATGGAACCAGCGGATATCGCCGCCCGCGCAGAACGCCTTGCCGCCCGCGCCGGCGACCACCACCGCGTGCACGGCGGGGTCCGATTCCCATTGCTCCAGCGCTGCCGTGATCGCCCGGATCATGTCCAGCGACAGCGCGTTCAGGGCCTGCGGGCGGGTCAGCGTCAGATAGGCCACGCCGCCCTGCACCGCCGTCGATACAAACTCCGTCATTTCCGTCTCCGTTCTGGTAGGCGGCAATTTACGCCACATACCTTGCCCGGATTCGATGACGGAGGCTTTTCAGAATCGGCTCATGAGAATCGGCTTAGGCGAGCCGGAAGGCCGACATCAGGCCCGTCAGCCGCTGCGCCTGGTCCTCAAGCGAGCCGGCCGCGGCGGCGGCTTCCTCCACCAGTGCAGCGTTCTGCTGCGTCATACCGTCCATGTGCGAAACCGCTACGTTCACCTGCTCGATGCCGCGCGATTGCTCGTCGGACGCCGCGCTGATGCCGCCGACGATATCGCTCACGCGGCGCACCGCATTGACGATGTCCTGCATGGCGCGTTCGGCATCGTCCACCAGCGACGTGCCTTCGCGCACATTCGACACCGAGGCGCCAATCAGCCCGCGGATTTCCTTCGACGCCGCCGCGCACCGTTGCGACAGATCGCGCACATCGCCGGCCACGACCGCGAAGCCACGCCCGTGCTCGCCGGCTCGGGCGGCTTCCACGGCCGCGTTCAGCGCCAGGATATTGGTCTGGAAGGCGATCTTTTCGATGACCTCGATGATGTCCACCACCTTGTTGGCGCCGGTGTCGATCTGCTGCATCGTGCTTTGCACGCGCGACACGGCCTGGCTGCCGGTTTCGGCCAGGCGGCGCGCGTCCACGGCCAGCGTGCTGGCCTCGCGGGCGCTGTCCGCGTTATGGCGCACGGTGCTGGTCAGCTCTTCCATGCTCGATGCCGTTTCTTCGAGCGACGCGGCCTGCTGCTCGGTACGTTGCGACAGGTTGGCGTTGCCGCTGGCAATCTGCTGGCTGGCCGCCGCGATCGAATCGGCACCGCTGCGCACCTCGCCCACCATCTCGGCCAGGCGCTCCTGCATGCGGCCCAGCATGCCGAGCATGCGGCTGGTCTCGCTCTTTGCGTGCTCGTCGGCCGTTGCTTCGCCATCACGCATCGTAGAAATACTAAGATCGCCATCCGCCATGCGCGCGAAGCGGGCAATGGCGATATCCAGCGGATTGACGATCGATGCCCGCAGGCGCCACGCCACCACGGTGCTGAAGGCCAGCCCAAGAACCAGCACGGCAATCGAAACCGTCAGCAGGCTGTCATAGCGATGTTGTGAATTCTCGTAGACGGCCTTGGCGCTTTCCACCTGCAGGCGACCCAGTTCCGTATTGACGGCGGTGAACTGGATATCGAGTTTCGGAATGGTCTCCATGACCGCCTTCATCATCGCATCGCGGTTACCCGCGTTGAGTGCGGCGATCATCGGCGTCACGCCTTCCTGGAACAGCGCCCGGCGCTTCTCGGACACGTTCTCCGTGGCGCGCGTCTGCTCCTCGGTGCGCGGAATGGCCAGGTACGACTGCCATGCGGCGTCGGACTGTCGCGCAAAATCCTGCGCCGTGGCCGCGCGCGCCTTGGCATCGGCGGCGTCGGTGGCAAAGGCGGCCTGGTCCAGCAGCACGCGCACCAGCAGCTGGTTCGAACGGGCTTCTGCCAGGAATGTGGCGGCCGACAACTGCTGCTGATAGATCTGGCGCGTCGCGTCGTTGCTGCGCGACATGCCGATCCAACCAACGGCACCGACAATCAACAGCAACAGGTTTGTGACAATCGTCAGGAGCCACAAGCGGGCTCCAATCGTAGTGTTGCGAAACATGGGGCGAGTCTCTCCGTGACGTGAAATCGGCCACTCCTCCATGGCCGTCGCCCCAATGACGGCATTGCCGTGGCCGACTTGATTGCCTTGTGGTGATAGTCTGTGCTGCGTTTTTGTGATGAACGGCTATGACGCGCCGCATGCGTCACCTGCCGGCCGTATGGAGGGAATTTTCCAGTCCAGAATGCCTGGATTGTGCACACTGCTGCCATGACATCGAACGCCCCCGCTTCCGCAGGTTTCGACCCCGGCCTGATCCTGATGGCCTTCGCGCCCGTCTTCCTGCTGACCATCGGCTGGGAAGCCTGGTACTGGTCGAAGCGCGACCGTTCGATCTACAGTTGGCGCGACACCTTGTCGAATGCCACGCTGGCCCTGATGCACCAGGCATCGGACGCCTTCTTCCTCTGGTTGCTCATCCGCACCATCTACACGTGGTGCTACGCTCACGGCCTGCGTGCGGTGCCGCAGACGTGGTGGTCGTTTGCGCTGCTGTTGCTGCTGCAGGACTTTCTCTACTACTGGTTTCATCGCGCAAGCCATCGCGTGCGCTGGATGTGGGCGTCGCATGTGGCCCATCACTCGTCGGAAGGCATGAACTTCTCGACGGCATTCCGCCAGAGCCTGACCTATCCGGTCTCGGGCATGTGGATCTTCTGGATTCCGCTGGCTTTCATCGGATTTTCGCCAGATTGGGTCATCCTGGCAGTGGGGCTGAACCTGGCGTTCCAGTTCTTCGTCCATACGCGGCTGGGGCAGCGATGGCCGATCGTTGAGAAGATCGTCAATACGCCAAGCGTCCATCGCGTGCATCACGCCCGCAACCCGCAGTACATCGACCGCAACTATGCCGGCGTGCTGACCATCTGGGATCGCTTGTTCGGCACGTTCGTGCCCGAGCAGGAGGCACCGCAGTACGGCATCACGCGGCAGATCCACACGCACAATCCGCTGACGCTGACGTTCCACGAGTGGCGCGACATGTTTGCCGATGTCTGGCGCGAGCGGGATCTGCGGTATTTGTGGAAGCCGCCGGAATGGCGGGGGCCGCGGGCTGGCGCTTCGGAGATTGATACGCTTGCCCTCTCCCCGGCCCCTCCCCGCAGGCGGGCGAGGGGAGCAAACCTGAGTCGGGCGACAAAAAAACCGCGCCACCAGGGCGCGGTTTTTTGCTTCCAGCCGGCCAGCAGGCCGGACGCCGGAAATCAGTTCGCGTCGCGCGAAGCACGCTTGCGCTCGTGCTCCTTCAGGTGACGCTTGCGCAGACGGATGCTCTTCGGCGTGATTTCCACCAGTTCGTCGTCGGCGATGAATTCCACCGCGTATTCCAGCGACATCTGGATCGGCGGCACCAGGCGCACCGCTTCGTCGGTACCCGACGCGCGCACGTTGGTCAGCTGCTTGCCCTTGATCGGGTTCACGACCAGGTCGTTGTCGCGGCTGTGGATACCGATGATCATGCCTTCGTACAGCGCATCGCCCGGCTTGACGAACATGCGGCCGCGATCCTGCAGCTTCCACAGTGCGTAGGCCACGGCGTCGCCGTCGTCCTGCGAAATCAGCACGCCGTTGTGGCGCTCGCCCAGGCCGCCTTCGCGCACCGGCGCGTAGTCGTCGAAGATGTGGCTGATCAGGCCGGTACCACGCGTCAGCGTCAGGAATTCACCCTGGAAGCCGATCAGGCCACGGGCCGGGATACGGTATTCCAGGCGGGTACGGCCTTTGCCGTCCGATGCCATGTCGAGCAGTTCGCCCTTGCGGCGTCCCAGCTCTTCCATCACCGAACCCTGGTGGCCGTCTTCCACGTCCACGGTCAGCAGTTCGTACGGCTCGTTCTTGACGCCGTCGATTTCCTTGAACACCACGCGCGGACGCGACACGGCCAGTTCGTAGCCTTCGCGGCGCATGTTTTCCAGCAGGATGGTCAGGTGCAGTTCGCCACGGCCCGACACTTCGAAGATCGTGTCGTCGCCGGTATCGGCCACGCGCAGCGCCACGTTCGACTTCAGTTCGCGGTCCAGGCGCTCGCGCAGCTGGCGGCTGGTCACGAACTTGCCTTCACGGCCGGCCAGCGGCGACGTGTTGACGCAGAAGTTCATCGTCAGCGTCGGCTCGTCCACCTTCAGCATCGGCAGCGCGTCCTGGGCTTCCGGGGCGCACACGGTGCAGCCGATGCCCAGTTCCTCGATACCGTTGATCAGCACGATGTCGCCGGCTTCCGCCTCGGCCACGATCTCGCGCTCCAGGCCGCTGAACTTCAGCACCTGGTTGATACGGCCCTTGATCGGGTTGCCTTCCGGACCGAACTTGACCACCACGTCCTGCAGCGGCTTGGCGCGGCCACGCGAGATACGGCCCACGCCGATCTTGCCGACGTAGCTCGAGTAGTCCAGCGAGATGATCTGCATCTGCAGCGGGCCGTTCGGGTCGTCGTTACGCACCGGCACCTTGTCCAGCACGGTTTCGAACAGCGGCTTCATGTCGCCGTCGCGCACGTCTTCGGTCAGGCCGGCGTAGCCGTTCAGGCCCGAGGCGTAGATCACCGAGAAGTCGAGCTGGTCGTCGTTGGCGCCCAGCTTGTCGAACAGGTCGAAAGTCTGGTTGATCACCCAGTCCGGACGGGCGCCCGGGCGGTCGATCTTGTTGATCACGACGATGGGCTTGAGGCCCAGGGCCAGTGCCTTGCGCGTCACGAAACGCGTCTGGGGCATCGGGCCTTCCACGGCGTCCACCAGCAGCAGCACGCCGTCGACCATCGACAGCACGCGCTCCACTTCACCGCCAAAGTCGGCGTGGCCCGGGGTATCGACGATGTTGATGTGCGTGCCGTTGTACTCGACGGCACAGTTCTTCGCGAGGATGGTGATCCCGCGTTCCTTTTCCAGGTCGTTCGAGTCCATCACCCGTTCGGCGATTTGCTGGTTGTCGCGGAAGGTGCCTGCCTGGCGCAGGAGCTGGTCGACCAGAGTGGTCTTGCCATGATCGACGTGAGCGATGATGGCGATATTACGGATGGCGCGGGTCATTCGGCGTCCCCTGAAGGCGGAGCTATCGGAAAAATTAACCCGACATTCTAGCATGTTGCAGCGCGGAACACTCTATCGCTGTTCAGCATAGATCAAGGACAGCCATTGCGTTTTACGCAATAACGAATTGCGGTGCTTGAACATCACTTCGCACCTGCTTATATTTGCCCAAGCAATGATTGCAGTGACAAGAGATGACGTCCACGACACCCCTCGATCCGGCCGAAGACCTGTTCGATCCGGCCGACTATGAAATCGGCAAGAGTATCGGCTATCTGCTCTCGCGCGCGAAAAATACGCTGTCGCAAGGCGTGGAGCAGGAAGTTAGCGGCCTGGACATGACGCACGCCCAGGCCAGTTGCCTGATGATGCTGGCCAAGGGCGAGGCCACCACGGTGACCGACCTGGCCCGCAACCTGAACACCGACGCCGGATCGGTCACGCGCCTGCTGAGTCGCATGGAAAAGCGTGGCCTGATCGCCCGCACCCGCCGCGACGACGATCGCCGCGTGGTGGACCTGTCGATCACCCCTGCCGGCGACGCCATGCTGGAAAAGCTGCCGGCGGTGTTCTGCAATGTCATGCGCCGCCATTTCGAGGGCTTCAGCCATGCCGAGATCGAGGTGCTGCGCGGCATGCTGCTGCGTATCATCGCCAACAACCGCGGCGCGGACCCGGCGGGCTGCCCGTTGGAGCGCAACACGGGATAGGCCATCGACGATACCGAAGAAGAATTCCAAAACGTCAGATACGCCGTTCCTGAAACCGCCAGACCGCGTCACAGTTCACACCCTATGACCACCGCTCACTCTCTTTCCCACCGCGCCAGCCGCGCTGACCAGCTTCGCCGTACGGGCACGCTTGCGCTAACCGTCCTGGCGGCTGCCGTGCTGGCCGGATGCGCTGCGCTGGGCAATTCGCACAGCACGCAGACCATGACCGATGCCAGCACGCTGGCGTCGCCGCAGACCTTCACCAACGAACACGGCCAGTGGCCGTCGCAGGACTGGGTCGACCAGTTCCACGATGCGCAACTGCGCGCGCTGGTGGACGAAGCCATCCAGGGCAACCCGAACCTTCAGGTGGCCTTTGGCCGCCTGGCAGCCTCGCGCGCCATGGCCGATGCCACCCGCGCGGCGCTCTACCCCGGCGTGGACTTCGAGGGCAGCCTGGTACGCCAGCGTTTCTCGGAGACCGATCTGTTCGAAGGCACGCCGCTGGCCGGTTCGTGGCAGAACCAGTCGCGCCTGCAGCTTGGGTTCTCCTGGGATCTGGACTTCTGGGGCAAGAACCGCGACGCGCTGGAAGCCGCACTGTCCGACGACCGCGCCATGGAGGCCGAGACGCAGGCCGCGCGCCTGGTGCTGACCACGTCTGTGGCGCGCAGCTACAACCGGCTGGCCGCGCTCTACGCGCAGCGCGACGTGGCGGAGCGGGCCATCGCCCAGCGCCGCGACCTGACCGACCTGTCGCGCCAGCGCCTGGCCGCCGGGCTCGATACCCAGGTGGAAACCACGCAGGCTCGCGGCACGGTGGCCGCCGCCCAGACCGACCTGCAGCGCGTGGACGAGGAAATCGCGCTGGCCCGCAACCAGATCGCCGCGCTGCTGGGCAAGGGTCCCGACCGGGGACTGCAGATTGCCAAGCCCACGCTGCTGGCCAACGCGACGCCGCAACTGCCCGACGACCTGACCATCGGCCTGATCGGCCGCCGTCCGGACCTGGTAGCGGCGCGCTGGCGCGTGGAGGCGTCGTCCAAGGACATCACCGTGGCGAAGAAGGAATTCCTGCCCGATGTGAAGCTGACCGCCTTTGCCGGCGTGGCGTCGCTCGATCCGTCGAACCTGCTGATGAGCATGAGCCGCACGTTTGGCGTGGGGCCGTCGCTGACGCTGCCGATCTTCCAGGGCGGCCGCCTGCGCGCCAATCTCAAGGGCAAGTACGCGCAGTACGACATCGCCGCGGCCAGCTACAACCAGACCCTGGTCGACGCGCTGCGCGAGACCGCCGACACCGTGACCAGCATCCGCAGCGTCGACCAGCAGATCCAGACCCAGCGCGAAGCCCTGGACCTGGCCGAGCATGCCTACTCGCTGGCCACGATGCGCTACAAGGCCGGCCTGGGCACGCAGCTGACCGTGCTCAATGCCGAAAGCAACGTATTGCAACAGCGCCGGCTGGCCACCGACCTGCAGGCGCGCCGGCTGGACCTGCAGATCGGGCTGATGAAGGCGCTGGGCGGCGGCTACGAGGAAGAGGCCGCGGCCCGGACTGGCACCCCACATGACGCCGGCAAGCCGGCGGGCACGGCCCAGGCGGCGCAGGGCTGACGGCGCCCTGCCCCATTCCTGACGCCCAGACCCGTCGCAACGCCCATAGAAGACACGACGACACATCGCAGAGATTCGAGAGATCCAACCATGAGCACCAACCAGCAAGCAGCCCCTGCGGGCAACAACAACGGCAAGCGCAAGCGCCTGCTCGTTTCACTGACCGCCGCGGTCGTGGTGGCCGGCATCGGCTACGGCCTGTACTGGGGCCTTTACGCCCGCCATTTCGAGAACACCGACGACGCCTACGTGGCGGGCAACGTGGTGCAGGTGACGCCGCTGGTGGGTGGCACCGTGGTGTCGATCGCCGCCGACGATACGCAACTGGTCACCGCCGGCCAGCCGCTGATCCAGCTCGATCGCGCCGACACGCAGGTGGCCATGGAGCAGGCCGAAGCCCAGCTTGCCCAAGCCGTGCGCGAAGTCCGCACGCTGTACGTGAACAACGGGTCGCTGTCCGCGCAGGTGGCACTGCGCGACGCCGACGTGGCCAAGGCGCGCGACGACCTGCGCCGCCGCCAGGCCATTGCCGGCTCGGGCGCCGTGTCGAGCGAAGAAATCGCCCACGCCCAGACCGCGCTGAAGGCTGCCGAATCGGCGCTGGTGGCGGCGCGCGAGCAACTGGCATCGAACCAGGTGCTGACCGACCAGACTACCGTCGAGAAGCATCCGAACGTGCAGCGCGCCGCCGCCAACCTGCGCTCGGCCTATCTGGCCTTCGCCCGTTCGAGCATGCCGGCGCCTGTCACGGGCTATGTCGCCAAGCGCTCGGTGCAGGTGGGCCAGCGCGTGGCGGCCGGCACGCCGCTGATGGCCGTGGTGCCGCTGGACCAGGTCTGGGTCGACGCCAACTTCAAGGAAGTGCAGATCACGCATATGCGGATCGGCCAGCCGGTGGAGCTGGAAGCCGACGTCTATGGCTCGAAGGTCAAGTACACGGGTCACGTGGAAGGGTTCTCGGCCGGTACCGGCGCGGCGTTCTCGCTGCTGCCGGCGCAGAACGCCACCGGCAACTGGATCAAGGTGGTGCAGCGCCTGCCGGTGCGCATCGCGCTGGACCCGCAACAGCTCAAGGACCACCCCCTGCGCGTGGGCCTGTCGATGAACGTCACGGTCGACGTGCGCAAGGAAGAAGGCGCGTCGCTGGTCAGCGCCAAGTCGGCCAGGCCGCTGCAGACTGACGTCTACGACAAGGTGGCGGAGGACGCCGACGCGCTGATCGCCCGCATCATCGCGCTAAACAATGGCGGCCGCGTGTCGGGCTCGGGTGTGGCCCGCCCTGCCGGCGGTGCCGGCGCGGCCAGTGCCGCCGGTGCCCCCAACGCGGCACGTGCGGCTGCCAAGCCTGCCCGCACCTGACCGTAGCTGATCGATCCCGATCGTTCCCGACCCGCTTTACTCGCTGATTGCCCATGGCAAACTCCCCCACCGCAACGCCGGACGCCGGCGCGGCCCCGGCTCCCAAGCCCGTGCCCGCCCGCCCCGGCGCGCCTCCGCCGCTGACCGGCGGCAAGCTGATCCTGGGCACCATCGCGCTGTCGCTGGCCACGTTCATGAACGTGCTCGATTCGTCGATCGCCAACGTGTCGATCCCGGCCATCTCGGGGGACCTAGGCGTGTCGCCCAACCAGGGCACCTGGGTCATTACATCGTTCGCGGTCGCCAACGCGATCTCGGTGCCGTTGACGGGCTGGCTGACCACGCGCTTTGGCGCGGTGCGGCTGTTCGTGCTGTCGATCCTGCTGTTCGTGGTGTCGTCGTGGCTCTGCGGCGTGGCGCCGAACCTGGAAACGCTGCTGGCCGCCCGCGTGCTGCAGGGCGCCGTGGCCGGCCCGATGATTCCGCTGTCGCAGGCGCTGCTGCTGGCCAGCTATCCGCCCGCCAAGAGTTCGATGGCCCTGGCGCTATGGGGCATGACCACGCTCGTGGCGCCGATCATGGGGCCGCTGCTGGGCGGCTGGATCTCGGACAACATGACCTGGCCGTGGATCTTCTATATCAACGTGCCCATCGGCATCGCCACGGCCTGGGTCACCTGGTCGATCTATCGCGAACGTGAAACGCCCACCAAGATGCTGCCGATCGACCGCATCGGCCTGGCGCTGCTGGTGATCTGGGTCGGCTCGATGCAGCTGATGCTGGACAAGGGCAAGGAGCTCGACTGGTTCCACTCGGGCGTGATCGTGGCGCTGGGCGTGACCGCGGTAGTCGGCTTCCTGTTCTTCCTGGCCTGGGAGCTCTACGAGAAGCATCCGATCGTCGACATCCACCTGTTCAAGGGTCGCAACTTCGCGGCCGGCGTGGTGGCGATCTCGGTGGCCTACGGGTTGTTCTTCGGCAACCTCGTGATCCTGCCGCTGTGGCTGCAGACCATCGTGGGCTACACGGCCACCGATGCCGGTCTGGTGACGGCGCCGGTGGGCATCTTCGCCATCATCCTGTCGCCGATCATCGGCCGCGTGCTGCCCAAGATCGACGCCCGCTGGGTGGCCACCACCGCATTCATCACGTTCGGCGCGGTCAGCTTCATGCGCGCCGGCTTCACCACGGGCGTGGATACGCGCGCACTGGTGATCCCGACGCTGATCCAGGGCGCGGCCATGGCCATGTTCTTCATCCCGCTGACGTCGATCATCCTGTCGGGCCAGCCGCCCGAGAAGATCCCGGCGGCCTCGGGGCTGTCGAATTTCGTGCGGATCACGTTTGGCGCCATCGGCGCGTCGATCTCGACCACGGTCTGGGAAAACCGCTCGGCGCTGCACCATGCGCAGCTGGTCGAGCAGGTCAATCCCTACAACCCGACGTACCAGGCGCAGCTTGACCACCTGATGGGAATGGGCATGTCGAAGATGCAGGCCATCGGGCTGATCGAGCGGAACATCTCGCTGCAGGCGTCGATGCTGGGCGCCAACGACATCTTCTGGATCTCGGGCGTGCTGTTCTTCGTGCTGATCGTTTTTGTCTGGCTGACCAAGCGCGCCAAGGGTGGTGGCGGCGCGGACGCAGCCGGCGCGCATTGATCGACTGAAACGTGGCATGAAAAAAGGGCATCGATATTGATCGATGCCCTTTTGTTTGACCACTGCAGCGAGAACTCAGAGTTTTACGAGCCGCTCCGGCCGCAACGCACCTTCCTTCATCCGCGCCACGCCCATCAGCTTGCCTTCGGCATAGACGCGCGCCAGCACGCCCTCATCCGGCATCTGGTCTTCCGGCAGGTCGCGGCGGGCGATACGTTGCCCCTGCAGGAAACGCGCGGCAGCCGCCGCATCCAGATGCACGGGCGGGCAGCGCTGCAGCAGCGCATCCACGGGCGCCAGCAGCGTGGGCCGCACATCGTCGGCCTGCGCATCGATCTGCTCCAGCGTCACGGCGCCGTCGAGCGTGAGATCGCCCACGGCAGTGCGCCGCAAGCCGGTCAGATGGGCGCCGCAACCGAGCGCTTCGCCAATATCCTCGGCCAGCGTCCGGATGTACGTGCCCTTGCTGCAGGTCACGCGCATCGTAAATCGGCCATTTTCCAGATCGACGTCGAGCAGCGTGATCGCATGGATCGTCACCTGACGCGCCGCGCGCTCCACGGTCTGGCCAGCGCGCGCATATTCATAGAGCGGCTTGCCGTCCTTCTTCAGGGCCGAGTACATCGGCGGCACCTGTTCGATCTCGCCCGTGAAGCGCACGATTGCCGCGTCGAGTGCCGCGGGGTCGCAGGTCACTGGCCGTTCGCTGACGATATCGCCTTCGGCGTCGCCGGTGGTCGTGGTGGCGCCAAGGCGCACGGCGGCTTCGTAGGTCTTGTCGGCTTCGAGCAGATCCTGCGAGAACTTGGTGGCCTCGCCGAAGCACAGCGGCAACAGGCCGGTGGCCAGCGGATCCAGCGTACCGGTGTGGCCGGCCTTGTTCGCGCGCAGCAGACGCTTGGCGCGCACCAGCGCGTCGTTGGACGACAGGCCCAGCGGCTTGTCGAGCAGCAGCACGCCATGCACGTCACGACGCGGCAGCCGGGCGGACGGTTGGCTTGGGAATCGGTCATTGCGGGGAAGAAGGATTGCGGCGCCGGCGCTGCGGCCGGCTCGCGGGATGCACCGGAAACTTACTCGTCTTCCTTGGCGCGGGTCGAATTGGCTTCGTTGATCAGCTTCGACATCTCGATCGCATGCTCCACCGACGTGTCGTGATGGAAGTGCAGCGTCGGCACGGTATGGATATGCAGGCGCTTGAACAGCAGCGAATGCAGGTAGCCGGCCTTTTCGCGGAGGATGCCGGCGGCCACCTCGGGCTCGGCACCGAGCACCGTGAAGTAGACCTTGGCGTGCGCGTAGTCAGGCGTCAGCGACACCGACTGCAGCGTCACCAGGCCCAGGCGCGGATCGCGAAGCTCGCGCTGGATCATCTCGGCCAGTTCCTTCTGGATCTGGTCCGACAGGCGCAAATTACGGGAGGAGATATTGCCTTTCTTGGCCATGCAAAACTTTTTGACTTGCCGATGATGTGAAAACGGCAGGCCGGAGCCTGCCGTCTTTGCGTATCGCCTTACAGCGTACGCGCCACCTCGGTGATTTCGTACACCTCGAGCTGGTCGCCTTCCTGAACGTCGTTGAAGTTCTTGATCGACAGACCGCACTCGAAGCCCTGCTTGACTTCCTTGACGTCGTCCTTGAACCGCTTGAGCGAGTCCAGTTCGCCGTCGTGAATCACCACGTTGTTGCGCAGCACACGGACCCGCGACGTACGCTTGACCATGCCGTCGGTGACCATACAGCCCGCCACCGCGCCAATCTTCGGCACGCGGAAGACCTGGCGGACTTCCACCTGGCCGATCGTGGTCTCGCGCTTCTCCGGCGCCAGCATGCCCGACATCGCCGCCTTGATCTCGTCCACAGCATCGTAAATGATGTTGTAGTAGCGGATGTCGATGCCGTTGTGCTCGGCCAGCTTGCGCGCACCAGCGTCGGCGCGCACGTTGAAGCCGATGATCACGGCCTTCGAAGCCGTGGCCAGGTTGACGTCCGATTCCGAGATGCCACCCACGCCACCGTGCACGATCTGCACGCGCACTTCGGCGGTCGACAGCTTCTGCAGCGACTGCACCAGCGCTTCCTGCGAACCCTGCACGTCGGCCTTCACGATCAGCGGCAGCGTCTGGACTTCGCCTTCGGCCATCTGTTCCAGCATCGTTTCCAGCTTGGCCGCCTGCTGCTTGGCCAGCTTCACGTCGCGGAACTTGCCCTGACGGAACAGCGCGATTTCGCGCGCCTTGCGCTCGTCCGGCAGCACCAGCACTTCCTCGCCAGCGGCAGGCACTTCCGACAGACCCTGGATTTCCACCGGGATCGACGGACCGGCTTCCTTCGCCGGCTTGCCGTTTTCGTCCAGCATGGCGCGCACGCGGCCATAGGCGCTGCCGGCCAGCACGACGTCGCCGCGCTTGAGCGTACCGCTGCTCACCAGGATCGTCGCGATCGGGCCCTTGCCCTTGTCGAGCTGGGCTTCCACGACCAGGCCCTTGGCCGGCGCGTCCACCGGAGCACGCAGTTCCAGCACTTCAGCCTGCAGCAGCAGGTTCTCGAGCAGGTCGTCGATGCCCGCGCCAGTCTTGGCCGACACCGGCACGAACGGCGAATCGCCGCCGTACTCTTCCGGCACCACCTGTTCCGCCACCAGTTCCTGCTTGACGCGGTCCGGGTTGGCTTCCGGCTTGTCGACCTTGGTGATCGCCACCACGATCGGCACGCCGGCAGCCTTGGCGTGCGCAATCGCTTCCTTGGTCTGCGGCATCACGCCGTCGTCGGCCGCCACCACCAGGATGACGATGTCGGTGGCCTTGGCGCCACGGGCACGCATGGCCGTGAAGGCCTCGTGACCCGGGGTATCCAGGAACGTGATCACGCCACGGTCGGTTTCCACGTGGTACGCGCCAATGTGCTGCGTAATGCCACCGGCTTCGCCCGCAGCAACCTTGGTGCGGCGGATGTAGTCCAGCAGCGACGTCTTGCCGTGGTCGACGTGACCCATCACGGTCACCACCGGCGGACGCGGCAGCAGCTCCGCATCGGTCTGCTCCTCGCCTTCCGTCACGAGCAGCAGCGCTTCCGGATCGTCCAGCTTGGCGGCGTACGCCTTGTGGCCCATTTCTTCCACCACGATCATGGCGGTTTCCTGGTCCAGCACCTGGTTGATCGTCACCATCTGGCCGAGCTTCATCATCTGTTTGATGACCTCGGATGCCTTGACGGCCATCTTGTGGGCCAGATCGGCCACCGAGACGGTCTCGGGCACGTGCACTTCGCGGATCACCGGTTCGGTCGGCGCCTGGAAATTGCTGCGGCCGTCGTCACCATGCTGCTTGCCGCCACGGCCACGCGGGCCACTGCGCCAGCCGCCAGTACCACCCGACGAATCGCCGCGCGTCTTCAGGCCACCGCCCTTCTTGCCCCGGGCGTTGTCGTCCTGCCAGCCGCCGGTCTTGCCCTTGCCGCCCTTCTTGTCGGCGGTAGCGGTGGTGGTCGTCGCGGCCGGCGCGGCGGTGGTCTTCTTCTCGTCCTTCTTGACTTCGGTGCCAGCCGGCTTCACCGGCTTGTGCAGCGTGCCGGTCTGCTCGGCCTTCTTTTCCTCGGCCTTGCGTTCCGACGGCGCCTTCAGCACGCGCGGCGGCGCATTCAGCATCTGCTGGATGGCCCGGGCTTCGGCTTCGGCGGCTTCGCGGCGGCGGCGCGCGGCGGCGTCCTGCTCGGCGCGGGCCTTGTCGGCCGCAGCCTTGGCGCTGTCCTGCTCGGCGCGAGCCTTGTCGGCGGCAGCCTTGGCGTCGTCGGCGTTCTTCTGCGCCTGGGCGCGTTCCGTGGCCAGACGTGCCTTGTCTTCTTCAGCCTTCTTGCGCGCGGTTTCCTCGGCGGCGTCGGACGCTGCCTGGGCGGCAGCGGCTTCCTCGGCGGCCTTCTGGGCCAGCAGATCAGCCTGGCGACGCTGTTCGGCCTCCAGGGCTTCCTGCCTGGCGCGGCGATCGGCTTCCTCGCGCTCGGCGGCTTCGCGCGCTGCCTGGGCTTCGGCTTCCTGGCGTGCCAGGGCCTCGGCCTGCTCGCGGCGCTGTTCCTCGTCGCGGCGGGCCTGCTCGGCAGCGGCCTCGGCCGCCTGGATGTCGGCACCGTCGTCGTGCGACTCGACTTCGTCGCGCTTGATCAGCACGCGCTTCTTGCGCACCTCGACCTGCACCGTGCGGGTCTTGCCGGTGGAGTCGGATTGACGGATTTCGGACGTTTCGCGCTTGGTCAACGTGATTTTCTTGCGTGCGCTGTCATCGGCCTGACCGTGCGACCGCTTCAGGTAATCCAGCAGTCGGGTCTTGTCCGATTCGGTAATGATGTCTTCAGGCGTCGCCTTGCCCACCCCAGCTGCCTGCAATTGTTCCAGCAGTGCAGCAGGGCTGCGGCTCAGTTCTGCGGCCAGTTGGGCAACTGTTGTGCTTGCCATTCAAACCCTTTCAATGCTCGGTTTCTACGTCGGGACAATTCGTGTGTGGAAAGCGCGTCCGGGCGTCAACCCGGACGTGTCCCTCAGTTAAACCAATGTTCCCGTGCTTTCATGATCAGCGCCTTGGCTTCATCCTCGCCAACGCCGGCCATCTCGACCAGCTCGTCCACGGCCAGTTCGGCCAGGTCGTCACGCGTGTGGATATTGCCTTCGGCCAACTTGCCGATCAGCTCGGGGGTCAGGCCGTCGAGCGAACGCAGATCCTGCGACACCTCTTCCACCTTTTCTTCCCGGGCCAGTTCCATCGTCAGCAGCGCATCGCGGGCGCGGTTGCGCAGCTCGTTGACGGTGTCCTCGTCGAAGGCCTCGATTTCCATCATTTCGCTGATGGGCACGTAGGCGACTTCTTCCAGCGTGGAGAAACCTTCCTCGATCAGGATGTCCGCCACTTCCTCGTCCACGTCCAGCTTGGCCATGAACAGCTTGCGCACCACTTCGCTTTCCTCGGCCTGCTTCTGCGCCGATTCTTCCTGCGTCATGATGTTGATCTGCCAGCCGGTCAGTTCCGACGCCAGGCGCACGTTCTGACCGCTGCGGCCAATGGCGACGGCGAGGTTTTCCTCGTCGACCACCACGTCCATGCTGTGCTTCTCTTCGTCGACCACGATCGACTGCACCTGTGCCGGTGCCAGCGCGCCGATCACGAACTGCGCCGGATCTTCCGACCACAGTACGATGTCCACGGCTTCGCCGCCAATCTCGTTGCGCACCGCCGTGACGCGCGTGCCACGCACGCCCACGCAGGTGCCGATCGGATCGATGCGCTTGTCATGCGCCACCACGGCGATCTTGGCGCGTACGCCCGGATCGCGGGCCGCCGCCTTGATCTCCAGCAGACCCTGTTCCATTTCCGGCACTTCGTTCTCGAAGAGCTTGATCAGGAACTCGGGCGCGGTGCGCGACAGTTCGATCTGCGGGCCGCGCGCGGCGCGGTCCACGTTCAGGATGTACGCACGTACACGGTCGCCGGTGCGCAGGTTTTCCTTCGGGATGATCTGGTCGCGGGCCAGCAGCGCTTCCACGCGGCCGGACTCGACGATCAGGCCCTTCTTGTCGGCGCGCTTGACCGTGCCGGTCATGATCTTCTCGCCGCGATCCAGGTAGTCGTTCAGGATCTGCTCGCGCTCGGCGTCGCGGATACGCTGCAGGATCACCTGCTTGGCCGCCTGCGCGCCGATACGGCCGAATTCGACAGACTCGATCTGCTCTTCGATGAAATCGTCGAGCTGGATGTCGTCGCTCTGCTCGCGGGCTTCGAACAGCAGGATCTGCTTGTCCGGTTCCTGCAGGCCCTGTTCGTCGGGGACGACAAGCCAGCGGCGGAACGTTTCGTGCTCACCGGATTCACGGTCGATATGGACGCGGATATCCACGTCCTCTTCGAAACGCTTCTTGGTCGCCGAGGCCAAAGCGGCCTCAAGTGCGCCAAACACCACATCCTTGTCGACGTTCTTCTCGCGCGCTAGCGCATCGACGAGCAACAGAACTTCGCGGCTCATTGCTTGTTCCCTTTTCTTTGATTTCCCTTGAAGTCGATCACCGGCACGAGGCGTGCCTTGTCGACATCGGATATGGCGAATTCCAGCAGTGCCGCACCGTCCTTGCCCTCGAATTCCAGGCCGATCTTCTCGGCCCCGGCCTCACCTGCGGGTTCGCGCAGGATGCCGACGAAATTCTTCTGGCCGTTGACCGGCAGGCGCAGCGTGACTCGGGCTTCCTCACCGGCGAAGCGCACAAAGTCGGCCAGCTTCTTGAGAGGACGGTCCAGGCCGGGCGACGACACTTCGAGGCGCTCGTAGTCGACGTTCTCGACCATCAGCACGTGCGTCAGTTGACGGCTGACCTTCTCGCAATCCTCAATGACGATGCCGGTTTCAGGCTGATCGATATAGACACGCAGAAGTCCGGCCGGGGCACGCTCAAGCTCAACCAACTCGTAGCCCATGCCGATAAGGGTGGTTTCGATCAAATCTGCCAGATGCACTGTTTTCCCGAGTAGTGACTTTCAATACCTTGGCAGACACCGGACAACACAACGTTCTGAAATCGAGGTTCCGAAACGGCCTGTAAGCCCTGCCTGCCCATCATCCCCCGCGAGAACCAGGTGCGTCGCGAGACGCAATCCAGCCGCATGCACAAACGGGCGAACCAAAAAAAAATGGGCGCAATGCCCATCATTCGCCCATCCCCGCCGAGGATGATACTTTTGAATAGACTTTGATTATACGCGGATTATGGCCAAAAGGCAAAAGCCAACTCGGACCCGCGTCGGAAAGGCGGCCGATCGCCGGACATTGCCAGCATCGGCCCTTCCCGCATCAGCGCTGGCCGCCCCGGCCACCACCGCCGCGTGGCCGGCGATTACCGCCGGCGCCACCACCGCCGGCCTTGGCGGCCTTGGGCATCACATTGCCGTTGACGTCACCGCCGCCACGGCGCTGACGGTTGCCGCCGGCGTTTCCGGCATTGCCGGCGTTTCCGCCCATGCCACCCATGCCGCCACGACCGCCGCGGCCACCGCCACCCGGGCCCTTGCCGCCCGTGGCGCCGCGCATGCCACCCGGGCCACGCAGGCCGCCCGCGCCACCCATGCCGCCACTGAATTTCGTCGTGTGCGACGTCAGCGGGGCCGGGCCAGACGGGATGTAGCCCATCGACGTCTGCATCGGATCGGGCTGGCCACCACGGCCGGCATTGCCGCCACCGCGATTCCCGCCCGCCTTCTCGAAGCGCGGCAACCCATCCATGCCGGTGTGCATCGGCATGCCCGCAATGGCCGCTTCCGTACGCGCCTTGCGGCCGCCCACCTTGGTGGCACCCTTGCTGCCGCCCTGGTCGCCCTTGGCCGGGGCCTTCAGGCCGATCGTTGCCATCAGGTTACGCACGTCCGTGCCTTCCAGTTCCTGCCAGCGGCCGCGCTTGAGACCGCGCGGCAGCAGAAACTGGCCGTAGCGGGTACGGATCAGGCGCGACACAGTCAGCCCGACAGCTTCGAACATCCGGCGCACTTCCCGGTTCCGGCCTTCGGTCAACGCCACGTGATACCACTGGTTCACGCCCTCGCCACCGCCATCGGCGATACGCAGGAAGTTGGCCTCGCCGTCATCGAGCTGGATGCCGTGCAACAGCGCCTGGCGATCGGCTTCCGCCAGTTCGCCCAGCGTACGGACTGCGTACTCGCGCTCCACGCCGTAGCGCGGATGCATGAAACGGTTCGCGATATCGCCCGAGGTCGTGAAGATCAGGAGGCCTTCGGTATTGAAGTCCAGACGGCCCACCGCCACCCACTTGCCGTTCTTGATGCGCGGCAGGCTGTCGAACACGGTCGGACGGCCTTCCGGATCCGACTGGCTGACAATCTCGCCGGCCGGCTTGTGATAGAGCAGCACGCGCGGCGGCTTGGTCGATACCTTGCGGTGAATCAGCTTGCCGTTCACGCGGACCTGGTCGGCCGGCAGGATGCGCTGGCCGATGTGGGCGGGCAGTCCATTGACGGACACCCGACCCTGCAGGATCAGCTCTTCCATCTCGCGGCGCGAGCCCAGGCCGCCTTCTGCCAGCACCTTGTGCAGCTTCGGCGCGTCATCGTCCGATGTCAGTTCGCGCACCGGCTTGGCCTTGGTGCGCGGCACGATCGTTTCTTCTTCGTCGAACTGCTCGGAAATCACGAAACGGAACACGTCTTCGGCACCGCCCGCGCCCTTGGCGCCAGCCGCCTTGCCAGCCTGCCGACCCGGCTTGTCACCCTGGCGCTGCTCGCCCTGACGCTGTTCGCCACGGGCGCCCTGCTTGCCAGCACCCGTCTGATTCTTGCGCTGGCCATTGCCATTGCCGCGATTGCGCTTGCCAGCATGCTCGGCCGCCGGCTTGTTCTCGCCGTCGACCAGCGCAGCCTTGCGCTGCGGTTGCTGGCGGCGCTTGCGCTGGCCGGGCTGGCCCTGGGCGCCGTCGGCGTCGGCCTGCTGCGCTTCGGGCGCGGTGGCACTGGAAGCATCACCGGCCGGTGCCGGTTTGCGGCGGCCACGGCCACGCGGTGCGGCGGGCTGGGCGCTGGCGCCAGCCTCGGCCGGTGCCGGGGCATCGCCTTCCGCACGGCCCGCATCCCGATCCTGCGCGGCCTGACGGCGCGAAGCCACCAGATTGCGCAAACCGCGGCGGAGCCCCTTGCGGCGCGGCGCGCCGTCGGCGTCATTTCCCGTATCGGGGGCGCCGGTGTCACCCGGCACGTCCGGCTGGCGGACGTCTTGCTCAGCGGAATCAGACAAAGTATTCACTATCGATGTTGCATGTTGTTCAGTTGGACACGCGCTCGTCGTCGTCCTCGGTCGGGAACGGCGTCTCGCCATTCAGGTCCGCAGGCTTGGCGGGCGACATTTCGGTCGCCCCGGTGTCCATATGGAAGCCGTTGGCATAAGCCACCGGCGCGTCGTCCTGCCCCGCTTCCTCGGAAGTTGGGGCGGCACTGATATCGTCTTCGGAGGCATCGCCGTCGGCGATTTCCCCGCTGGGGGCACCATGGCCCCGTCGTGCGTTGCCGATTCGATGTCGGCAGGCTGTACTGGCGCGGACGCTTCAGCGGCTTCGGCAGCTTCCGCGGGCCCAGCGGACTCGACCGCCGAACCGGCTGCCGGTTCGGCAAAGGCCTCTTCATCGCCAGCCGGCGGGTTGGCCGTGGCGATTTCTTCAAAATCGATGGCCTGCTGCTCGAGCAGCGCGGCTTGCGCCTGAGCCTGGGCATCTTCCAGCGGCGGCAGTTCGTCCAGCGAACGCAAGCCCAGGTCATCCAGGAACGCCTTGGTCGTCGCATACAGCGCGGGACGCCCCGGCACGTCGCGGTGGCCAATGACTTCGATCCAGCTGCGGTCCTCGAGTTTCTTGACCACGTCCGTGCTGACCGTCACGCCCCGGATTTCCTCGATATCGCCACGGGTGACAGGCTGGCGATACGCAATGATTGCCAGGGTTTCCATGACGGCCCGCGAGTACTTGGGCGGCTTTTCCGGGTTCAGCCGATCCAGGAACTCCCGCATCTCGGGCCGGCTCTGGAAACGCCAGCCACTGGCCAGCGCCACGAGTTCGACGCCGCGCGGCTGCCAGTCCTGCCGCAATTCCTCGAGCAGCACCCGGATCGTGTCGGCGCCGACGTCGTCGGCAAACAACCGTCGCAGATCGCCAACGCGCAGCGGCTCCTGCGCACAGATCAGCGCGGTCTCGAGGACGATCTTCGCCTCTTGGGTATTCATGTGATTGCGTGCAGCCTGTCTTTGCACCTGCCCCCGGACGAATCCCGGAGCACTGGAGATTGCAGATACAGCGAGGCCGAAGCCACCGCCATCTCATCGCGCAGCCAGCTCGCCTGCCAAATGCAGCGCAGCCGTGCGCACCTCGTTCATTTGCATCGAATTGCCGGGTCGATCCGGCAGGAGATCGTCCGGCGCTGGCCTGATTCACCAGTCAACGGACCTCTTGCGTCGCGCCTTCTCCCTTCGGGGCGGACATTCGCCTGGACCACCGGATGGCCAAGACGGCAAGAAACAAGACGATATCGGCTCAGGTAACCCTGCCCTGACCGGCGCCATCTTCCCAACCGCAGCCGGTCTTTTAACCAGATCTTTTGAACCGGATGGACTGTGGAGACGTTTCCGACGCACCGGGGCGGACGAAAACCCTGGGCACGCTCCCCAGATCAGGGATGCGGCCCCAGCGGCGCCCAGAGCATGGTGCGGCGCGATACCGTGGTTCTCGGGATTGTATGGCATTCCCGGTCCCGCCCGCAACCCGCCCCTGTGGCCGATTCAGAACACCACGCAAAACCCGTGGTGGGCCAGAGTGTCCGGAAGCCATATCGAGCGGGCCACGCCCAGCACCCCGAAACCGATCACCAGCAACCCCGACGCCACACGCACCGCCGGCTTGCGCGAGAGTTGCCGGAGATATCCGGATAGCCCCGAAATCACCAGGAGGTTGGGCAGCGTGCCCAGACCAAAGGCACCCATTACCAGCGCCCCCGACACGGCGTTGCCTGCAAGCAATGCCAGCGCGAGTGCGCCATAAACCATCCCGCAGGGCACCAGTCCCCACGCCAGGCCCATGCCGTAGCGCCGCAACATCGGCGTGGTTCGTGGCTTGCCCCGCAGTGGTATCGGCCATCGCGCGGTCATGGCACGCGCGCGCTGCACCACATGCACCGCGGCAAGCGACGCCAGCCGTTCGATCCAGTCGGAACGCATGGCGCGTCCGCGCAGTAACCACATGCCGGTGAGCACCAGCATCACGCTGCCCGCTGCGTAAAGCCATCGCTGCAATGGCAGATATTCTTGACGCCATACGGTCGCGCCCACGGCACCCATCACCGCACCCAGCAGCATGTAAGTCGTGACGCGACCCGCATGCATGATGCACAGCGCGGCCCACCAATGACGCGTGGAACGGTGTATGACAATTGCCACATTGCTGGCACGTTTCTGCTCCGCAGCAATAGCAATTCCTCCACACATGGCAGCGCAATGCATGCCACCAAGCAGGGCCATCAGAAAAACGCTTAAAAGCACACCAAATGGCAACTGTTCCTCGCTTCTGCGTCACATGACGCTGTAAAATGCCTGCATCGCGCCCTCGCTGCAAGCGCATTCATCACGAGCACTTCAATTGTTGACTTCCATTCCCGTCACCGAGATGTCGCCCCGTTGTTCGACGTGTTCCATGGGTCAGCTTTGCCTGCCCGTCGGGATGTCGCAACAAGACCTGGCGAAGATGGACACGCTCGTTCAGGAACGCGTGCGTGTTCACAAGGGCGAAACGCTTTATCGCATGGGCGAACCGCTCAATGCGGTCTACGCCATTCGCTTTGGCACACTGAAGACGCACGTCACCATGGAAGACGGGCGCACCCAGATCACCGGCTTTCACCTGCCCGGTGAAGTCATTGGCCTCGACGGCCTCAGCGAGATGCAGCATGCATCCGACGCGACCGCGCTGGAAGACGCTGAAGTCTGCGTCGTGCGCTATGACGACCTGCAATCGCTGTCGGGTACCCTGCCCTCGCTGCAAGGCCAGTTCCTTCGCCTGATGAGCAAGGAAATCTCGCAGGACCAGGTCATGCTGATCACGCTGGGCTCGATGCGTGCTGAAGAACGCCTGGCTGCCTTTCTCGTCAACATGTCCGAACGCCTGTCGGCACGCGGCTACTCGTCCACCGAGTTCGTGCTGCGCATGAGCCGCGAGGAAATCGGCAGCTACCTCGGCCTGAAGCTCGAGACCGTCAGCCGCCTGTTCTCGCGCTTTGCCGAAGCCGGCCTGATCCACATCCGTCAGCGACATGTGAAGCTCGTCGATATGGCAGGCATCAAGCAGGTGTACAGCCGGTCCTGCTGACGCAGCCCTCGTACATAGGACTTCACGACAAAGGCCGCGCCGGAGCATATCCGGCGCGGCCTTCTTGTTTTGCAGTGCATATTTCGCATTGCCTATTCGAGTTCTTCGGTGTCGCTAAGCTTCACCGGCATTGTGTACAACGTGAGTCCACTGGACAGCGCGCAGAACAGCCACGCCACCAGGAATCCCACGGTGTAGATCGCCTGCCGCGAGGCTTCCACCGGTTGTCCGAAGAAACTCAGATCGCCGGGATCCACCACCGAGAACACCACCGCCGTCGCCGCACCGCCCATCAAGAACGCCGGCCACAGCACCCACATCAGCCAGCGCAGTCTCATGGGCGCCTCGCAGCCGGTTCAACGCGATGGGCAGCTTTTTCGACGACCAGTCCGTGGCGGGTCGCGTCGGTCACCGGCACATCGGCATGGGTGTTAGCCAGCCAGATCGTAATGCCGCAACCGACCATTGCCAGCAGCGGACCACTCATCAGAATCCAGGGCCATGGCTCGCGGTACCAGGGCTTTGCGGGGTGTTGGGTCATTGCGCTCTCCTGTTGGCGTCGGTCCCGATTCAGCATCCGTGACAGCATCACAGATTGCGAGGGACGATAAAACTCGTGCTCTGCCGGATA
Organism: Cupriavidus sp. EM10; assembly: GCF_018729255.1. NCBI lineage: Bacteria > Pseudomonadati > Pseudomonadota > Betaproteobacteria > Burkholderiales > Burkholderiaceae > Cupriavidus > Cupriavidus sp. EM10. Next base: position 2,047,730 of record NZ_CP076060.1, read on the forward strand.
TCCACCTTGCGCTCGGCTGCGGTCTCGGCGGTGACGGTTACCTCTATCTTGTGCGTTCCCTGCGTTGCATCGTCGATGGGCACGCGAATCCGGATTGGCAGCAGGCGGTTCGAAGTCGGCGACAAAGACCCCGCGCCGTGATCGTATTCCACCATCAGGCCCTTCAAGTCGTCGCTCTGCGCCTGCACGTGGAACTTCATTGGCGCCTCTGTCGCATTGATCAGTTGCAGGCGGTACACGTTCTCGATCCAGCGGCCTTCCACTTCGCGCCCCAGCGCGCCACGGTCGCGAATGATGTCGACCTTGAGCGGCGCCCGCATGGCGAGCGATGCGACAAAGCCCACGGTCAACGCCAGCCAGATCGCGGAGTAGACAACGGTGCGCGGACGCAGCAGGCGCTTCCGCGCATCGGACGCCGACAGCTTCTTGCGCATCGCGTTCTCCGATGTGTACCGGATCAGCCCGCGCGGATACGCCATCTTGTCCATGACCTGGTCGCAGGCGTCGATACATGCGCCACAACCGATGCACTCGTACTGCAGGCCGTCACGGATATCGATACCTGTCGGACAAACCTGCACGCAAATGCTGCAGTTCACGCAATCGCCCAGGCCGGCCGCACGATGATCGGCCTTGCGCGACCGGCTGCCACGCGGATCGCCGCGGCCCACGTCGTAGGTCACGACATAGGTGTCGCGATCCACCATCACGCTCTGGAACCGCGCGTACGGGCACATGTACTTGCACACCTGCTCGCGCATGAACCCGGCGTTGCCCCACGTGGCAAACGCATAGAACAACATCCAGAACCCCTGCCACGGGCCCAGCGTCCAGTGCAAGACTTCGCCGCCCAGCTCGCGGATCGGCGCGAAGTAGCCGATGAACGTGAAGCCCGTCCACAGCGCAATCGCGATCCACAGCGTGTGCTTGGTCGCCTTGAGGCGGATCTTGCGCAAGCTCCACGGATCGCCGTCCAACCGGATGCGCGCAATGCGGTCGCCTTCCACCCGGCGCTCTATCCACATGAATATCTCGGTATAGACCGTCTGTGGACAGGCGTAGCCGCAGAACAGCCGCCCTGCAATGGCCGTGAAAAGAAACAGTGCCAGCGCCGAAATGACCAGTAGCAACGCCAGGTAGATCACGTCCTGAGGCCATAGCACCAGGCCGAAGATATAGAACTTGCGGGCGCCAAGATCGAACAGCACCGCCTGCCGGTCATTCCATTGCAGCCACGGCGTACCGTAGTAGACCAGCTGCGTGAGGATAACCAGCCAGACCCGCCAGCTGGAGAAGGCGCCCGTCACCGAGCGCGGATAAATCTTGCGGCGGACTTCGTACAGCGCCTCTTCGGTGGCATCGGCCGCCGGCTTCGGCGGAGGTGCGGGCCGCCAGCCGGCGGCCTCGCTTGCATCGCGGGTAGTGGGGGGAGATTCCAGGGGCGCGTTCATTGTTCAGCCCTCATACCCCGGGCCGGACAGGGCACCGTCCAGACCGGGGGACGGTTTGTCATTGCCCTGCGGGTGAGGCATTCGTGTTGGTATTGGACAGACCCCAGACATACGCGGTCAGCATGCGGATGCGCTCCGGCGTCAGGATCTCTTCATGGGCCGGCATATGGCCGTTGTGTCCCTTCAGGATGGCTTCGACGATCACGCCTTCCGAACTGCCATACAGCCATACGTTGTCGGACAGGTTCGGCGCGCCAAGCGCCTGGTTGCCCTTGCCGCTCGCGCCGTGACAGGCCGCGCAGGTCGACTTGAACGTGCTTTCGCCGCGCGACGCCCGAATCGGGTCGTAGGTCAGCCCAGACAGCGAACGGACATACTGCGCCGTATCGCCGGCCAGCTTGGCGTCGATCGCCCCGGCAAACGGCGGCATCACGCCATTGCGGCCCTTCGCGATGGTCTGCTGGATCGTCTCGGGGTCGTCACCATAGAGCCAGTCGTTGTCGGTCAGGTTCGGAAAGCCCCGGCTGCCGCGCGCATCGGAACCGTGGCACTGGGCACAGTAGTTCAAGAACAGGCGCTGGCCGATCTCGCGCGCATCGGGGTCTCCGGCCACCTGCTTGACATCCATCTTCAGGTATTTGGCGTAGATCTCGTGTTGCATCTTCTCGGCAGCTTCCCGATGCGCGGCGAGTTCGCCTTGCGACGAGAACTTCAGCACCCCGGCGTATTTGCCCAGGCCCGGGTAGAGCACCAGGTAGCCCAGGGCGAACACACACGCCAGCAGGAACATCCACATCCACCAGCGCGGCAGCGGGTTGTTCAGCTCGCGCAGGTCGCCATCCCAGACGTGGCCGGTGTCGTCCGTGGTGCTGACGCCCTTCGGCATCTTGCGTTGCGAAAACAGCAGCCACACGCACCAGGCGATACCAATGAGCGCGATGGCCGTGATGTAGTAGCCCAGAAATCGGAAATGAAATCGCTCATGGTTACTAGTTCCGGCTTGGATTGTTATGTTCGTCCGGCAAGGCAAACGGCAGCATCGCCGATTCCTCGTTGGCCGCCTTGCGGCCCGCCGACCAGGCCCACCAGCAGATGGCCAGGAACGTCAGCATCGACAGGACGGTGGCAATGGAAGTCACGATCACCATGGCGTTACTCCTTCGCGGGCGCGGCGATGTCTGTCGCGGGCGCTGCCGCGGCAGGTGCGGTGCCCGTGTCCAGACGAACGTTGCGACGGTTCAGGCCCAGACCCTGCAGGTACGCGACCATGGCGTCCTCTTCGGTCTTGCCGACCAGCTCTTCCGGTGCGCCCGCGATGTCGGCGTCTGTATAGGGCACGCCGAGGCGCTGCAGTGCACGCATGCGCACCTGGATCGAATCGGTCGGCAGCGGCGTCTTCTCAAGCCACGGATACGATGGCATCACCGACTCGGGCACCACGTCGCGCGGATTGCGCAGGTGGATGCGCTGCCAGTCATCGGAGTAGCGGCCACCAACGCGAGCCAGATCCGGGCCGGTACGCTTGGAACCCCACAGGAACGGGTGGTCGTACACCGACTCGCCGGCCGTGGAGAAATGGCCATAGCGCTCGGTTTCGGCCTGCAGCGTACGTACCTGCTGCGAGTGGCAGCCCACGCAGCCTTCACGGATATAGATGTCCGCCCCATCAGTCGCAGCGGCGAATATGGCGTGATGCCCGGGTCGGGTTGGGTAGTGGAGTGTTGGAAGAACAGCGGCACGATCTGCACCAGGCCAGCAATACTGACCACGATGATGGTCGCGATAATCAGCCAGCCGACGTTCTTTTCCAGCGTCTCGTGCCTGAAAAATCCTTGATTCTGAGACATTATCTGCGTCCTCGGCTTGTCAGTGGGCGGAAGCCGGCAGGCTGGCCGGAATCGGCGCATCCACGGCGGGCTTGCCGGCGATGGTGCGGAACACGTTGTAGGCCATGATGAACATGCCACCCAGGAAACACAGGCCGCCCGCCAGACGGATCAGGTAGAACGGATACTTGGCCTTGACCGCTTCCACGAACGCGTAGGTCAGCGTGCCGTCAGGCTGCGTGGCACGCCACATCAGGCCTTCCATCACGCCGGCGATCCACATCGAGGCGATGTAGAGCACCACGCCGATCGTGGCCACCCAGAAGTGCAGTTCGATCAGGCGCGTGCTGTACATCTGCTTTTCGCCAAACAGGCGCGGAATCAGGTAGTACAGCGAGCCGATCGAAATCATCGCGACCCAGCCCAGGGCGCCCGAATGGACGTGGCCGATCGTCCAGTCCGTGTAGTGCGACAGCGCGTTCACGGTCCTGATCGACATCATCGAGCCCTCGAACGTGGCCATGCCGTAGAACGACAGCGCCACCACCAGGAACTTGAGGATCGGGTCGGTACGCAGCTTGTGCCACGCACCGGACATGGTCATGATGCCGTTGATCATGCCGCCCCACGACGGCGCCAGCAGGATCAGCGAGAACACCATGCCCAGCGACTGCGCCCAGTCCGGCAGCGCGGTGTATTGCAGATGGTGCGGGCCGGCCCACATGTAGGTGAAGTTGAGCGCCCAGAAGTGGACGATCGACAGACGATAGGAGTAGATCGGGCGCTCGGCCTGCTTCGGAATGAAGTAGTACATCATCCCCAGGAAGCTGGTGGTCAGGAAGAAGCCCACCGCGTTATGGCCGTACCACCACTGGATCATGGCGTCCTGCACGCCCGCATAGGCGGAATACGACTTCCACATCGACGCCGGCATCTCGATGTTGTTGACGATATGCAGGATGGCGATGGTGAGGATATAGGCGCCGAAGAACCAGTTCGCGACGTAGATGTGGCGCGTCTTCCTCTTGACAATCGTGCCGAAAAAGACAATGGCGTAGGCCACCCAGACCAGCGTGATCAGGATGTCGATGGGCCATTCCAGTTCGGCATATTCCTTCGAAGTCGTGATGCCCATCGGCAGCGTGATCGCGGCCGCAACGATGACGAGCTGCCAGCCCCAGAACGTGAATGCCGCGAGCGGTCCGCAGAACAGGCGCGCCTGGCAGGTGCGCTGCACCACGTAGTACGACGTGGCGAACAGCGCGCTGCCGCCAAATGCGAAGATCACCGCATTGGTATGCAACGGACGCAGGCGGCCGAACGACAGCCACGGTGTGTTGAAATTCAGATCCGGCCAGATCAATTGCGCCGCAAGCAGAACGCCTACGGCCATGCCGACGATGCCCCAGACAACGGTCATGACGGCGAACTGCCGCACAACACCGTAATTGAAGGTGTCGACGCGTGGAGACGCGGTGGTGACAGCCATTCAGACCCCCAACTAAGTAAGAATAAACCTATTGACAGTGTGACTTTAGAAAAACAGGGCGGTCGTCGCGTTGACTTCAATCAATCCTTTCGCGCGACACCCGAACTGTTTTCGCCGGGTCATGTCAGGGCACCAGATCCCGCACCCGGCCGATACGCCTACCGGCTGCGTTCCGCCCCCTGCGGCTTGTCGTTGTCGAGCAGGATGGCTTCGGCGGGCCGGTCCAGGTCGTCGTACTGGCCCGCATGCAGCGCCCACCACAGGACCCCTGCGATCAGCGCCACGAGCACCAGGCTCATCGGCACCAGCAGATAAAGCGTTTCCATTCACGAATCCCCTTCGCGCGCAGCGGCGCTGACGCGCAGCAGCCGCCAGGCATTGGCCACCACCAGCAGCGACGACAATGACATGCCGATTCCCGCCATCCAGGCCGTGACGTGGCCCGTGGCCGCCAGCGGGATGGCCACCACGTTGTAGGCGAACGCCCAGCCCAGGTTTTGCCGCACCACGCGGCGAGCGCGACGCGCTGTGGCGATGGCGGTGGCGATCTCCGCCACACCGCCGTGCGTCAGCACCGCATCGGCCCCCGCCTGCGCCAGCGGCGCGCCGCTGCCAATCGCGATCGACACCTGGGCCTGCGCCAGGACCGGAGCATCGTTGATGCCATCGCCCACCGCTAGGACCACCGCCCCGCCTTCCTGCAGCCCGGCCACGTATTCCCGCTTGCCTTCCGGTGTCACGGCGCCCACGGCGGTGCGCATGCCAAAGCGGCCAGCCCACCAGCGCACGGCCTCCACCCCATCGCCCGACACCAGGTGGCAACGCACGCCGAGCGAGCCGAGCGCGTCCAGCAATGCGCGGGTCTGGGCACGTTCGACGTCGGATAGCTGGAAACAAGCGAGCAGGCCGGCGGCGCCGCCCAGCCACACCTCGGTAGCACCCGGGTGGCTCTGGTGCCCGCGTAGACCGGCATCGATATGGGATGAGAGGGCCGCTACGAACTCGCGGCGTCCCAGGCGAAGCCGGCGGCCATCTACCGAAGCTTCGAGACCTTGCCCTGGCACATTGCGCAGGTCGATCACCGTGGGATTTGCAGTGCCGGCCTCGTCGGATGACGCCGCAAACGCCCGGGCGATCGGATGCTCGCCACCCTGCTCCATGGCGGCCGCAAGGCGTCGGCAGGCCTGTGCGTCGAGTGCGCCGAATGTCTGTGTGGACGCCAGCGCGAAACGCCCTTCCGTCAGCGTGCCCGTCTTGTCGAGCACGACATCGGTCACGCGGGCCAGTGCATCGAGCGCATGCGCACGGGTCAGCAGCATCCCCCGACGCGACAACGCCGCGCCCGCCGCCGCCAACGCTGCCGGCGTGGCCAGCGACAGCGCACAGGGACAACTCACAACCAGCACCGCCACCGTCACCAGCAGCGCGCGCGACGGATCGATCCACAGTGCCCATACGGCGCCCGTCACGACGGCCATGATCAGCAACGTGCCGACAAACCAGCCAGCAACGCGGTCGGCCACCTGGGCCAGCCGGGGCTTGTCCGCCAGCGCGCGGTCGAGCACCCCCACGATCTCCGCGAGCCGCGTCTGGGCACCAATGCGGTCGATGCGCACTTCGAGCGGACTGGCGGCGTTGAAGCAGCCGGCCAGTACGGTGTCGCCCACCGCGCGCTTCACCGGGCGCGCCTCGCCGGTCAGCATCGATTCGTCTAGCTCGCTGGCACCGGCCAGCACCACCCCGTCGGCCGGCACGATTTCGCCAGCCTTGACGCGGATGCGGTTGCCTGGCTGCAGCCTGGCAACCGGAATGCGCTCGCCCGCGCCACCAGCCTGCGCCAGTCGTTCGCAGGTGGCCGGCAGCTGCCGCGCCAGCATTTCCGCGCCGCTGCGCGATGCCTGGCGCACGCGCAGCTCCAGGTATCGCGCCAGGAGCAGGAACGCGACGAACATCGTCACGGAATCGAAATAGACCTCGCCCACGCCGCGCGCGGTAGCGACGGCGCTGGCCAGGAAGCCCGCCGCCACGCCAATCGCGACCGGCACGTCCATACCCATGTGGCGATGTCGGAGCGACCGCCAGGCGCCAGCAAAGATCGGCCAGGCGGAATAGAAAACGACCGGAACGGTCAGTGCGAAGCTGGCCCAGCGCATCAGTTGCAGCTGGCCGGGATCGATCGTGGCTTCGTGGGTGTAGAGCGGCCACGCGTACATCATCACCTGCATCATGCCAAGCATGGCCACGGCCATCCGCATCAGCAGGCTGCGGCGCTCGCGGCGGTCCTGCTGATCGGAGCGCGACACTTCGAATGGCCATGCCGCATAGCCGATATCGGCCAGGCTCGAAAGCAGGTCGGCCACGCCTTGTGACGCGTCGCGCCAGCGCACGATGACGCGGCGCGTCGCCACGTTGGCCACCACCGATTCCACCCCGTCGAGTTGCGTCAGATGCTGCTCGATCAGCCATGCGCATGCGGCGCAGCGGATGTTTTCAGGCGCCAGCGTGACCTCGGAGCGGCCATCGCCGGCCGGCCGCACGAACTGGCCGCGCAATTCCGGGGTGTCATAGGCAGCCCAGACGGGCTCGGCTTCCCGGCGGGCGTCGGCGTCGATCGGGCGCGCAAAGCGCGTGACATCGCCGTACAGGTGCCCGAAGCCGGCGGCGTGCAGCGTCTGGGCCAGCGTCTGGCAGCCACCGCAGCAAAAACTGCGAGCGTGGCCGTCAATCTGCGCGACAAACGGTGCGGCGGCCTTCAGTGGCTGGCCGCAATGGAAGCAATCGGTGGATGAATCAGAGAAGAAAGCGGCAGAAGATGCCGAAGAAGACGCCGAAGAAGACGCCGAAGAAGACACCTGTACCCGCCCGGCTGAAGGGGCTTCTGTGGGGTCGGCAAATGCGTTGCCGGATGCCAGACGTGGCGCGAGGGGGCTGTAGTAGGAGACGGCATGGCGCGCTTTTATTACCCAGTGGATACTAGGTACCTTGCGCGCGCCCCACCTTGATACAAATCAAACTTGGCGGAACGACCACGGAATCGGCGCCAGCGGGTGTCCGGCAAACAACGGGTCTTGCCGGATGCCCTGACGCCGGGCGAATCAGGTCAGCGAAGTGTCCATCACCCGGCGTTCGGATTCCAGGTACTCGCGCGACTGCATCTCAATGATCCGCGACACCGTCCGATGGAACTCGTTGGCCATCTGCCCTTCCGTGTACAGCTCGTCAGCCGGCACCTCGGCCGACATCAGCAGCTTGACCTTGTGGTCGTAGAACACGTCGATCAGCCACGTAAACCGGCGCGCCTCGGACGACATCCGCGGCGTCATCTTTGGTACGTCCGAAAGAATCACCGTGTGGAACTGCGAAGCAATTTCCAGATAGTCGTTCTGCGAGCGCGGGCCGCCGCACAGGGTGGCGAAGTCGAACCAGACCACGCCGTTCGCCTTGCGCAGCGCCTTGATCTCGCGATGTTCGATATGGAGAATCGGCGATTCGTCGGCGGTACCGGCGATCGACACGAACGCGTCGCGCAGCGCGGCGCTCGCCTCGCGGCCCAGCGGCGTGTGATACGCCTGCACCTGCTCCAGCGCCCGCTTGCGGTAGTCGATGCCGGCGTCGACGTTCAGCACGTCGAGCTTGGTCTGCAGCAGGTTGATGGCCGGCAGCACGCGGTCTCGGTGCAGGCCGTCCGGGTACAGCAGGTCCGGACGGTAGTTCGACGTCATCACGAACTGCACGCCGTTGTCGAACAGTTGCTGCAGCAGCCGGTGCAGGATCATGGCATCCGCCACGTCGCTGACGTGGAACTCGTCGAAGCAGATCAGGCGGAAGCGGCGCGCGATGCGCTTGGCCAGCTCGTCGAGCGGGTCGGGACGGCCCCGCAGCTCCTCAAGCTCGCGATGCACCTCGCGCATGAATTCGTGGAAGTGCAGCCGGGTCTTGCGCACCACGGGCACGCAGGAATAAAAGCTGTCCATCAGGAACGACTTGCCGCGCCCCACGCCACCCCACATGTACACGCCCTTGGGCACGTCGGGATGCACCAGCAGCTTCTTCAGCGCGTTGTTGCGGCGGCTCTTGTACGCCACCCACTCGTCGTAGCACTGCTGCAGCCGCATCACGGCGCGCAGTTGCGCCTCGTCGGACTGGTAGCCGCGCTGCTTGAGTTCGTGTTCGTAAAACTCGGTGACGTTCATGTCGGGGCCTGGGAAATACGGGGTGCTGCAAGCGAAAACGGCGCGCCGCGAAAAAAAGCGGCGCGCCGGTGCTCACCAGAGGTGAACGGGTATTACATGTTCAGCTGACGCTTGTCGACGGCCAGCGCGGCTTCGCGCATGACTTCCGACATCGACGGGTGCGGGTGGCAAACGCGGCCGATGTCCTCGCTTGCCGCCTTGAACTCCATGGCCACCACGGCTTCGGCAATCAGGTCCGAAGCATTGGCCGCCACGATGTGCACGCCCAGGATCTCGTCGGTCTTGGCATCGGCCAGCATCTTTACAAAGCCATCGGCAGCGCCCATGCCCAGTGCACGGCCGTTGGCCATGAACGGGAACTGGCCGGACTTGTACGCGCGGCCTTCGGCCTTGAGCTGCTGCTCGGTCTTGCCGACCCAGGCGATTTCCGGGAACGTGTAGATAACCCAGGGCACCGTGTTGAAGTCGATATGCGGCTTCTGGCCGACAATGCGCTCGGCCACGGCCACGCCTTCGTCTTCCGCCTTGTGCGCCAGCATCGGGCCACGCACCACGTCGCCGATTGCCCAGATGCCCGGCACCTTGGTCTGGCAGTGGTCGTCAACTTCGATGAAGCCACGCTGGTCCACGCCCAGGCCAACCGCTTCCAGGCCCAGGTTGTCGGTGTTCGGCACGCGGCCGACCGACACGATCAGGCGATCGACTTCCAGCGTCTGGTCCTTGCCGTCCTTGTCGGTGTAGGCAACGGTGACGTTGTCCTTGCCGGCCTTGACTTCGTTGACCTTGACGCCCAGGTTGAACTTCAGGCCCTGCTTGGTCAGCAGCTTCTGGGCTTCCTTGGCCACGCCTTCGTCGGCGGCACCCAGGAACGCGGGCAGCGCTTCCAGCACGGTCACGTCGGCACCCAGACGGCGCCACACCGAGCCGAGCTCCAGGCCGATCACGCCGGCCCCGATCACACCCAGCTTCTTAGGCACCGACTCATACTTCAGCGCGCCTTCGTTGTCGCTGATCAGCTTGTTGTCGACGGCGATACCCGGCAGGTGACGGGCCTTCGAGCCCGTGGCGATGATGACCTGCTTGGCGGTCAGCGTTTCGCCGTTCACTTCGACCTGGAAGCCTTCGGCGGCCTTGCCGGCGAACTTGCCGTAGCCCTTGAACAGCGTGACCTTGTTCTTGCGGAACAGGAACTCGATGCCCTTGGTCATCTTGCCGACGATGTCGTCCTTGCGCTTGAGCATCTTGGCCACGTCGACCTTGACGTCGCCCACGGTGATGCCGTGGTCAGCCAGGTGGTGCGAGGCGTTCTCGAACTCTTCCGAGGAAGCCAGCAGCGCCTTGGACGGGATGCAGCCCACGTTCAGGCAGGTGCCGCCCAGGCGGGCTTCGCCCTTGGGATCGTCATAGGCGTTGCCTTCCAGGCAGGCCACGTTCAGGCCCAGCTGGGCAGCACGAATGGCGGCGATGTAGCCGCCGGGGCCGGCGCCGATCACCAGCACGTCGAATTGTTTGCTCATGGGAAATATCTCTTTGGCACGTCATGCCCGCGCCAATATGGCAGGCATCCGGAGGCATCGTGCGGACGATGCGCTCGCCGGGTCCCCGCACCGGAGCGCGGGACGACGACAAACGAAAGACGGAGAGTCTGTCTGGGACAGGACCGATTACAGGTCCAGCAGCAGGCGGGCCGGATCTTCCAGCGCTTCCTTCATGGCCACCAGGCCCAGGACGGCTTCGCGGCCGTCGATGATACGGTGGTCGTAGGACATGGCCAGGTAGTTCATCGGACGGATCACGATCTGACCGTCTTCCACCACGGCGCGGTCCTTGGTGGCGTGAACGCCCAGGATGGCCGATTGCGGCGGGTTGATGATCGGAGTCGACAGCATCGAACCGAACGTACCGCCGTTCGAGATCGAGAACGTGCCACCGGTCAGGTCGTCCAGCGACAGCTTGCCGTCACGGGCCTTGGCGCCAAACTCGGCGATCTTCTTCTCGATGTCGGCCAGGCTCATCTGGTCGGCGTTGCGCAGGATCGGCACCACCAGGCCACGCGGCGAGCCCACGGCGATACCGATGTCGAAGTAGCCGTGGTAGACGATGTCGTTGCCATCGACCGAAGCGTTGATGATCGGGTACTTCTTCAGCGCGTGGACGGCGGCCTTCACGAAGAACGACATGAAGCCCAGCTTCACGCCGTGTTCCTTCTCGAAGCGATCCTTGTACTTGTTACGCAGATCCATGACCGGCTTCATGTTCACTTCGTTGAACGTGGTCAGGATGGCGTTGGTCGATTGCGACTGCACCAGGCGCTCTGCGATACGGGCACGCAGGCGGCTCATCGGCACGCGCTCTTCCGGGCGGTCGCCCAGCGCGGCGAAGTCGACCTGGGCCGACACTTGCGGCAGGGCCGGCTTGGCAGCGGCCGGAGCCGGTGCAGCCTTGGCGGCCGGGGCCGGCGCCGAGCCGGCTGCCAGCACGTCGCCCTTGGTGATGCGGCCGTCCTTGCCGGTGCCCGCAACCTGCGAAGCCGACAGGCCACCTTCGGCCATCAGCTTGGCAGCCGACGGCATGGCGACGGCGCCAGCCGCTGCCGGAGCAGCAGCCGGGGCAGCGGCCGGAGCCGGTGCAGCGGCAGCGGCAGCGGGAGCCGGGGCGGCAGCGGCCGGAGCGGCGGCGCCAGCGGTGGCTTCCGTGTCGATCTTGGCGATGATCTCGTCGGCAACGACGGTATCGCCGTCGTTCTTGACGATCTGCGACAGCACGCCAGCCGACGGGGCCGGCACTTCCAGCACAACCTTGTCCGTTTCGATTTCAATCAGGATTTCGTCCTGAGCAACGGCTTCGCCCGGCTTCTTCTTCCAGTTCAGCATGGTCGCTTCGGCGACCGATTCAGACAGTTGCGGAACCTTGACGTCAACAATAGCCATGGTTTGTTAGATCCTCGATGTATGCGTGTGTGTTTCGTTTCAGGCAGGTAGCCCCGTGGCGCGCATCCCTGTACGCCGCCGCGGGGTACCAACGAATTACTTGGTCAGAACAAAGCCCTTGAGCTTGGAGAACGCGGCTTCCAGCAGCGCCTTCTGTTGCTCGTTGTGCTTTGCGTAGTAGCCCACCGCCGGCGAAGCCGAGGCGGGACGACCGGCATAACCGAGCTTCTGGCCTTCCGTCATGTTTTCCATGATGTAGTGCTGGACGAAGAACCAGGCACCCTGGTTCTGCGGCTCGTCCTGGCACCACATGATTTCGGTCGCGCCGGGGTACTTCTTGAGTTCGGCGGCCACGGCCTTGTGCGGGAACGGATACAGCTGCTCCAGGCGGATGATGGCGGTGTCGGTCGCCTCGCGTTCCTTGCGGGTGTTGACCAGGTCGTAGTAGACCTTGCCCGAGCACATGATCACGCGCTTGACCTTGCTGGCGTTCAGTTCCTCGTGATCGGGGATCACGGTCTCGAAATGGCCCTTGGCCAGGTCGGACAGCGGCGACACGGCGTCCTTGCTGCGCAGCAGCGACTTCGGCGTCATGATCACCAGCGGCTTGCGGAACAGACGGATCATCTGGCGACGCAGCAGGTGGAAGATCTGGGCCGGCGTGGTCGGCTGCACGACCTGCATGTTGTGGTCTGCGCAGAGCTGCAGGAAACGCTCGATACGGGCCGAGCTGTGTTCCGGACCCTGGCCTTCGTAGCCGTGCGGCAGCATCATCGTCAGGCCCGAGGCGCGGCCCCACTTGACTTCGCCCGACGAGATGAACTGGTCGATCACCACCTGGGCGCCGTTGACGAAGTCGCCAAACTGGGCTTCCCAGATCACCAGCGCGTTCGGTTCGGCGGTCGAGTAGCCGTATTCGAAGCCGAGCACGGCTTCTTCGGACAGCACCGAGTCGATCACCGTGAACGGCGCCTGGTTGTCGGACACGTTCTGCAGCGGCACGTACGAGCCGGCATCCCAGCGCTCGCGCGCCTGGTCATGCAGCACGGCGTGGCGGTGCGTGAAGGTACCGCGGCCGGCGTCCTGGCCGGTGATGCGCACCGGGTAGCCCGAAGCGACCAGCGAGGCGAAGGCCAGGTGTTCACCCATGCCCCAGTCCAGCATCTGCTCGCCCTTGCCCATGTTGGCACGGTCCTTGACGACCTTTTCAACCAGCGGGTGCAGCTTGAGCTGTTCCGGAATCGTGGTGATGCGCTCGGCCAGACGCTTCAGTTCCGTCATCGGAACGGCGGTGTCGGCGGCATCGGTCCACTTGCGGTTCAGGAACGGCATCCAGTCCACGGCGAACTTGTTCTTGAAGTTCGACAGGACCGGGTCGACCGTGTGCTTGCCGGCGTCCATGGCGGCACGATAGCCCTTGACCAGCTCGTCACCGAAGTCGGCGGCGGTCAGGTTCTGGGCCACCAGCTTGTCGGCGTACAGCTTGCGCGTACCGGCGTGCTGGCCGATCTTCTTGTACATCAGCGGCTGCGTCATGGCAGGGGTGTCCTGCTCGTTGTGACCCAGCTTGCGGAAGCAGATGATGTCGACCACGACGTCCTTGTTGAATTCCATGCGGAAGTCAACGGCCAGCTGCATGGCGTACACCACGGCTTCGGGATCGTCGCCGTTCACGTGCAGCACCGGGGCCTCGATCATCTTGACCACGTCCGTGCAATACAGCGTCGAACGTGCGTCGCGCGGATCCGAGGTGGTGAAGCCGATCTGGTTGTTGATGACGATGTGCATCGTGCCGCCCGTGCCGTAGCCGCGGGTCTGCGCGAGGTTCAGCGTTTCCATCACCACGCCCTGGCCGGCAAAAGCCGCGTCGCCGTGCACCTGCACCGGCAGCACTTCCTTGTGGCCGGCGTCGCCGCGGCGTTCCTGGCGCGCCTTCGACGAGCCTTCCACCACCGGGTTGACGATTTCCAGGTGCGACGGGTTGAACGCGAGCGACAGGTGAACCGGGCCGCCTTCGGTCGAGACATCGCTCGAGAAGCCCTTGTGGTACTTCACGTCACCGGCCGGCAGGTCGTCGACGTGCTTGCCTTCGAATTCGGCGAACAGGTCGGCCGGCATCTTGCCCAGCGTGTTGACCAGCACGTTCAGACGGCCGCGGTGGGCCATGCCGATAACGATTTCCTGCACGCCCTTGCTGCCGGAGTGCTGGATCAGTTCGTCCATCGCGGCGATGAAGCTTTCGCCGCCTTCCAGCGAGAAGCGCTTCTGACCGACATACTTGGTGTGGAGGAAGCGCTCCAGGCCTTCGGCCGCGGTCAGGCGGTCGAGGATGTGCTTCTTTTCTCCAGCGTGAACACGGGCTTGGAACGCGTGGTTTCCAGGCGCTCCTGCCACCAGCGCTTCTGCGCCTGGTCGCTCACGTACATGAACTCGGCGCCGATGGTGCCGCAGTAGGTCTCGCGGAGGTTGTTGAGCAGCTCGCGCAGGCTCATCGACTCCTTGCCGAAATACGTGTTGCTGGCATTGAAGACGATGTCGAGGTCGGCCTCGGAAAAACCGTAGAACGCCGGATCCAGGTCAGGCAGGGGCGGACGCTCCTGGCGCTTGAGCGGATCGAGGTCGGCCCAGTGCGAACCGATGTTGCGGTAGGCGGCGATCAGCTGCGTGGCAGCGACGCGCTTGCGGCCCATGTCGGAATCGGCCGAGGCAACAATGGTCTTGATGGGGCCCTGCTTGGCGCGCTCGGCGAACGAGGCGACGATCGGTGCGTGGGGGATATCGCGGGCGTTGGAACCATCCACAGCCGGGACATTCTGCATCGCGTCGAAATACGCGCGCCAGTTGTCGGGGACCGAGCTGGGATTCTGGAGATAGGCCTCGTACAGCTCTTCCACATAGGGGGCGTTGCCGCCGAAGAGGTACGAATTGCTTTGATACTGCTGCATCATGGGGCGCTCACTATTCTCCGGGTATGCCGGAGTTAAGCGGGTTCATCAACCTTCCGCGACACGGCCTGACCGGTTAGCGGATTGCAAACAACTCTTGGGGTCCTGCGGTTACCACCTTGAACGAACGGCACCCGGGGGTGCCGTCTGTCTCGGTCTCGCCGCCAGACCCGAAAGGGCAAGTTGTGCGGGAAGGACCTAAGTCTTCACTCGCAGAGCATAGCATGTAATCCACCCGACAGTGGGGACTTTTCGTGATGCAAAATCGAGACAGTGTGTCCAGCATCCGTTACGGTTGCGGTGCGATCTGGTCGACCGCATCGGTGATCAGGCCATCGAGCCCCCAGGACAGCAGATCGCCGGCCCGCGCCGGGTCGTTGACCGTGTAGCACAGCACCTTGAAGCCGGCCGCATGGGCGTCGGCGATGATCTTCGCGTCGAGTTCGCGATGGTTCGAATCCAGCGCCACGCAATCCAGGCGCCGCAGCCGGTCGACCCAGTCCGCCGGCAGCTTGTCGAGCAGCAAGGCGCGCGGCAGGTCCGGCGCAGCCAGGCGCGCCGCTTCGAGCGCAACTTCGGAAAACGACGACAACAGCGGCGGCACGGCTGCACCCTTCCACAAGGAAAGTGCATCAAGCGCCACCGCGGCACCGGTGCGATATTCGGCGCCCGGCACCGGCTTGATCTCGATATTGACCAGGAAGCCGTTGGCCTGCGTATAGCGGGCGATGGCCGCCAGCGTCGGCACCGGCTCGCCAGCGAACGCCGGACCATGCCAGGAGCCGGCGTCCAGCATGGCAATTTCGCCAAGCGTCAGCGCATCGACACGCCCGTGGCCCGAAGTCGTGCGGTCCAGCGTGGCGTCGTGCATCAGCACGGGCTTGCCGTCGCCGGACAGCTTCACGTCGAACTCGAACATCCGGTAGCCGAACGACGCCCCATGGCGAAACGCCGCCAGCGTGTTCTCGGGCGCCAGCTTGCCAGCGCCACGGTGCGCGATATGGCGCGGATACGGCCAGTTGCCGCCGGCGAAGGAAGTACTCATGCGAGTGCCTCGATCCGCTTGCCATGCTGCATGTCGAAGAAATGCAGGTGCTCGGCCGATGCCGTGATCGGCAGCCGGTCGCCGGCGCGCACGGGCATATGGCTGTCCAGCCGCACCACGATCGGCTGGCCGCCCAGCGTGCCGTAAGCGAACGAATCGGCGCCCAGCGCCTCCACCACCCGCACGTCGACCTCGGCAATCGCCTCATGGGCGGCGCACGGCTCGATATGCTCGGGACGCAATCCCATCAGCGCCTGTTCCGGCAGGTGCAAACCCATCGGCAGATGGCCCAGCGTGGCCGTGCCGGCCTGGCCGTCCTTCTGCAGCACGCGCATCTGCGCCCCGCCCTGCTCCGACCCGCCACGCGCCACCGGCACCAGGTTCATCGGCGGCGAGCCAATGAAGCTGGCCACGAACGTGCTGGCCGGACGCGAATACACCTCCAGCGGCGTGCCGATCTGTTCCACGCGGCCGCCGTTGAGCACCATCATGCGGTCGGCCAGCGTCATGGCCTCGACCTGGTCGTGGGTCACGTACAGGCTGGTGGTCTTCAAGCGGCGATGCAGGTCCTTCAGTTCCAGCCGCATCTGCACGCGCAGCTTGGCGTCCAGGTTCGACAGCGGTTCGTCGAACAGGAACACCGCCGGCTCGCGCACGATGGCGCGGCCCATGGCCACGCGCTGCCGCTGGCCGCCCGACAGCGCGCGCGGCTTGCGTTCCAGCAGCGGCACCAGTTCCAGGATGCCGGCCGCATGCTTGACGCGCTGCTCGATCTCGGCCTTCGACATGCCGCGGATCTTGAGCCCGTAGGCCATATTGTCGTAGACGCTCATGTGCGGATAGAGCGCGTAGTTCTGGAACACCATCGCGATGTCGCGCTCGGCGGGTTCCAGGTCGTTCACCACCTTGTCGCCGATATGCACCTCGCCACCGGTGATAGTTTCCAGCCCCGCCACCATGCGCAGCAGCGTGGACTTGCCGCAGCCCGACGGGCCGACGATCACGATGAATTCGCCATCGGCGATTTCCATGTCGATGCCGTGCACGACCTGGGTGCCGCCGGCGTAGGTCTTCTGTACGTTGCGAAGAGACAGCTTTGCCATGTCTGACCTTATTTTTCCGTTTCCACCAGGCCCTTGACGAACCAGCGTTGCATCAGCACGACCACCACGGCCGGCGGGATCATGGCCAGCATTACCGTGGCCATCACCAGATTCCAGTCGGTGGCCGCATCGCCCGAGCGGGAGATCATCTGCGTCACGCCCACCACCACGGGCGTCATCGATTTCTGCGTGGTGATCAGCAGCGGCCACAGGTACTGGTTCCACCCGTAGATGAACTGGATCACGAACAGCGCGGCGATACTGGTGCGCGACAGCGGCAGCACCACGTCCCAGAAGAAGCGCAGCGGCCCGGCGCCATCGATGCGGGCGGCCTCGGCCAGTTCGTCCGGAATCGTCAGGAAGAACTGGCGGAACAGGAACGTGGCCGTGGCCGACGCGATGATCGGGATCGTCAGGCCGAAGTAGCTGTCGAGCAGGCCCAGGTCCGACACCACCTTGTAGGTCGGCAGGATCCGCACTTCCACCGGCAGCATCAGCGTGATGAAGATCATCCAGAAGAAGAACTTGCGCAGCGGAAAGCGGAAATAGACCACCGCAAAGGCCGAGATGATCGAGATGGCGATCTTGCCCAGCGCGATGCCCAGCGCCATGATCAGGCTGTTCTTCATCATCGTGGACACCGGCGACGCCGACTCGCCCACGCCCTGGAACAGCACCGTGCGATAGTTTTCGATCAGGTGGCCGCCCGGGATCAGCGTCATGGGGGCGTCCAGCACCTGCTCGGCCGTCAGCGTCGACGCCACGAAGGTCAGGTACACCGGAAATGCCACCACGACGATGCCCAGGATCAGCACCACGTGGGTAATGAAGTCCAGTACAGGACGACGCTCTACCATTGCCTATCCTCCTGTCAGTACTGCACCTTGCGTTCCACGAAGCGGAACTGCACCACGGTGAGCGCGATCACGATCACCATCAGCACCACCGACTGCGCGGCCGAGCCGCCGATGTCCATGCCCCGGAAGCCGTCGTGGAACACCTTGTAGACCAGCGTGTTGGTGGAATTGAACGGGCCGCCGTGCGTCACCGCGTCGATGATCGCGAACGTGTCGAAGAACGCGTAGACCACATTGATCACAAGCAGGAAGAACGTGGTTGGCGACAGCAGCGGGAACACGATCGACCAGAAACGCTTCCACGGCCCGGCGCCGTCGATGGCCGCCGCCTCGATCAGCGACTTCGGAATGCTCTGCAGCCCCGCCAGGAAGAACAGGAAGTTGTAGCTGATCTGCTTCCAGGCGGCCGCCAGCACCACCAGCGCCAGCGCCTGGTTGGCGTCGAGCAGGTAATTCCAGTCCACGCCGATTTTGCGCAGCGCGTACGACACCACGCCCAGCGTCGGGTTGAACATGAACATCCAGAGCACGCCGGCCACGGCAGGCGCCACGGCGTACGGCCAGATCAGCAGCGTCTTGTAGCCGGTGGCGGCACGCACCACGCGGTCGGCAAAGTACGCCAGCAGCAGCGCCACCGACAGGCCAACCACGGTCACGCCAACGGCAAACACCGCCGTCACCTGGAACGATTCGATGTAGTTCGGATCGTTCCAGAGTGTGACAAAGTTGTCGGCGCCAACGAAGTCGAGGTTGATGCCGAAGGCATCCTGCTGCAGCATCGACTGCCACAGCGCCTGCCCGGCGGGCAGGAAGAAGAAGACCAGCGTGATGACGATCTGCGGCAGCACCAGCAGATACGGCAGCCACGGCGACCGGAATACGACGCGTTTTTCCATGGGATGGATTCCGCCTTGATCCTGAACGACTGAACAAACGTCAAGCGGGCGACGGTTGTGCCGCCGCCCGCTCGGGTCCTGCACCGGCCGGTGTTATTCCCGGGCGGTCTTCTGGAAGCGTTCCAGCTGCTCGTTGCCGCGCGCCACGGCCGCGTCCAGCGCCGCCTTCGGCTCCTTCTTGCCGGCCCACACCGATTCGAGTTCCTCGTCGACGATCGTGCGGATCTGCACCAGGTTGCCCAGGCGCACGCCGCGCGACTTCTCGGTGGTCTTCACGACCATCTGCTCGACCGAAACATCGGCACCCGGGTTCTTGTCGTAATAGCCCGACTTCTTGGTCAGTTCGTAGGCGGCCATCGTCACCGGCAGGTAGCCGGTGGCCTGGTGCCAGTCGGACTGGATCTCGGGCTGCGACAGGAACGTGAAGAACCTGGCCACGCCCTTGTATTCGTCGGCCTTCTTGCCGCCCATCACCCACAGCGAGGCGCCGCCGATGATCGTGTTCTGCGGCGCGCCCTGCACGTCCGCGTAGTACGGCAGTTGCGACACGCCGAACTGGAACTTGGCGTTTTTACGAATATTGGCCAGCGACGCCGACGAACCCGTGAACATCGCGCATTCGCCGTTGTAGAACTTGGCCTGCGACTCCGACTTGCGGCCGCCGTAGCTGAAATAGCCCTTCTTGACCATTTCCTGCAGGTTGGTGATGTGCTTCACGTGCAACGGGCTGTTGAAGACCAGGCGCGCGTCGGTGCCGCCGAAGCCATTGTTCTTGGTCGCGAACAGCGTGTTGTGCCAGGCCGAGAAGCTTTCCAGGTGCACCCAGCTCTGCCAGTCGGTGGTGTAGGCGCAACTGCTGCCCGCCGCCTTGAGCTTGGCCGAGTACTGCATCACCTCCGGCCAGGTCTTCGGCGGCGCCGACAGGCCGGCCTTTTTGAAGGCGTCCTTGTTGTAATAGAAGACGGTGGTCGAGCTGTTGAACGGGAACGACAGCATCTCGCCCTTCGACGAGGTGTAGTAGCCCGCCACGGCCGGGATGTAGGCCTTCTGGTCGAACTTCTCGCCGGCTTCCTTCATGACGACGGACACCGGCTTGATGGCGCCCTTGGCGCTCATCATGGTGGCCGTGCCCACTTCGAAGACCTGCAGGATGGCCGGGGCGCCGCCCGCGCGGAACGCCGCGATGCCGGCAGCCATCGTCTCGTCGTAGTTACCCTTGTTAACGGGCACGATCTTGTAGTCGGACTGGCTGGCGTTGAACTTGTTGGCGATCTCGTTCACCTTGTCGTTCAGCGCGCCCTGCATGGCGTGCCACCACTGGATCTCTACGGCTGCGTGGGCCGTGCCGGCCAGGGCCAGGCTGGCCACGGCGGCGAATTTCAACGCAAAGCGCGGGAAGGACATTGGCATTTCTCCTAAGGCCATTCGGTGCGACAGTTTTTTTGAAAAAGCGACCGACTGTATGCATTTTTGTGACAGGCATGTTACGCCGCTCTGTTGTCACCGAACACCGGGCAAACCCGGCCTTGCGCAAGAGAATGTTGCAGCATATTGACGACCGCCAATTGCGGCGCCGGACGCGGGTCGCCACGGCTACAATGCCCCGCCATGACCGTACCGATTTCCTTTTCCGCCCTGCCCGACAGCGCACTGCGCCGCGTCCGCGGCATCCTGACCGACATCGACGGCACGCTGACCACCGACGGCCGCCTGCCCGCCTCCACCTATGTCGCGCTCGATCGGCTGAAACGCGCGGGCCTGCACGTGATTCCGGTCACGGGCCGCTGCATCGCGTGGGCCGAAATCCTGACGCGGCTGTGGCCGGTCGACGCGATCATCGGCGAAAACGGCGCGTTTTACTCTCATCTGATCGACAACAAGCTGGTCACCCGCTTCCTGGACGATGCCCCGACGCGCGAGGCCAACCTGTTTCGCATCCACGCGCTGGGCCAGCAGATCCTGCGCGAGGTACCCGGCTGCGCGCTGGCGTCCGACCAGGCCTGGCACGCCGCCGACCTGGCGATCGACCATGCCGAGGACGTGTCGCCGCTGCCCCAGGCCGCCGTCGATCGCATCGTGGCCATCATGCGCGGCGCCGGCATGACGGCCACCGTCAGCTCGATCCACGTGAACGGCTGGTTTGGCCATCACGACAAGCTGTCGATGAGCCGGCTCTGCGTGGCCGAACTGCTTGGCGACGATATCGACGCGCAGCGCGATGAATGGCTGTTTATTGGCGATTCGGCCAACGACGTGGCGATGTTCGGCCATTTCCCATTGTCGGTCGGCGTGGCCAACGTGCGGGACATCCTGGACACGCTGCCGGTAAAGCCGGCCTATATCACCGACGCCGCCGGCGGTGAAGGATTTAGTGAAATGGCGGAAAGGGTGTTAAAGCTGAAACAGTTGGCATGACGCCCATCAACTAGCGTCGATGTTCCCCTCCAACGGGTAGTAATCCTTCGAGTCGCCCCGGTATAAGCACGGCTGCGCCGCACTGGCCGGCGATACCAACGATACCGAGACTTGAGGGGAAATCATGACGCACAAGCTGCGCAAGTTGTCACGTCCATCGTCCGCCACGGTGGCCATGCTGCTGCTAATGGCGGGAACATTGGGTGCCTGCGGGGGAGGCGGCGACGACGGCAAACAGCCGTCCCAACCCGTGACGGCCACCGTTCCGCCCAACACGCCCCAAGTCACTCCGACCGAGCCACCCGAGCCACCTCCGCCGCCGCCCACATTGGCGCCGGCCTGCACCGATTGCGGCGCCACCGATGCAAACAGCTACGCAGGAAATGGCGTCGGGGTGTGGCAGGCCATCAACGCCACGTCCGAAAGTCACGACGTACCCCTCAATATCGCCGGCCTGGACGGCCAGGAGGTGACGCTGGTCCTGACCAATACAACCGGCATCCCCAAGATCATGCCGACCATCGCGCTGACCACGCCGCAGGCGCCGACCGTCGCCGCAAGCATGCTCCAGTGGGACCACGGCGCGACATCCGTAAAGCAGCAGATTGCCGACTTCAACCGCGAAGGCTGGGTTGCACTGGCCGGCAAGCGGGGCGATACCCCCAGCTACTCCATTCGCAACCGGCGTACCCTGGCGGCGGTGAACGACACCAGGAACTGGTACAACGAGGTCGATAACACCACCCGTTCGGCGCGCCTGGTCCGCCAAGGCACGACCAGCGACGGGACCACCGTCAATTTCTGGCTGGAAGAATCGGAAAGCGCCCCTGACAGGGTGAGTCCGGCCATCCTCGATTCGCTGTTTGGCAGCTTTACCCCTGCCGGACGGATCTACGACATGCTCAAATCGATCGGCGGTCCGGTCTGGGGCCCGCATGCCTACCCTGATTTGATTCCCGCCACCGGCCAGCCCATCGATATCGTGATCCTGAATTTCGACAGGAATGGTGAGCCGCTTGGCCTGCTCGGGTACTTCCATGCCCGGAATGCCTTCGCCCGGGATGCCACGACCAATCCACACAGCAACGAATCCGTGTCGCTGTACCTGGACGCCGAGACGCTCTACCTGGGCGGACCCGTGGCCTTCAGGGAAATGCACATAACGATGGCACATGAAGCGATGCATATGCAGAACTTCTACCGCCGCGGCGTGCTCCGAGGACCGAAGCACGTCTTCGACCGCTGGCTGGAGGAAGCCTCGGCGATGATGATGGAGGACTTCGCGAGCCATACGGTCGATCCAGCCCACCATTCGATCAGAGACATACAGTTCCCCGGTTATGTCGCCGAGAACATGTACAACTGCAATCTCACCGGCTCGACGACATCGACCAGTGTTTGCGACACCTACGCCGTCGGCGGCTCGTTCGGCGGCTTCCTGAACCGGCAGCTTGGCCTGGACTTCTACAGGAACCTGCTGAACAACTTCAGCAGCACCTCGTCGGTCATGGTGCTCGAATCGGCCATCCGCTCGACTGCGCCGTCGTCAGGTATTGGCGACCAGCTACGCAAGTTCGCGGCGACGTCGGGCGCGCTGATGCGGTCGCCCAGCCCGGCCGGATTCGGCTTCCCGGCTCGAGTGGATGGCGGTTTCACACTGCCGGCCATCGATCCGCAGGCGTATCTGCCGCTCCGGACGCTGGCCCAGTCGGTGCCGCTCTTGCTCGCACCGTATGGCAGCCTGCCGATCTCGCGCGGCGCGGTGCGCGGTGCATTCAGCGAAACGGTGACGATTCCGCCCGGTACAACGCTGTCCGTCGTGGTTCAATGAGCGGGATCCAATGACAGGCGGCGGGGCCGTCCCGACGGCCCCGCATTTGGCAGATTTCGGAGACAAGGCGTGAAAGCAAAGCTCGGCGCACTGTTCGCGGCAGGCATCGTCGCATCAGGCATTGCGGCATGCACGACAAATCCATTGGCGGCGCCCAGGCAGACGCTGGTCGGGGAGATCCGGATCAAGGGCAGCGACCCCTTCCCCACGATCATGCTGGAAACCACCGACAAGAACTGGTGGGAATTGCGCGGCCTGCCGGTGGCCGAGGCGCGCGCGCTCGCTGGCAGGCGTGTGGAGGCGCACGGGACGGTCGTGATCCCGCCTGGGCCCGGCACATGGCTGCCAGCGCTGCGTGTGGATGATCTTCCCAAGCCCGTGGACCCCTGAACAGGCGCCACTGAAATGAAAAGGGAGACCTCGCAAGGCCTCCCTTTCTTATTGGAGCAGCGAAACACGCGCCCGGGCTTCAGTCGAATCCCAATTCCTGCAGCTTCCGCGTAATCGTATTTCGGCCAATCCCGAGCCGGGTCGCGGCTTCCACGCGGCGCCCGCGCGTAACGCCTAGCGCGGCTTCCAGCACGGCCTTCTCGAAGCGGCGGGTCAATGCGTCCATGACTTCCTGCTGACCTGACTCCAGCATCGATTTGGCTTCGCCTGCCAGCAGGGTTTCCCAGCTCTGCGTGACGGCCGGGGCGGCATAGGCGGGCGCCATCGCGGGGGACGTCGCCACCATCGGCGGACGCGTGGCCACCAGGGTGTCCCCATCGCCACCATGCGCGCCCATGCTGTAGTCGGACGTTTCCAGCGCGTCGTAGTCGCCGGCCGGGCGGATCTCGGCCACCGCCGAACGCGGTGCCGACACGCTTTCGCCATGCCCGGCGTCGATCATCTCGCGCGGCAGATCCTTGACCTCGATGGTCTGCGCCGGCGCCATCACGGTCAGCCAGTTGCACAGGTTCTCAAGCTGGCGCACGTTGCCCGGGAACGGCAGCGTGCTGACGTAGGTCAATGCCTCGTCCGACATGCGCTTGGGCTCCACGCCCAGTTCCTTGGCGCTCTTCTGCAGGAAATGGCGCGCCAGCAGCGTGATGTCCTCGGGACGCTCGCGCAGCGGCGGCAGCCGCAGCCGGATCACGTTCAGGCGGTGGAACAAATCCTCGCGGAACAGCCCTTCCTTGACGCGGGTTTCCAGATTCTGGTGGGTGGCGGCAATGACACGCACATTGGCGCGCAACGGGTTATGGCCCCCGACGCGATAGAAATTGCCGTCCGACAGCACGCGCAACAGCCGCGTCTGCAGATCGAATGGCATATCGCCGATTTCGTCGAGGAACAGCGTGCCGCCTTCGGCCTGTTCGAAGCGGCCGCGCCGCATGGTCTGCGCACCCGTAAAGGCGCCGCGCTCATGGCCGAACAGCTCGGATTCCAGCAGGTCCTTGGGGATCGCCGCCGTGTTCAGCGCAATGAACGGACCATTCGCACGCGGGCTGTGCTTGTGCAGCGCGCGGGCCACCAGTTCCTTGCCGGTACCGGACTCGCCCGTGATCATCACCGTCACGTTCGATTGGGACAGGCGGCCGATGGCCCGGAAGACGTCCTGCATGGCCGGCGCCTGGCCCAGGATCTCGGGCGCATCGACTAGCCGATCGTCCATTTCCTCCTCGCGCAGGCTTTCCTCCAGCGCGCGGCGGATCAGTTCGACGGCCTTGTCGACATCGAACGGCTTGGCCAGGTATTCGAACGCGCCGCCCTGGAAGGCCGCCACGGCGCTGTCCAGGTCCGAGTACGCGGTCATCACGATGACCGGCAGCCCGGGGTGGCGCGCCTTGATGGCCTGCAGCAGGTCCAGACCCGACCCGCCAGGCATGCGGATATCGGAAATCAGGACTTGCGGCTCGTCCTCTTCCAACGCCGCGAGCACGTCGCGCACGTTGGTAAAACTGCGGGAGAGCAGGCTTTCACGGGCAAGGGCCTTTTCGAGGACCCAGCGGATTGATTGATCGTCGTCGACTATCCAGATCGGCTTCATGTGCGTCGCTTGTCTGCTCGGTGTCATGTGGTCTCCCGTATGACCGGCTGGATCGACGCGCCGGACGCGTCGAGGCTTCGACAGGTCAGTGCAGCGGCAGCAGGATACGGAAGTCGGTACAGCCCGGCCGGCTCTCGCATTCGATCAAGCCCTCGTGCTGCTGCACGAAGGTTTGAGCGAGTGTGAGACCGAGACCGCTACCGCCATCCCTTCCCGACACCAGCGGATAGAAGATGCGTTCGCGAATGTCCTCGGGGATGCCCGGGCCGTTGTCTGTCACATGCAAGTCCAATGCCAGCTTGTACAAACGCTTGGCAATCGTGACCTGGCGCGCCACCCGGGTCCGCAGGATGATCTGCGCATCGCCCCGCGCAATGCGCTCGTGCAGCGCCTGCGCCGCGTTGTGGACGATGTTCAGCACGGCCTGGATCAGCTGTTCCATGTCGCCGCGCAGCTCCGGCAGGCTGGCATCGTAGTCGCGCACGATATCTAGCCCGTTCGGGAATTCGGCCAACACCACGGAACGCACGCGTTCCAGCACCTCGTGGATATTGAGTTCGGAGACGATATGCGGATGCCTATGGGGCTCCAGCAGGCGGTCCACCAGCGTCTGCAGGCGGTCCGACTCCTTGATGATGACCTGCGTGTACTCGCGCAGCGCCCGCTCGGGCAGCTCGAACTCCAGCAGCTGCGCCGCCCCGCGGATGCCGCCCAGCGGGTTCTTGATCTCGTGCGCCAGGTTGCGGATCAGTTCCTTGTTGGCCGATGTCAGGTCGATCAGCCGTTCCTCGCGGTCGCTGCGCACCTTCTGCTCGTTGAGCAGTATCTCGACCAGCGCGATGCTCGAATAGCCCTCGATGCCGCCCACCACCACGTGGGCGTGCAGCGGCTCCTGCAGCGGCGGGCGCAGCACCAGGTCCTGGCGGCGCACATCCACCTGCCGGGCCATGACCGAATCGATCATCGTGTCCAGCTCTTCCGACGCCCCAAACAGGTCGGGCAGCGTCAGCTCCACCATCGCCTTGCGCGACATGGCAAAGCTGGCCTCGGCGGCCGGGTTGGCGTACACCACCCGCAGCCCCGGCTGGCGCACCAGCAGCACCGGGTTGGCCACCACGTCCAGGCCGGGATGCAATGCAAAATCGCCCAATGGCAGGATATCGGCATCGCGCGCTTCCAGGCCCACGGGATCGGCCGCTTCCGGCTTGCGGTCGGCCCCGGTTACCTTGCGCGAAACTCCGCGAATCAGGCGACGCATCGGTTTCAGTCCTTCAGATTCGACAGTTCCCGACGAAGCGATGCCACGTTGGCTTCGCTGCGGGCCACGTCATCGCGCAGCCGTGCCGTGCGATCCAGATACTTTTGATAATTGCGCTCGCCGCCCTGGCGCTCGGGCTCGCCGTTGTTGTATTCGGCGCGCAGACCCGCCAGCCTGGCTTCCTCGGATTGCAGTTCTTGTTCCAGCACCGTCCGGCGTTCGCCGTCGCGGGTGCGCTGCGTGGCGCTGTCCACGCGCGGAAAGGCAGCCGGCGACGTGGCGGCCGGCCGGGCGGACGACGTCGCGGCGCCACCGCCGCTGCGCGTGCCGGGCACCGTCACCACATCGGGCAGGTTGAGCTTCTTGCAGTCCTTGCCGCCGCTGCTGCCGTTGCGGTATTCGGGCACGCCGTTGGCGCCCTTGCACATGTACACATCCGACGACTGCGCGGCGGCCGGCGCGGCCCAGACAGCCAGCGCCACGGCGGCCATCGTCACCAGAATGGGGAAACCCACACGCATTTGGTGCGGCAGCGCGCCGCCGGCCATGCGGAAAACCTTGTTCGAAATGGCGTTCATGAACATCGACATGAAGGTTGGGAAAAGGAGCCCCATTCTAGCCAGCAACGCCCCGGCAAAACAAAAAGGGACAGCCGAAGCCGCCCCTTCCTGGTGCAAGTGTTGCCCGGTCACAACCTGGCAACCCAAAACTCGCTTTACAGCGAGTAGTACATGTCGAACTCGATCGGGTGCGTCGTCATGCGGAAACGCGTGACTTCTTCCATCTTCAGTTCGATGTACGCATCGATCATCGAGTTCGAGAACACACCGCCGCGCGTCAGGAACT
This sequence comes from Cupriavidus sp. EM10, assembly GCF_018729255.1. Lineage (NCBI taxonomy): Bacteria > Pseudomonadati > Pseudomonadota > Betaproteobacteria > Burkholderiales > Burkholderiaceae > Cupriavidus > Cupriavidus sp. EM10. The sequence continues at coordinate 2,074,847 of NZ_CP076060.1, forward strand.
CGCGGTCGTTGTCCAGGTACTCCAGCGACTGGTCGAGGCTCGAGCACACGGTCGGGATCTTTGCGTCTTCTTCCGGCGGCAGGTCGTACAGGTTCTTGTCAGCGGCTTCGCCCGGGTGGATCTTGTTCATCACGCCGTCCAGGCCGGCCATCAGCAGCGCCGAGAAGCCCAGGTACGGGTTCATCAGCGGATCCGGGAAGCGCGTTTCGATACGGCGGCCCTTCGGGTTCGCCACGTACGGAATGCGGATCGAGGCCGAACGGTTGCGGGCCGAGTAGGCCAGCTTCACCGGGGCTTCGAAGCCCGGCACCAGGCGCTTGTACGAGTTCGTGCCCGGGTTGGTGATGGCGTTCAGGGCGCGGGCGTGCTTGATGATGCCGCCGATGTAGTACAGCGCGAATTCCGACAGGCCGGCGTAGCCGTTGCCTGCGAACAGGTTCTGGCCGTCCTTCCACACCGACTGGTGAACGTGCATGCCCGAACCGTTGTCGCCCACGACCGGCTTCGGCATGAACGTGGCGGTCTTGCCGTAGGTGTGCGCCACGTTCTGGATCACGTACTTCTGCAGCTGGGTCCAGTCGGCGCGTTGCACCAGCGTGCTGAAGCGCGTGCCGATTTCGTTCTGGCCCTGGCCAGCCACTTCGTGGTGGTGCACTTCAACCGGAATGCCCAGCGATTCCAGGATCAGGCACATTTCCGAACGCATGTCCTGGAACGTGTCGATCGGGGCAACCGGGAAGTAGCCGCCCTTCTTGCCCGGACGGTGGCCGCTGTTGCCGTGCTCGAATTCCTTGCCCGACGACCACGGTGCTTCTTCCGACTGGATCTTCACCGAGCAGCCCTGCATGTCGATGTTCCAGGTCACGCCGTCGAAGATGAAGAATTCGGGTTCCGGACCGAAGAAGGCGGTGTCGCCCAGGCCGGTGCTCTTCAGGTAGGCTTCGGCGCGCTTGGCGATCGAGCGCGGGTCGCGGTCGTAGCCCTTGCCGTCCGACGGTTCGATCACGTCGCAGGTCAGGACCAGGGTCGGTTCTTCATAGAACGGGTCGATGTAGGCGGTACCCGAGTCCGGCATCAGCAGCATGTCCGATGCTTCGATACCCTTCCAGCCGGCGATGGACGAACCATCAAAGGCGTGGCCGCTTTCGAACTTGTCTTCGTCGAAGTGCGACGTCGGAACCGACACGTGCTGTTCCTTGCCCTTGGTATCCGTGAAGCGGAAGTCGACGAACTTGACGTCGTTTTCCTTCACGAGCTTCATCACATCTGCAACGCTCTGCGCCATGCCTATCTCCTGGAAATTCGAGGCTGTGTCTGAGAAAGCCATTGTTGGTGCGACCTCCGGACCTGCCGATCTGGCCGCCCCAAAAGGGACGAAGGATGTTAGCAGAAAGCATGCCAACGCCTGTCCCAAGCGGGGCGCCAATCGCACAGACTTCCCGAAAAACGTGCATCTGCCTGTCAGACCGCACCGCGACGGGGGATGCGGATTGCATGCAATCTCGGCTGCAGGCCTGAGCCTGCCTCGCACAATCACCCCGGGCCGGCAGACCGGACATCCATGACACACCATTATGGTGCATGATTCAAGTCGCGGCACCGTTTCAGTGCCGAAGCCGGTGAATTGCACCGAACCAGCACCAAAACAGCGCATCCGGTTGCCGCCATTTTTCGGGCCGCTCGCAACGGCCGGGCGCTAGAATAGCGCCGATTCCGTCTGACTCCCAGCGAAGATTTGCGCTTTGTTGCCGCCGGATCCGGCAGCCGCCGGTTTCCGGTCGCATGCCAGCGCCCAAGTCAGCCGTCCGCCCGCTTTTCCATTAGATCCGTCACCCAGAATGACTACCCGAGACACCCTCCTCCAGGCCGCCCACGCCCGTCAGCAACAGGACCAGCTTGCCTACTACGGCGCCCTCTCCCCGCAGGAAGCCTACGCGCTGCTGCAGGCCGACCCCACCGCCGTGCTGGTCGACGTGCGCACGCAGGCCGAGCTGGACTGGGTGGGCGGCGTGGCGTTGCCCGACGAACAGTTTGCCCATGTCGAATGGTCGACCTACCCGGGCGGCACCCAGAACCCGAATTTCGTGGCTGAACTGAAAGCCCGCGTGCCGCAGGACGCCCCGGTGCTGTTCCTGTGCCGCAGCGCGGCCCGCTCCAAGCATGCGGCCCGCGTAGCCACGGAGGCCGGCTACAAGCTGGCGATGGATGTGCTGGAAGGTTTCGAAGGCGCCCGTGACGACGAGCACCATCGCAAGACCGTGGAAGGCTGGTGCTTCCGTGGTTTGCCGTGGCATGGGGCCTGAAGATGGTTTTCTGCCCTCTCCCGCCGGCGGGAGAGGGGAGCGCATAGCAACCGCTATCGCGCTGTCATCATGCTTTCCTACTGCTCGACGATTTCAAATCCCATCGCGCGAACGCCGTCCAGCAGCATCGCGTAGGCCGGGTTCACCAGGTCAGCGGATCCCTTCACCCCCAGGTCGATATGGCGACGCCCCAGGCGGTCGCCACGGGTGACGTCGCCCACCGACGGCAGGCTGAATACGCGGATGCCCGGGAACGCGGCCTCCACCTGCTCCATCAGCGGCGTCAGCGTCGACTCCGGCGCCTCGAACACGTAGAACGCGCGCGACTGCTCCGCATCCAGGTGGAACAGGTGCGTGTAGTAGTGGTCGAGCACCCATTCCATCATCGGCCATGCCATTACCGGAAAGCCCGGCATGAAGTGGTGATCGGCCACCGAGAAGCCCGGAATCCGGTTGTAGCTGTTCGGGATGATGCGCGCGCCCACTGGAAACTCGCCCATCTTGAACCGGTGCTGGTTCTCGGGCGCGTTCAGGTCGGCCTTGACCGGATCGCCGTTGGCGGTCTCGGCGATGCGCAGCGCGATCTGCTCGCGCGCCTCGGGGTGCAGTGCCAGGTCCACGCCCAGCGCCGCCGCCGCGCACTGGCGCGTATGGTCGTCCGGCGTTGCGCCAATGCCGCCCGTGCAGAACACGATGTCCGGCCCGGCAAACGTACGCCGCAGCGTGGCGGTAATGCGGCCGCGCTCGTCGCCCACGTACTCGGCCCAGTCCAGCGCCAGGCCGCGCTCGCCCAGCAGTTCGATGGCGCGGCGCATGTGCTTGTCTTCGCGCCGTCCGGAAAGGATCTCGTCGCCGATGACAATCAAACCGAAACCCATGATGCCCCTCTTGGTTGAAGACTCAGGATGGAAGACTCACGACTGGCCGATCTGGCGCACGTCCGACGGCGCCAGGTCGATCACATCGCCTGCCGGCGGCGCAGGCGGCGCGGCGGCGTCACGTTCGGCCCGCAGGTCCGCCAGAGCACGCAGGCAGTAGTGACCGAACCACAGCGCCGAAAAGATGAAGATCAGCACGTAGAGCCACAGCGTGCCGGCCAGCACGACCGGAAACAGGAAGATGATGACAGCCGACCATACCCACAGCAAGGTGGGCGCGGAACCCAGCAGGCCCACCACCACGCCGATGGTCAGCAGCGGGATGCGATGGCGCTTCATCAGCGTCTTGCGTTCCTCGGCCGTGGCGTGCTCGGACAGCGCGTCGTACGTCATCACGCGGTAGGTCAGCCAGCCCCACAGCACCGGCGGAATCAGCGCGAAGAACGGCGGGATCAGCCACAGCGGCAGCGTGACCAGCACCAGCAGCAGGAAGACCACGGTATTGCCCAGCGCCTGGAACACGCTGCCGGCGATGCTGCCGCCGTGCCCCTTCTGCAGGTCGGGATAGGCGCGCTCCAGGTGCTTCACCACGGCCGGCACCGAGAACAGGCTGATGAAGATCAGCATCGACGCGATGACCAGCGGAATCGCCAGCGTCAGCACGAACAGCGGCGCCACCACGGTGCGCAGCGACTGCAGGCCCAGCCAGTCCAGCATCGAGTAGATCCAGCTCGTGAAGACCGAGCCTTCCAGCAGCGCACGGGCGGTGCCCATGATGGGGTCCCAGCCCCACCAGATCAGGCCGCCCCACAGGGCGGTGGCCAGGACGAACGGGATGACGGTCAGCATCAGCATGCGGGGATGCAGCTGGCTGACCACGGCGCGTCCAAACGCGCGAAGGATATCGTTCATGCGGCGTTCATGCAGCGGTCTGCGAAAAAGAGTGTTCAGGAAAAAGCCACCAGAGCCTAGCACAGCCCAGGGGGCGTTCCCATCACCCCAGACGCAACAGCCGCTTGATGCCCAGCCACTGCTGGGACAGGAAGCCGCCACCATAGTTGCGCCCGCGGCCCGTGGGCGGCGGCAGCTGGTCGCGGATGCCGGTGGGATAGTAGACGTCCGTGAAGACGGCCGTACGGAACAGCATGTCCCACCACGGGAAGATCACCCCGTAGTTGCAGCCGCCCAGCCGCACCGGCTTGCCGCCAGTGCCGGCGCGCTCGTGGCCCAGCCCCACCGCGTGGTGCGTGCGATGAAAGCGCGGCGATACAAGCAGCCGCTCGCCCAGCCAGCCGAAATGCAGCTTCAGGTTGGCATGCTGCAGGCTCTGCAGCAGTTGCGACAGCGCCACCAGCAGCACGTACTGCGACGGCTCCACGCCAACGGCCAGCGCCACCGTGGCAAACACGGCGTCGCGCAGGACATCGTCCAGCAGGTGGTTGCGGTTGTCGCTCCACAGCGTCATCTGCTGCTGGCTGTGATGCACGGCGTGCAGGCTCCACCACCAGCGGTAGGTGTGCGACAGCCGGTGATACCAGTAGTCGAGCAGGTCGAACAGCAGCAGGTAGACGAAGAAGCTGACCAGCGGCACCGACGTCACGGCCGGCCACCAGTCCTCCACATTGATGCGCTGCCAGCCCAGCAGGCGCAGATGGCCTTCCAGCCCGTCCATCAGCGGCGCCAGCAGGAAGAACATGGCCAGCCGGAACAGGCCCAGGCGGTGGATCACCGTGTAGAAGATGTCGGTGCGGATGGCCCGGCGGTCGGTCACCGGCTCCACCGGGTTCAGCTTCTCCAGCGGCCCGAGGATCAGGATCATCACGGCGATCTGCACCACGCCTACCAGCAGCCATTCGGTGCCGGTGAAGGCATCTTCCGCATAGCCGCCAAAGCCGAGGTGATAGACCACGGGCAGGATCATGTCCTGGAAGACCGTGGCCTCGATCTGGCCGACCCAGAGGTTGAGCCAGTTAGTGAAGGCGTCCCACATTACCGTTTCGATCCGGAGTCTGGTTGCGCACCGGTCGGGCGCGCCCCTGTTTCCACCGCCCCGTGCTGGGCGATCCAGTTCTTGTATAGCGGATGTTCGCGCAGGGTGGCAAAGCAGAATCCCTTCTGCTCCAGCCCGGTCAGCAGCGGATCGAGCACGGCCGGCGCCCACGCGTCCTTGCGCGACCAGATGCCCAGGTGGGCCATCGTGATATCGCCATCGCGCAGGTCACGCAGGGCCTTGTCCAGCAGCGCCTGGTTCGGGAATTTCTCCGACGACAGCTCGTCGCCGAGGAACCCCGCCGGCGCCCAGCCGACGTGCCGGAAACCGCACTGCTCGGCCCACGCCAGCGTCTGCGGCGCGGTGCGGCCGCCCGGCGCGCGCCATAGCGGCACCATCGGCTGCCCGGTCATCGACTGGAACGCCTGGGCGCTGCGGCGCAGTTCGGTACAGAACGACGCCTCGTCCATGACCACGTCGCGGCCGCCCTGCGCGCCGAACTGCGGGCGCATGGTGACCTTGCCGCCCTTTACGCTGCGCAGGTAGACGTGGTCGAAGGTATGGGTGCCGAACGCGTGGCCGTCGGCGGCCAGCGATTTCCAGTACGGCGCCCAGGTCGGGTCCAGCGAATTGTCCTTGTTGACGGTCGGTTCGCTGGCCAGGAAGAAGGTGGCGCGGATATGGTGGCGGCGCAGCGTGCGGGCAATCAGCTCCGCCTGGCTCATGCTGCCGGTATCGAAGGTCAGGTAGAGCGTGCCGGCACGGCAGGCACCGGCCTCCGGGCCGGCCCCGGCGGCCAGCGCCACACCGGCGAGAGAGCCTGCCACCAGTGCGGCAATGCGCGAAATCATCCGGCGCATGTTGTCCTCAGTGCTTGCGAATCAATACAGCGGGGCGCGGGTCTTGAAATAGATGCCATGCGGCGACTTGCCCACGCGGATCGTCTTCACCATCTTGCGGCTGGCCACGTCGATCAGGCCCACCGAGCGCGCCCAGCGGAACGTCACCCACAGCGTCTTGCCGTCGGCGGTCAGTTCCATGTCGTCGGGGCCGGGCAGCAGGCCCGTGATATCGCCCACCTTCGACAGCGTCTGCTGGTCGATGATGCTGATCGACCCCTGCACGCGATTGGTCAGGAACAGGTGGCGCTTGTCGCCCACGGCACGGAAGTTGTGCGCGCCCTTGCCGGTCTGGATCTGCTTGACCACGGTACGCGTGCGCCAGTCGATCACGGCCACGTAGTCAGCCCCGGTCATGCCCACCAGCAGGTATTTCTGGTCCGGCGTGACCCAGACGCCGGCCGGCGCCGAGCCCGCTTCCATGACCCACATCACGGTCAGCGTGGTCAGGTCGATGGCGGCGATCTGGTTGGAATCCTGCAGCGTGATGAAGGCGATCTTGCTGTCGGCGGTGAAGGCGATATGGCTGGGCGTCTTGGCCAGCGGGAACTGCTTGGCGATCTTGAGCTGATGGCCGTCCCAGCGGTACACGTCCACGCGATCCAGCCGGTTGCCGGTGGCGATGAACCACTTCTGGTCGGGCGAAAAGCCCACCTGGTACGGATCGTCGATGCCCGGCACGCGCTGCTGCACCTTGCCGGTGACCGGGTCCAGGAACACCAGGTCGTTGCCGACCGCGTTGGCCACGATCAGCGATTTCTCGTCGGGCGTGGCGATCAGGTGGTGGGGCTCCTTGCCGATCGGGAACGTCTCCAGAACCTTCTGGGTGTCCTTGTCGATCAACGTGACGCTGGCGTCACCGGAGTTCAGGATCGTCACCACTTCCGCGCGCACCGGCGCGGAAACCATTGCCAAGGCCAGGGCGCCGACCGACACCATCCCAGCCACAACACGACGCAATGCAAGCATAAGACCGCCATTTCTACACGAATCGCGCATTCTAACGTTTCGTCTGACGGTTGCGATGACGAGCAGAACGGAATCTTAAGCGCAACTTACATTTGGATACATGTGAGTGGCAGTTTCCATGTCCCACAGCAGGATTGCGCCGGTTTTCCGGTCAGCGCTGGATCGATTCCCACACCTTTTGCAGCCGCTTCACCGAGATCGGTTGCGGCGTGCGCAACTCCTGGGCGAACAGCGCCACGCGAAGTTCTTCCAGCATCCATCGGAATTCGTCCAGCCGCGCGTCCGCGGCCCCCCGGCCCTGGGAACGGATCTGCTTCTCGGCGCGCTGCCATTGCTGCACCAGCGGCGACATCTCCTGGATGCGCTGGCTGTCCCGCCCGGGATCGCCCTTGAGCTTGTCCACCCGCATCGCCATGCCCTTCAGGTAGCGCGGATAGTGGACCAGCTGCGTGTATGGCGTATCGATCACAAACGTCTTGTGCATCAGCCTGCCGAGCTGGGCTTCCAGGTCCTGGTAGGCCGATCCGAACGGTTTGGCCTGCAGCAGCTTGCGGGGCAGCGACGCGAATTCGGCCAGGATGGTGCCGACCAGCCGCGCGATTTCCTGCGCCAGCAGCGACAGCCGCGCCCGCCCCTCTTCCTTGCGTGCGTTGAACTCGGCCTCGTTGCGCGGCAGCGGCGCCTGCAGGCACGCCCGCTCCAGCGCCATCAGCACGATCTGGTTGCGCAGTTCCTCCTGCGTGCCCAGCGTCATGTACTGCATCGCCATCTGCTGCAGGTTCGGGATGTTCTTCTCGATGAACTTGACCTGCTCGCGCAGTTGCAGCGCGAACAGCCGGCGCAGGCCCGCGTGGTGGATGCGCGCGGCTTCCTGCGGATCGTCGAACACTTCCACGTCGCAGTGGTCGCCACGATCTACCAGCGCCGGGTAGCCAAACAGCGTCTGGTTGCCCTTGCGGATTTCCAGCAGCTCCGGCAATTCGCCGAACGACCATGACGTCAGGTTCTCGTACTGCCCGGCCTCGGCGGCCGGCACGTCGCGCGCGGCGATGTTCTGGAACGATTGCTGCGCCTGTCCGCCCAGTTCGGCGCGCAGTTGCGCCAGGTTGCGGCCCATGTCCAGCTGGCGACCGTGCTCGTCGATCACCTTGAAGTTCATGGCGTGGTGCGCCGGCAGCGTTTCCAGCTTGAAATCCGCGCGCCGGATCATGGTGCCGGTCTGCTCGCGCACATCGGCAATCAGCACGTCCAGCAGGTCGCCCTCGCCAAACGGCTGGCGCTCGACAAACCCGGCCGCGTAGTCGGGCAGCGGCACGCAATGCCGGCGCAGCTTCTGCGGCAGCGACTTCAGCAGCAGGTGCACCTTTTCCTTGATCATCCCTGGCACCAGCCAGTCGGCGCGCTCGGGCCTGACCTGGTTCAGCGCGTACAGCGGCACGGTCAGCGTCACGCCATCTCGGTGGCTGCCCGGCTCGAAGTGGTACGACAAACCCATATCGATGCCGGCGATCGGCAGGATCTTCGGGAAGAGGTCGGTCGTGATGCCGGCCGCCTCGTGACGCATCAGTTCGTCGCGGTTCAGGTACAGCAGCTTGCGGTCCTTGGCCGATTCGGCCTGGTACCACTTCTCGAACGCCACCTGGTTGTGGATGTCCGCCGGAATGACCTGATCGTAAAACGCGTAGATCAGCACATCGTCGACCAGCACATCCTGCCGGCGCGACTTGTGTTCCAGGTTCTCGATCTCGCGCACCAGCCGCTGGTTATGGGCGAAAAACGGCAGTTTCGTGTCGAATTCACCCTCGACCAGCGCGCTGCGGATAAACAGCTCGCGCGCCTCGCCCGGGTTCATCGGCCCGAAATCCACCCGGCGATGCTGGTAGACCGGCAGGCCGTACAGCGTGCCGCGTTCCAGCGCCAGCACCTGGCCGGCCTTCTTTTCCCAGTGCGGCTCGCTCCAGCTCACCTTCAGCAGATGCTTGCCCACCTGCTCCACCCACTCGGGCTCCACGCGGGCCAGCGTGCGGCCATACAGGCGGCTGGTTTCCACCAGTTCGGCGGCGATGATCCAGCGCCCCACCTTGCGCGCGATCAGCGAGCCCGGCCACAGGTGGAACTTGATGCCTCGGGCGCCCAGGTATTCGCGGCCCTTGCCGTCCGCCTCGTCCAGCTTCAGGCCGACGTTGCCCAGCAGGCCCGTCAGCAGCGCCTTGTGCAGCTGCTCGAAGGTCGGCTCCGAATCGTTCAGGCGCCAGCCCTGCTCGCTCACCGTGGTGTGCAGCTGCGAGTGCACGTCGCGCCATTCGCGCAGGCGCACATGCGACAGGAAATTGCTGCGGCACTGATCCTGCAGCTGGCGGTTGGTCTTCTTGTGGGCGATGGCTTCCTCGAACCACTTCCACAGCTTGACCCAGCCCAGGAACTCGGACTTCTCGTCCATGAACTTGCGATGGGCCTGGTCGGCGGCTTCCTGCGCCTCCTGCGGACGCTCGCGCGGGTCCTGCACCGACAGCGCGCTGGCGATGATCAGCACTTCCTTCAGGCAGTGGTGGTCGCGGGCGGCCAGGATCATGCGCGCCACGCGCGGATCGAGTGGCAGTTTCGCCAATTGGCGGCCAGTGTTGGTCAGCTGGTTGCCTTCGTCGAGCGCGCCCAGTTCCTGCAGCAGCTGGTAGCCATCGGCCACGGCCCGGCCCAGCGGGGGCTCGATGAACGGGAAGGCCTCGATATCGGTCAGGCGCAGCGCCTTCATGCGCAGGATGACCGCCGCCAGCGACGAACGCAGGATTTCGGGGTCGGTAAAGCGCGGCCGGCCCAGGAAATCGCTTTCCTCGTACAGCCGGATGCAGACGCCATCGGCCACCCGGCCGCAACGGCCGGCGCGCTGGTTGGCGGCAGCCTGCGAGATCGATTCGATCTGCAGTTGCTCCACCTTGTTGCGGTACGAATAGCGCTTCACGCGCGCCAGGCCGGTATCCACGACATAGCGGATGCCGGGTACCGTGAGCGACGTTTCCGCCACATTGGTGGCCAGCACGATGCGCCGCGCGTTCGACGGCCGGAACACGCGCTCCTGCTCCTGCACGGACAGCCGCGCAAACAGCGGCAGGATCTCGGTGTGCGGCGGATGGTGCTTGCGCAGCGCCTCGGCGGCCTCGCGGATCTCGCGCTCGCCGGGCAGGAACACCAGCACGTCGCCCGGTCCCAGGCGGCACAGTTCGTCCACGGCATCGACGATGCCGTCGTAGAGGTCGCGCTCCTTCGCCTTTTCCGACCGGGGGGCGGCAGGCATCTGGCCCGGCGCCGGCTTGTCTTCCTGGATCGGCCGATAGCGGATTTCCACCGGATACAGGCGGCCGCTGACCTCGATCACGGGCGCCGGCTTGCCGTTGCGCCCGAAATGCTCGGCAAAGCGCCTGGCATCGATGGTGGCCGACGTGATGATGACCTTCAGGTCCGGCCGCTTGGGCAGGATCTGGCGCAGGTAGCCAATCAGGAAGTCGATGTTGAGGCTGCGTTCGTGCGCCTCGTCGATGATGATCGTGTCGTACGCGCGCAGCAGCGGGTCGTTCTGCGTCTCGGCCAGCAGGATGCCGTCGGTCATCAGCTTGACCGACGCCCCGGCGGACATCGCATCGTTGAACCGCACCTGGTAGCCCACGTGCTCGCCCACCGGCGTGCCCAGTTCCTGCGCGATGCGCTTGGCCGTGGACGTGGCGGCGATCCGGCGCGGCTGGGTGTGGCCGATCAGGCCGCCACCGGGCTTGTCTTCGCGCGCCGGGCCGCGCCCGACCGACAGCGCGATCTTCGGCAACTGCGTGGTCTTGCCCGAACCGGTCTCGCCCGAGACGATCACCACCTGGTTGGCCAGCAGCGCCTGCGCGATCTCGTCGCGGCGGGCCGATACCGGCAGCGCCTCGGGGAACGTGATCTCGGGCAGCGGATTGGCCATCCGCACCGGCTGGGGCTGGCGCGGGGGCCGCTGGGCGCCTTCGGGGCGAGGCTTGCGCTGGCCGCCATCCGGCCTGGGCGGACGCTGGCCGCCCTCGGGACGCGGCGGCCGGTTTTGCGAACGGCCGCCACCCCCTGCATCGCGCGGAGCGGGGTTCGGGCTGGCCTTGGAGGAGGTCGCCTCGGCGGGGTTGGCCGGGGCAGGCTTGGCGGGGCGTTGTGCTGACATTGGCCGGGATTATAATCCGCCGCATGAACGCCAGAACCGACTCCCCGCAGCAGGACCCCGATCCTGCCGTCTCGCCCTTGCCCGTCGATCCGTCGACCGTCCCGATGACCACTGCCGAGCCCGCCACGCCCATCCCGTCGGCCACCGCCGGCGCCGACCTGGCCGAGGCCAGCGGCCCCGACCAGCAGCAGTTCGTCGACTGGCTGCGCGCCGTCGCCCCGTACATCCATACGTTCCGCGGCAAGACCTTCGTGATCGCCTTCAGCGGCGAGCTGGTCAAGGCCGGGGTGCTCAACGCGCTGGTCAACGATGTGGCGCTGCTGCACGCCATGGGCATGCACGTGGTGCTGGTGTTCGGCTCGCGCCCGCAGGTGGAAGAACAGCTGGGGCTGCGCAATGTGCAGTCCCAGTTTGCCGAGGGCGTGCGGATTACCGACAACGCGGCGCTGGAATGCGCCAAGGAAGCCGCCGGCGAACTGCGGCTGGATATCGAGGCGGCGTTCAGCCAGGGCCTGCCCAACACGCCGATGGCCGGCGCCCAGCTTTCGGTGGTGTCGGGCAACTTCATCACGGCGCGGCCAGTGGGCATCGTCAATGGCGTGGATTACCAGCACACGGGCCTGGTACGCAAGATCGACGACGAATCGATGCGCATGTCGCTGTCGCACGGCAAGGTCGTGCTGCTGTCGCCGCTGGGCTTCTCGCCCACCGGGCAGGCGTTCAACCTGTCGATGGAAGACGTGGCCAGCGCCACGGCCAGCGCGCTCAAGGCCGACAAGCTGATCTTCATCACCGAGGTGCCGGGCGTGCCCGACCCCGTGGGCAAGCTGATGAAGGAAATGTCGCTGCGCACCGCCGTGGAGCGGCTGCAGAACAACCACTTGCCGCCCGACGTGGCCTATTACCTGGAACACCTGGTCAAGGCGCTCAAGGGCGGCGTGCCGCGTGCCCACCTGATCCCGTTCGACATGGACGGATCGGTGCTGCTGGAACTGTTCCTGCACGACGGCGTGGGCACGATGGTGTCCGATTCCGACCTGGAAAGCCTGCGCGAGGCCACGCTGGACGACGTGGGCGGCATCCTGCAGCTGATCGCGCCGCTGGAGGCCGACGGCACGCTGGTACCGCGCGGACGCCACCTGATCGAGCGCGATATCGACAAGTTCTCGGTGATCGAGCACGACAACGTGCTGTTCGGATGTGCGGCGCTTTATGCATTCCCGCGCGAGAACATGGGCGAGATGGCCTGCCTGACCGTGTCGGCCGAGGCCCAGGGCACCGGCGACGGCGAGCGCCTGCTCAAGCGCATCGAACGCCGTGCCCGCACTTTGGGCCTGGACCGCCTGTTCGTGCTCACCACGCGCACCGAACACTGGTTCCTGAAGCGCGGCTTCGTCCACGCCACCGTGGACGACCTGCCCGAGGACAAGCGCAAGCTGTACAACTGGCAGCGCAAGTCGATGGTGCTGATGAAGAAGCTGTAACGCCACACCCCACAACACCCACGAAGGTCCGCCGCAAAGACCAAAGACAACAGCCGCCGCAGGGGCATGGGCGCCCCGCCCTGCCCTGGCGGCCCGGCTTGGCTACAATGGCGGCCACACGAAAAAGGAGTCCCTCATGGCCCGCATGGTCCATTGCGTCAAACTGAACAAGGAAGCCGAAGGCCTCGACTTCCCGCCGCTGCCGGGCGAACTCGGCAAGAAGATCTGGCAGAGCGTGTCGAAGGAAGCCTGGGCTGGCTGGCTCAAGCACCAGACCATGCTGATCAACGAAAACCGCCTGAACATGGCCGACGTCCGCGCGCGCCAGTACCTGCTCAAGCAGACCGAGAAGTATTTCTTCGGCGAAGGCGCCGACCAGGCCGCCGGCTACGTGCCGCCGCCGTCGGCGTAAGTACGGGGCCACCGGCCCTCCCGCCTGCCGTCGCTTCACCCTCGCCCGCCGGGCAGGGACATTTGCCGCACGCCGCGCGCATGATCCATCCGGATCGGCGCGTGCCGTGCGGCAAATCCATTCTCAGCCCCGCATCCCGCCCCCTATCCTGCGCTGGCGCTGGCGCATTGCGCGCCGCGTCCACAACCAGGCGGAGGCAGGCATGGCAATTCTTTTCGATATCAGCATCGATAGTGGCGCGTCGCCGTGGTACGGCGTGATCACGGTCACCAACATTCGCCACAGCAGCGGCGCGGCGGTCAAGATCGACCACTTTCTGGGGCTGCGCTTCAAGGCCCCGGTGGCGGTACAGCCCACCGACTTCAACCTCCAGCTATGGAGCTGGATGGCCACCACGACCGAGACCGAGAACAGCCAGATCGGCAACGACCTGTGGGATGTCGAGGCGAAGATCCACTTCCCGTCGTCCTATACCTTCAGCGCGCAGGACAAGATCAAGATCGGCATCAACGGCGACCTGACCGGCCCCGACGCCGCGGCCTTCCTGGCGTCGTTCGCGCTGGCCGCCGACGCCCTGCCGGACACCAACGGCACGGTCCGCGTGCAGGCCGAATCGGCGCCCGATGTCGAACTCTATTCGGCCGGGCAGTCGATCACCTTCACCGAGGGCTCGCAGGTGCATGCCGAGACGGTATCCCCCGGCACCACCACACCCCTGGCGCTGCCGAGCGGCACCTACGCGGTATCGGTCGAGCCGCTGACGAACGCCGACCATACCGTCGTGGCCATGGCCTCGGTGCATCCGGCCAGCGTCACGGTCACGCAGGGCGGCACCAGCGCGGTGGTGGTCAGCTACGAGGCAGCCCAGCACTACGGCCGGCTCAACGTGGGCATGGGCGCCATCCCGGTGCTGGCCGACGAAGCCTTCAATATCGACGTGTCGACCCGCAACACCGGCGAGCCGCTGGCCGATTTCTGGCTGGCGCCGGCGTCCGTGATGCCACTGGGCGGGCTGCCGCCGAGCGGCATGGTCGATATCACCGTCCAGCCGCTGGCCCTGAACAACGTGCGCTACACCTTCCCGGCCCAGGAGCGCATGTTGTCGACCACGGCCCAGAACGTGTTCTTCGCGGCCGCCGACCTGGTCTCCACGGCCGTCGATACCACCGGCTTTGTCGTGCTGCCGATTGTCATCACGTCGGATGTCGGCGTCGATGCCGCGCTCGATGTGCGCCTGGTGGCCGACAACATGACCTACCGGCAGTCGTTCCCGCTGGCCTCCGGCACCCACAGCTACCACCTTGCCGTGCCCGTGCAGGCGCAGGCGTACGCGGTGGAGGTATCCGACTTTATCGTCGACGGCATCGTCCACAACGTGACGGCGCCCGATACGCTCCAGGTAGCCGCCGGTGGCACCACGCGACTGCTGATCGAGGCGGTACAAGGCGCCAACCTGAAGGTGCGCGGCTTTCCGGACTTCCTCAGCTTTGGCGGCTGCGCCGACCTGACGCCTGGCAACGCGGCCGACTTCGCCGCCGCGCGGGCCTCGTCGGTATTCAAGTACGCGGGCTTCGACGGCGCCGGCGATGCCGGCCAGTACCTGACCTCGGACAACCAGACCACGGCCACGATCCTGCTGGCGCGCGATGTCGAACAGCGGGTGGGCGGCGGCCACCGCGTGCTGCCGGTGATCGTGTCGTACACGTGCAACCTGTCGCTGGGCGATACACCCACGCAACTGGCCAACACGCAGGGCCTGGCGCACAGCTTCGGCAACCTGATCCTGTCACTGAACCTGGCGAACGAACATATCGACGCCGACCATCCCGTGCCGGCCGGCTACGTCATCAACCCCGACTTCCTGGGCGCGTGCCAGCAGGGCGGCTTCGGCCCGGCCTACGCGATGCCGGTGCGCGAGCCGCTGCGCCTGGCGCTTGCCCACTGGAACGTGCAGGCGACGATCCCGGACAGCATCGAGAACAATATCCGGGGCTATGTGGCGGCCGTGAACTGGCTGATCCGCACCGTGGCGCCGGCCGTCACGTTCGGCTGGCAGGTCAATTTGTGGGGCGTGGGCGCATCGGAGTGGATCTACGCGTCGAGCGACGAGCCCGTCCAGAATGCCCGCTCGACTGCGGCCTATATCAAGGCGCTGGGCGTCCATGATGGCCCCGACGCACCCGATTTCCTGGCCGTGGACCGCTACGAGGCCGACGACTTCACGATCCGCAGCTACGCCAACGGCTATTGCTACTGGACCCACGAGTGGGACCGCTACTTCGACTTCTGCGCCGAACTGAGCCGTGGCCTGAAGTTTCCGATCATGCCGTGGCAGATTCCCGCCAGCCACGCGCCGCTGGTGTCCGATCCGGTCAACGACAACTTCGACACGCAGAACTGGGGCACCGGCGGCACCTATATCTTTGGCGACCCGGCTATTGGCAGCGACTATCGGAACATCAATCCCAAGATCGTCGCCCTGCCCTTCCCGACCGCGTTCCATTGGGCCATGGGCGCCACCGCCGAAGACATGTTCAAGCGATCCGAGCCGTTCGATGTCAGCGCACCGGCCTATGGCGACTTCCCGTATCGCGGCATCTTCACGATGCTGCTCGGCGGCGGCGCCACGACCGGCATCATCTCCACGGTCGGCGACGACACGTCGTTCGTGCGTGACAAGCTCAATACCTACATGAAGGCGCCAATTTCGTTCACCGACGATCCCTACGCCACGCGGCGGCCCGCCGTGCTGCGCCGCTGGCGGCATCGGCGGACGGCAACGGTCTGCGGCAATCGGTCCAAGACCCGGCTCACGCGATAGGCCACGGCCACTCACCGGGCGGGTGCTTCGGCACCCGCTTTTTCTCCATTTTTCTTTTTGCAGTCGATTTGATCAAAATCATGATCATGTCGATGCGTGCCTGTTTGCCGCCGCGCCGGCCATCGGCACCATACCCCGCCAGACCCGCCCCAACCGTTGCCCCGCGCGGCGCTCCGGCAGCCCTATGCCGAAAGAACTAGTCCGCCCGGCATAGCCCGGCCCTCTGCCGGCTGTACGGCCGGCGAATGTTCGGCGCAGACCCGCAGGCCTACTCTGGCATCACTCTTCAAAGTGATCCCGGAACCCGGCCATGGCCACCGCAAACCACCCTGCCCAATCCTCAGCATCCGTGCCGCCTGGCGCCTGGACCACGCTCTGGTCCAGCACGTTCGCGTTCACCATCTGCTTTGCCGTCTGGATGATGTTCGCGGTGCTCGGCATCCCGCTCAAGAATGAACTCGGCCTCAACGACACGGAATTCGGCCTGCTGGCCGCCACGCCCGTGCTTAGCGGATCGCTGATCCGCGTGCCGCTGGGCATCTGGACCGACCGCTTCGGCGGCCGCATCGTGTTCTTTGTGCTGATGCTGCTGACGGTCATCCCGATCTGGCTGATTTCCTATGTCCACACGCTGTGGCAACTGCTGGTGCTCGGCCTGTTCGTGGGCCTGGCCGGCGGGTCGTTCTCGGTCGGCACGCCCTATGTGGCGCGCTGGTTCCCGCGCTCGCGCCAGGGGTTGGCGATGGGCATCTTCGGGGCCGGCAACTCCGGCGCCGCGCTGACCAAGTTCGTGGCGCCGGCGCTGATCCTGGCCGCCGGCACCTGGGAAATCGTGCCGAAGGTCTATTCGGTGGCGATGCTGGTCACGGCCGTCGTCTTCCTGCTGTGCTCGCGCAGCAACCCGGCACACCGCTCGGCGTCGGCCACCAGCTTCCGCGCCCAGCTGGCCGTGATGCGCGACCCGAGGGTCTGGCGCTATTCGCAGTACTACTCGGTGGTGTTCGGCGGCTACGTGGGCCTGTCGCTGTGGATGACCAAGTACTACATCGGCGAATACGGCTTCGACATCAAGACCGCCGCCTTCCTGGCCGCCTGCTTCTCGCTGCCCGGCGGCGTGCTGCGCGCGATTGGCGGCTGGATTTCCGACCGCTACGGCGCCCATCGCACCACGTGGTGGGTGATGTGGGTCAGCTGGGTGGGCTTCTTCCTGCTGAGCTACCCCAAGACCGACTTCGTGATCCACACGGTCAGCGGCCCGCAGAGCTTCCATATCGCCCTGACCCCCACCCTGTTCACGATCCTGATGTTCGTGGTGGGCATCGCCTTTGCCATCGGCAAGGCGTCGGTCTTCAAGTTCATCTCGAACGACTTCACGCACAACATCGGCGCGGTGTCTGGCGTGGTGGGCCTGGCCGGCGGCCTGGGCGGCTTCATCCTGCCGATCCTGTTCGGCGCGCTGGCCGACCTGACCGGCATCCGCAGCAGCTGTTTCATGCTGATGTACGGCACCGTCTGCGTCAGCCTGGTCTGGATGCACTACAGCCAGCGCGCCGAGCGGCTGCGTGCCCGGCCGCTGCCCGGGGCCGCCACGCCGGACACGTCCGCGCAGGCTGCCTGATCCCGCCTTCCCATCCCGCTTCTCACAGCATTCTTCTCGCACATCATGTCCAGTACCGTACTCACCCGCTGGGAGCCCGAGAACGCCGCCTTCTGGCGCGACCGGGGCGAACACATCGCCTATCGCAACCTCTGGATCTCGATTCCCGCCCTGATGCTGGCCTTCGTAATCTGGATGCTCTGGAGCGTGGTGGCCGTCAACCTTGACCGCGCCGGCTTCCAGTTCACCAAGAACCAGCTGTTCTGGCTGACTGCGCTGCCGGCCCTGTCCGGCGCCACGCTGCGCATCTTCTATTCGTTCCTGGTGCCGGTATTCGGCGGCCGCCGCTTCACGGCGATCTCCACCGCGCTGCTGCTGATCCCGGCGCTGGGCATGGGCTTCGCGCTGCGCGACCCGTCCACCAGCTATCCGACGCTGCTGGTGCTGGCCCTGCTGTGCGGGCTGGGCGGCGCCAACTTCAGTTCGTCGATGGCCAATATCAGCTTCTTCTTCCCGAAGGCGAAGAAGGGCCTGGCCACCGGCCTCAATGCGGGCATCGGCAACCTGGGGGTGTCCGTGGTGCAGTTCGTCACGCCGCTGGTGGTGTCGGTGGCCGTGTTCGGCGCGCTGGGCGGCGAGCCGCAGGCCTATCAGGCCAATGGCGCGGCGCAGAGCCTTTGGCTGCAGAACGCCGGCTTTATCTGGGTGCCGTTCATCGTGGCGGCATCGGTGGCCGCGTGGTTCGGCATGAACGACATCGCCGACGCGCGCGCATCGTTCGTCGAACAGGCGGTGATCTTCCAGCGCAAGCACAACTGGCTGATGTGCTGGCTCTATATCGGCACGTTCGGATCGTTTATCGGTTTCTCTGCCGGCCTGGCGCTGCTGACCAAGTCGCAGTTCCCCGGCATCAACCCCACCGCCTACGCGTTCCTGGGGCCGCTGGTGGGCGCGCTGACCCGCCCGGTCGGCGGCTGGATCTCGGACAAGCTTGGCGGCGCGCGCGTCACGCTCTGGACTTTCGTCGGCATGAGCGCCGCCGTCTGCGCCGTACTGGCCGCCCTGCCCCACGACGGCCAGGCCGGCAGCTTCCAGGCATTCCTGGCCGCGTTCATCGTGCTGTTCGCGCTGACCGGCATCGGCAACGGATCCACGTTCCGGATGATTCCGGTGATCTTCCTGACCGAGCGCCAGCGCGACGCGGCCGGCAAGGGCGACGCCGCGCAGAAGCAGGCGCTGCAGGACGCCGGCAAGGAATCGGCCGCCGTGCTGGGCTTCTCGGGCGCGATAGGAGCCTATGGCGGATTCTTTATTCCGAAGAGCTTCGGCACGTCGCTGCAGCTGACCGGATCGCCCGACGCCGCGCTCTACTGTTTCATCGCCTTTTACCTAAGTTGTGTGCTCGTGACCTGGTGGTACTACGCGCGCCGTCACGCCCCCATGCCGTGCTGAGGCGGGCAGCACCCCACAAAAAGCAAGCGGAGAACATAAGAAATGTCTCATTTTTTGGATCGGTTGAAGTTCCTGTCGCGCGTGAAGTCCACGTATGCCGACGGGCATGGCGCAGTGGTCAATGAAGACCGCACGTGGGAAAACAGCTATCGCAGCCGCTGGCAGCACGACAAGATCGTGCGATCGACACACGGCGTGAACTGCACGGGCTCCTGTTCGTGGAAGGTCTACGTCAAGAACGGCCTGATCACCTGGGAGACCCAGCAGACCGACTATCCGCGCACCCGCCCCGACCTGCCCAACCACGAGCCGCGTGGCTGCCCGCGTGGCGCCTCGTACAGCTGGTACGTCTATTCGGCGCAGCGCGTGAAATATCCGATGATCCGTGGCCGCCTGATGGAAATGTGGCGCGAGGCCCGCCAGACCATGGACCCCATCGCCGCCTGGGAATCGATCAGCCAGGACCCCGAAAAGGCCGCGCGCTACAAGAGCGTGCGCGGCCAGGGCGGCTTTGTGCGCGCGGACTGGAATACCGCCACCGAGATCATCGCCGCCGCCAATGCCTATACGGTCAAGCAGTACGGCCCGGACCGGGTAATCGGATTTTCGCCAATTCCGGCGATGTCGATGGTCTCGTATGCAGCCGGCGCGCGCTACCTGAGCCTGATCGGCGGCGCCTGCCTGTCGTTCTATGACTGGTATTGCGACCTGCCGCCCGCCAGCCCGCAAATCTGGGGCGAGCAGACCGACGTGCCCGAATCGGCCGACTGGTACAACAGCACCTACCTGATGGTCTGGGGTTCGAACGTGCCGCAGACCCGTACCCCCGACGCGCACTTCTATACCGAAGTCCGCTACAAGGGCACCAAAACCGTGGCCGTGTCGTCGGATTTCGGCGAAATGGTCAAGTTCGGCGATATCTGGCTGGCCCCGAAGCAAGGCACCGACGCCGCGCTGGCGATGGCCATGGGCCACGTGGTGCTCAAGGAATTCCACACCACGGGCAAGTCGTCGTATTTCCGCGATTACGTGAAGCAGTACACCGACATGCCGATGCTAGTGCTGCTGCGGTACCAGGACGGCACGCTGGTGCCCGACCACTTCCTGCGCGCGTCCCACCTGGACGGCAGCCTGGACCAGGCCAACCATCCCGAATGGAAGACGCTGGTGATCGACCAGGCCAGCGGCGAGATCGTGGCGCCGAACGGTTCCATCGGCTTCCGCTGGGGCGAAGCCGCCCACGACGACGGCGCCAAGGTGGGCCGCTGGAACCTGGAGATGAAGGACGGCGGCAGCGGCCACGATATCGACCCGCGACTTTCGCTGATCGGCCATGAAGACGAGGTCGCCGAGGTGGGCTTCCCGTACTTCGGCGGCGAGCACGACGCGCTGCTGCGCCGCCGCGTGCCGGTGCGCCGGCTCACGCTGGCCGATGGCACCCCGGTGCGCGTAGCCACCGTCTACGACCTGCAGATGGCCAACTACGGCGTCGACCAGGGCCTGGGCGGCCCCAACGTGGCCGCATCGTTCGATGACGAAGTGCCCTACACGCCGGCCTGGCAGGAAAAGCACACGTCCGTGCCGCGCCATCTCGTGATCCAGGTGGCGCGCGAGTTTGCCGACAACGCCGACCGCACCCACGGCAAGAGCATGGTGATCGTGGGCGCGGCGCTGAACCACTGGTATCACAACGACATGATCTACCGCGGCATCATCAACCTGCTGATGATGTGCGGCTGCGTGGGCCAGAGCGGCGGCGGCTGGGCCCACTACGTCGGCCAGGAAAAGCTGCGTCCGCAGTTTGGCTGGGCGCCGCTGGCGTTCGGCTCCGACTGGTCGCGCCCGCCGCGCCAGATGAACGGCACGTCGTTTTTCTACAACCACACGAGCCAGTGGCGCCACGAGAAGCTGGGCGTCGACGAGATCCTGGCGCCGACGGCCGATTTCAAGCGCTACCACAACCTGTCGCTGCTGGACCTGAACGCCAAGTCCGAACGCATGGGCTGGCTGCCGTCGGCACCCCAACTCGGCCGCAACCCGCTCGATGTGATGGCCGACGCTCGCGCCGCCGGCAAGGACCCGGTAGCCCATACCGTCGAACAGCTGAAGTCCGGCGCGCTGCAGTTTGCCTGCGACGATCCTGACAACCCGGCCAACTTCCCGCGCAACATGTTCGTATGGCGGTCGAACATCCTGGGCAGTTCGGGCAAGGGCCACGAATACTTTCTCAAGTATCTGCTGGGCACCCAGAACGCCGTATTTGGCGACGAGGCCGATGCCATCAAGCCCAGCGAGGTCAAGGTGCGCCCCGCCGCCGAGGGCAAGCTCGACCTGCTGACCGTGCTGGACTTCCGCATGAGCACCACCTGCCTGTATGGCGACATCGTGCTGCCCACGGCTACCTGGTACGAAAAGGACGACCTGAATACGTCGGACATGCACCCGTTCATCCACCCGCTGTCCGAAGCCGTGCAGCCGCTGTGGGAAAGCAAGACCGACTGGGAAATCTACAAGGCCATCGCGAAGACGTTCACCGAGATCGCCGGCCCGTACCTGGGCACGCGCGAGGACCTGGTCTGCACGCCGCTGCTGCACGACACCCCGGGCGAACTGGGCCAGCCGTTCGAACCGAAGGACTGGAAGTACGGCGAATGCGACCTGATCCCGGGCAAGACCGCGCCGTCGATGACCGTGGTGGAACGCAACTACGCCGACATCTACAAGAAGTTCACGTCGATCGGGCCGCTGCTGGACAAGCTGGGCAACGGCGGCAAAGGCATCAACTGGGACACGAAGCATGAAGTCCACGAGATCGGCCACCTGAGCAAGACCGTGACCGAGCCGGGCGTCAGCTACGGCCGCCCGCGGCTGGAAACGGCCATCGATGCCGCCGAGATGATCCTGACCTTCGCGCCCGAGACCAACGGCCACGTGGCCGTGAAGGCCTGGGATGCGCTGTCGAAGATCACCGGCCGCGACCATACCCACCTGGCCACGGGCCGCGAGCACGACAAGATCCGCTTCCGCGACGTGCAGGCGCAGCCGCGCAAGATCATCTCCGCGCCGACGTGGTCGGGCCTGGAATCGGAGGAAGTCAGCTACAACGCGGGCTACACCAACGTCCACGAACTGATTCCATGGCGCACGCTGACCGGCCGCCAGCAGTTCTACCAGGACCATCGCTGGATGCTGGACTTCGGCGAAGGCGCGTGCGTCTACAAGCCGGCCATCGACACCAAGACCGTGGGGCCGATGCTGGGCCGCAAGCCCAACGGCAACCCGGAACTGGTGCTGAACTGGATCACGCCGCACCAGAAGTGGGGCATCCACTCCACCTATTCGGACAACCTGCGCATGCTCACGCTGTCGCGCGGCGGCCCGCACGTCTGGATCTCGGAAGCCGAGGCCAAGGCCAACGGCATCCGCGACAACGACTGGGTGGAGGTGTTCAACGTCAACGGCACGCTGACGGCCCGGGTGGTGGTGTCGCAGCGCGTGCCGCAGGGCATGTGCCTGATGTATCACGCCCAGGAAAAATCGTCAATGTGCCAGGTGCGGAAATGAGCGGCATGCGCGGGGGCATCCATAACTCGGTCACGCGGGCCGTGACCAAGCCCACGCACATGATCGGCGGCTACGCGCAACTGGCGTATGGCTTCAACTACTACGGCACGGTTGGCAGCAATCGCGACGAATTCGTGATCCTTCGCAAGATGAACAAGGTGGACTGGCTGGAAGGCCCGCGCAAGGAAGAACCGTCCCCCCAAAACAAGGCAGAAAAGACTGAAGGAGCCTGGCAATGAAGATCCGCGCTCAAGTGGCCATGGTGCTGAACCTCGACAAGTGCATCGGCTGCCATACCTGCTCCGTGACCTGCAAGAACGTCTGGACCAGCCGCGAAGGGGTCGAGTACGCATGGTTCAACAACGTCGAGACCAAGCCCGGCGTCGGTTTTCCGAAGGAATGGGAGAACCAGGACAAGTGGAACGGCGGCTGGACGCGCCATGCCGATGGCAGCCTGACGCCGCGCCAGGGTGGCAAGGGAAAGATCCTGTCGAACATGTTCGCCAACCCGAACCTGCCGCAGATCGACGAATACTACGAGCCGTTCACCTACGACTACGAGCACCTGCAGAAGGCCCCGCTGGTGGAAACCCCACCCACGGCACGCCCCGTTTCGGCCATCACCGGCAAGAAGATGGACAAGATCGAATGGGGCCCAAACTGGGAAGACGACCTGGGCGGCGAATTCGATTCGCGCAGCCGCGACAAGCTGTTCGACGAGATCCAGAAGGACATGTACTCGACATTCGAGAACACGTTCATGATGTACTTGCCACGGCTTTGTGAACATTGCCTCAATCCGACCTGCGTGGCGTCGTGCCCGTCGGGGTCGGTCTACAAGCGCGAGGAAGACGGCATCGTGCTTGTCGACCAGGACAAGTGCCGCGGCTGGCGCATGTGCATCTCCGGCTGCCCCTACAAGAAGATCTACTTCAACTGGCAGAGCGGCAAGGCCGAGAAATGCGTGTTCTGCTATCCGCGCATCGAGGCCGGCCAGCCGACCGTCTGCTCCGAGACCTGCGTGGGCCGCATCCGGTATCTGGGCGTGATGCTCTACGACGCCGACCGCATCGAACAGGCCGCCTCGGCGGCCGACGAGCGCGACTTGTACCAGTCGCAGCTGGACATCTTCCTGGACCCCAACGACCCGGCCGTGCAGGCCGAGGCGCTGCGCCAGGGCATCGCCCAGAGCTGGATCGACGCCGCGCGCAAGTCGCCGGTCTACAGGATGGCAGTCGAATGGAAGGTGGCCTTTCCGCTGCACCCGGAATACCGCACGCTGCCGATGGTCTGGTACATCCCGCCGCTCTCCCCGATCCAGTCGGCCGCCGAGGCCGGGTTCATGGGGAGGAACGGGATGATTCCCGACGTCAAGAGCCTGCGCATCCCCGTGAAGTACCTGGCCAACCTGCTGACCGCCGGCGACGTCGTCCCGGTGCTGGGCGCACTGGAGAAGATGCTGGCGATGCGCGCCTACAAGCGCGGACAGGCCGTGGACGGCATCGAGGACCTGGCCGTGCTCGAACAGGTGGGCCTGACGCCCGCCCAGGTCGAGGACATGTACCAGACCATGGCCATCGCCAACTACGAGGACCGCTTCGTCGTGCCGTCGTCGCACAAGGAAATGTCCGAGGACAGCTTCGACGAGAAAGGCAGCTGCGGCTTCAGCTTCGGCAACGGCTGCTCGGGCGGCACATCGGACGGCACACTGTTCGGCCGCAAGAAGCCACAGCCCGAAGTGGCCTATGCCGACCTGCCGCGCTCGCGCAAGGCGCTGGCGACCTGACCGAACCGGAGAACACCATGACCATCCATCGCGTGCTGAGCGCCGTGCTCAGCTATCCGGAGCAGGCGCTGATCGACGGCCTGGCCGACATCGACTGGGCGCTGGCCGAATGGCCGCAGGCGCGAGACATGCTGGCGCCGCTGACCGACATGCTGCGCCGCGAACCGCTGATCCGGCTGCAGGAAAACTACGTGGCCACGTTCGACCGCAACCCGGCCCACTCGCTGCACCTGTTCGAGCATGTGCACGGCGAAAGCCGCGATCGCGGCCAGGCAATGGTCGACCTGCTGGAGGAATACCGGCGCGACGGCTTCGACCTGACCACGGCCGAGCTGCCCGACTACGTGCCGCTGTTCCTGGAATTCCTGGGCGCACTGGTCATCGACGGCAAGGAGGCGCGTGCCGGGCAACTGCTGGGCGACGCCATCCACGTGATGGCGGCCATCGGCGACCGCCTGGCGCGCAGCGAAAGCCCGTACGCCGCCGCGTTTTGTGTACTGCGCACGCTGACCGATGTCCAGCCGCAGCCCCCGGAAGAACCGCCCGTGCACGACATGGACGAGGCGATGGAGACGTTCGGCCCGGGCGCGGACGGGGTGGAGCCGCTGCTCGCCCGCAAACCCGACGTCGAAACGGTCCGCTTTTACAAGCGGGACAAGGTAGCCGCTCCGCGCGAGACGCCGTCAGCCATTCACCCCTGCTAACCGAGGACCCTCACCATGAACCTGGTCCATCAATTCCTGTTCGGGATCTACCCGTATATCGCCGCCGCCATCTTCCTGTTCGGCAGCCTGGCGCGCTTCGAGCGCGAGCAGTACACCTGGAAATCCGACAGCTCGCAGATGCTGTACCGTGGCAACCTGCGCGCGGGCAACATCCTGTTCCATGTAGGCATCCTCGGCCTGTTCTTCGGCCATATGGCCGGCCTGCTCACGCCTGTGGCCGTATGGGACGCCCTGGGCGTCTCGCACAGCCTGAAGCAGGCCGTGGCCATGACGGCCGGCGGCGTGATGGGCACCATGTGCCTGGCCGGGCTGCTGATCCTGCTGCACCGCCGCCTGACCAACGCCCGCGTGTCGGCGGTGACCCGAACGGGTGACAAGGTGCTGCTGCTGTGGCTGCTGGTCACGCTGCTGCTGGGGCTGTCGACCATCTTCGCCTCGGCCAGCCACATGGACGGCCACATGATGGTGCAACTGATGACCTGGGCCCAGCATGTCGTCACGCTGCGTGGCGACGCCGCCAGCTACGTGGCCGACGCCCCGCTGGTGTTCAAGGCACACCTGTTCATGGGCATCTCGCTGTTCGCGATCTTCCCGTTCACCCGGCTGGTGCATGTGTGGAGCGGCTTTGCGTCGGTGGGCTACCTCGGACGTGCCTGGCAGCTGGTGCGCAGCCGCTGAGAGGAATCGCCATGCACACGATCGAGCGCCTGCTGAAAGGCTTCGAACGTTTCCAGCAGCACTATTTCGAGGATGCCCCGGCGCTGTTCGACGCCCTGCGCGTCGGCCAGCATCCTCAGACATTGCTGATCGGATGCAGCGATTCGCGCGTGGACCCCGGCCTGTTGCTGGGCAGCGATCCGGGCGATCTCTTCACCGTCCGCAACGTCGCCAACCTGGTCCCGCCTTGCAGCGAAATGGAGACTGGACGGCTCCATGGCGTGTCGGCCGCGATCCAGTTCGCGGTGGAGCAACTGCGCGTGGCCAGGATCATTGTCATGGGTCATGGCGGCTGTGGAGGAATTCGAGCATTGTTGGCGCGGCCCGAGGCTGAGGGCGACACCGCACCGGCGCGGGCCGGCCAGGATTTCATCGGTCCCTGGGTGCGCATCGCTGCACCCGCCCGCCACCTGGTGGAACAGACCATGCCCGGCGCAAGCGCCGAGCAACGTCAGCGTGCCTGCGAGCAGGCATCGATCCTGGTGTCGCTGCGCAACCTCGAGTCGTTCCCGTTCGTGCGTGCGGCGCGCGAGCGTGGCGAACTGACCTTGCATGGCTGGTACTTCGATCTCGCCGCCGGCGCCCTGCTTGCTTACTCGGATCGCGCCGACAGCTTCCTGCCACTGGTTTGCCCGCTGCCCGACGCCGCCGTGCGTCCGGGACGTTGTTAAGCAAACCCTACCCGGAATGGACTCATGACAGAACACTGGCTGAAACTCGCTGGACGGCGATTGCTGCCGCTCGTCCAGGGCGGCATGGGCATCGGCATTTCCGCCCATCGCCTGGCCGGCACCGTGGCCGCCCACAATGGCATGGGCACGATTGCCAGCATCGACCTGCGCCACCATCACGAAGACCTGATGGCGCAGACGCGCGGGACACACGACAAGGAGAAGATCGAGGCGGCCAACCGCGTGGCGCTCGATCGCGAGATCCAGGCCGCGCGGGCGCTGTCAGGCGGCCACGGGCTGATCGCCGTGAATGTCATGAAGGCGGTGGGCTCCCATGCCCAGCTGGTGCGCCAGGCCTGCGAGAGCGGCGCCGACGCCATCGTCATGGGTGCCGGCCTGCCGCTTGACCTGCCCGAACTGGCCGCCGGCCATCCGAAAGTCGCGCTGATTCCGATCCTGTCCGAAACGCGCGGCATCGGCCTGGTGCTGCGCCGCTGGATGAAAAAGGGCCGCCTGCCCGACGCCATCGTGATCGAGCATCCGGCACACGCCGGCGGCCATCTTGGCGCCGCCACGATCGAGGATCTGGGCAATGACCGCTTCTCGTTTGCCCGCGTGCTGACCGAATGCCGCGAACTGTTCCACACGCTAGGCCTGGCGTGGGAGAGCATTCCGTTGATCCTGGCCGGGGCATCAATAGCCACGAAAAGGTGCGCCACTGGCTTGGCGAGGGTGCCTCGGCCGTGCAGCTGGGAACCGCATTCGCCGTGACCGAGGAATGCGATGCCCATCCTGCCTTCAAACAGGTACTGGCCACGGCCACGCCGGAAACCCTGCGCGAATTCACCAGCGTGGCCGGGCTGCCCGCACGTGCCGTGCTGACGCCCTGGCTGTCGCGCTATCTGTCGAGCGAAACCCGCCTGCAACGCCGCGCGAAGCCCCGCGACTGCCTGGAGGGTTTCGACTGCCTGCAGGCCTGCGGATTGCGCGACGGCGTGGCCAGGATCGGCCAGTTCTGCATCGACCTGAAACTCGCGCAGGCTGTTCGCGGCGACGTGGAGCGCGGCCTGTTCTTCCGTGGCAAGGGCAAGCTGCCATTCGGGGACGCCATCCGGCCCGTTGCCGAGCTGATGCACTACCTGCTGACGGGCGAAAAGCCCGCCGCGCTGGCCCTGGCGTCTGCGTCCCCTGCCTGACAAGGCGCAAAGGACGTCTTGCAGGTTTGTTGATCTGGCGCAGAAGTTACTTGGTCTACCCGACCGAAAATATGGGCCGAGGCTGTGCCCGCCCCTTGCGCCAGCCCGATCCCATGCCCGCCCCCAAGACTTCAGCACACTCAGACATTTCCCCCACGGCATCGGCCACCGATAAGTCACATCCGTTGTCGGACACCGGCCACGTCACGGATACCGTCCGGCTGACGCCGCCTCGGTACCGGCTGTCCACGCGCATCATCCTGCTGTCGCTGGTATCGCTGATGGCGGTGCTGACGATGATCGCCGGCACGCTCTACCTCTCCTGGAAGCTCGAAGGCGCGGGCGCCGCCATCAACGACGCCGGCAGCCTGCGCATGCGCGCCAACCGCGTCGCCATCGAACTCTCGCTGTCGGCATCGGGCAAACCCAACAGCCTGGCCGAACAGATCACCACGCTCGACAACACGCTGGCCCAACTGCGCCGGGGCAACCCGGCACGTCCACTGTTCCTGCCCGACGAACCAGCCGTCCATGCACAACTCGATGCCGTGCTGGCCGACTGGTCGCAGCGGCTCAAGCCGCTGGCGCTGGCCGGCGACGCCAGCCAGTACGTCCGGGCCTTGCCCGGATTCGTCGACCGGGCCGACCGCCTGGTCCGGCAGATCGAGCACAACAGTGCGCGCAAGACCGACATGCTGCGCCTGTCACAGGTGGGCCTGGCCGTCATGGCCTGCGTCGGCACCGTGGCCGTCATCTACCTGCTCTACCTGTGGATCATCCTGCCGGTCCTGCGCCTGCAGGATGGCCTGCGCCGCATGGCGGCTCGTGAATTCTCGCTGCGTCTGCCGGTGGAGACCCGCGACGAGTTCGGCACGCTGAATGCCGGCTTCAACCGGATGGCGGCCGAACTGCAGGATCTTTACCATGACCTGGCCGCGCGGGTGTCCAGCAAGACGGCCGAACTGGCGCGCCATAACCGCGATCTCGAATCGCTCTATGACATGGCCGCCTTCCTGAACCAGGCCGGCGATTCCGAAACCCTGGCGCACGGCTTCCTGGAACGCGTGATGCAGCAATTCGGCGCCGATGGCGGGTCCGTGCGCATGTACGACGCCCGCCAGGGCAAGCTGCATCGGCTGGCTTCGGCCGGCCTGTCGATACCCCTGGCTGACAACGATCACTGTGCGGATATCGAAGCCTGCCACTGTGGGCACGCCACGCAGGCCGGCATCGTCACGGTCGCCGACCTGCGGCGCGCCATGGCACCGGCGCTCGGCATCATGCCCGCCCAGCCGTCACCGTGCCGTCGCGAAGGATTCCTGTCGATGGCCGCGTTCCGGCTCGACACGCTGCGCGGGCCGGTGGGCACGCTGACGCTGCATTTTCGCGTGGCGCGCGAGTTGCCGCCGTCGGACCGGCAACTGCTGGAAACCATGGCCCAGCATCTTGCCACCGCGCTCGATCACGTGCGCCTGTCGGCCAGTGCGCGCCAGCTGGCCGTGGTCGAGGAACGCAACCTCGTGGCGCAGGGGCTGCACGACAGCATCGCGCAGGGCCTGAATTTCCTGAATCTGCAGGTGCAGCTGCTGGAAGATGCCGTGGACCGGCGCGCCGACGACGAGGTGCAGGACATCATCCCGCTGCTGCGCCATGGCGTGGACGAGAGCTACCAGGACGTGCGAGAGCTGCTGCACAACTTCCGGTCGCGGCTGACCACGGGGGAGTTGCGCCCGGCCGTGGAGGAAACCGTGGCGCGCTTTCGGCGCCAGTGCCGCACCGAGGCCACGCTGACCATCGACGACAAGGGCCTGCCGCTGCAGCCGGAAGACCAGCTGCAGGTGCTGTTCATCCTGCAGGAAGCGCTGTCGAACGTGCGCAAGCATGCGATGGCCGAGCACGTGGCGATCTCGATCCGCCACGACCGCCTGTTCCGGCTCGTGGTCGAGGACGATGGCGATGGCTTCGACGCCGGGCGCCTGAACGAGCACGACGCCAGCCATATCGGCCTGCACATCATGCGCGAGCGCGCGGCCCGGCTGGGCGCGCAGCTTGCCATCGACGCCCGCCCCGGCCTTGGCGTACGGATCGAACTGACGCTGCCACGCGACCTTGCATCGGACGCTCGCCCCGCCACCCCGGCCGCTGACAGGCCACACCGGCCTGAGGAACCCGCATCATGACCATCCGCATCCTGTTGATCGACGACCACACGCTGTTCCGCTCGGGCATTCGCGCCCTGCTGCAACGGCAGCCCGATTTCGAGATCGTCGACGAAGCCGCCGACGGCGTGGAAGGCATCAAGCGGGCCAAGCAGCACCGGCCCGACGTGATCCTGCTGGACCTGAACATGCCCGGGCTGTCCGGGCTGGAGGCATTGCAGCTGCTGGTGGAAGACCTGCCCGACAGCGCGGTGGTCGTGCTGACCGTGTCGGAGGAAGCGGAGGAACTGGCTACCGCATTACGCAGCGGCGCGCGCGGCTATCTGCTCAAGAACATCGAGACCGAGGCGCTGACCAGCGCCATCCGGCGCGCGGCGGCTGGCGAGCCCGTGATCTCGGAAGGCATGACCGCCAAGCTGGTGCAGCAGTTTCGTGCGCCGGGCGCGCAGCCGGGCGCCGGGCGGGGCCACGAAGGACAAGGCACAGCCCCGCTGACGGCACGCGAGCGCGAAATCGTGCAGGGGCTGGTGCGCGGCGAAAGCAACAAGGAGATTGCGCGCGTCCTCGGCGTGGCCGAGAGCACCGTGAAGATTCACGTGCAGAACATCCTGAAGAAGCTGGGCCTGGCCAGCCGCGTGCAGGTGGCGGTCTACGCCGTCGAGCATGGGCTCGCCGGCTGACCGCCAGGACGGCACCGCTCAGTAGTCGGTGCGCTGGACGCCCTGCTCGGTGCCGAGCAGCAGCACATTGGCGCCCCGCAGCGCGAACAGGCCCACCGTCACCACGCCGGGCAAGTGGTTGATGCGCTGTTCGAGCGCCTTCGGATCCTCGATCTTGAGGCCGGCCACATCGAGGATCACATTGCCGTTGTCGGTCTTGTAGATACCACCTTCCTTGGTCATGCGCAGGCGCGGCTGGCCACCGAGCGCGGCCAGCTGGCGCGCAACGGCGGCGCGTGCCATCGGAATCACCTCGACCGGCAGCGGGAACGTGCCCATGACAGGCACCAGCTTGCTGCCGTCAGCGATGCAGACGAAGCGCTCGGCCACCGACGCAACGATCTTCTCGCGCGTCAGCGCACCGCCACCGCCCTTGATCATCGCGCCCGAGGCGTCGATCTCGTCGGCGCCGTCGACATAGACCGGGATGGTGTCGACTTCGTTGAGGTCCAGCACGGTGAAGCCATGCTGCTGCAGGCGGCGCGTGGACGCTTCCGAGCTGGAAACGGCGCCGCTGAAGCGTTCCTTGAACGCCGCGACGGCGTCGATGAAGAGATTGGCGGTGGAGCCCGTGCCCACGCCGAGAACGGCACCTTCGGGCACTTCCTGCTTCACATAGTCCGCGGCGGCTTGCGCGACCTGCGCCTTGAGTTCATCCTGAGTCATGACAACAGCCAGAATTGCGTTGGGAAAGGGCGTAGTGTAGCGGATCGCGGTCCGCTCCCCCGGGTTGCCGGCCGATTGCCGCCCGGGCTGCCGTCCGGTCGCCATCCAGGGCGGCGCCACGGGCCGGTGTCGGCACCTTGCCGCATCACGCCACGCCGTTACAATGACCCATTCCCGGCGGGCTTCCGCCCAGACTTCTTCCAGACGGAACCAGATCATGAACGCGCTCGACCAACTGAAGCAGTTCACCACGGTAGTGGCCGATACCGGCGACTTCCAGCTGATGAAGCAGTACACGCCGCAGGACGCGACCACCAATCCGTCGCTGATCCTCAAGGCCGTGCAGAAGCCCGAGTACCGGCCGCTGCTGGAGCAGGCCACGCGCGACCATCACGGCAGCGCGGGCGTCGAGGCCGTCATGGACCAGTTGCTGATCGCTTTCGGTTGCGAGATCCTGGCCATCGTGCCGGGCCGCGTCTCCACCGAAGTCGACGCGCGCCTGTCGTTCGACACGCAGGCTACCGTCGACAAGGCGCGGCACCTGATCGGCCTGTACGAAC
This sequence comes from Cupriavidus sp. EM10, assembly GCF_018729255.1. Classification (NCBI taxonomy): domain Bacteria; kingdom Pseudomonadati; phylum Pseudomonadota; class Betaproteobacteria; order Burkholderiales; family Burkholderiaceae; genus Cupriavidus; species Cupriavidus sp. EM10. The sequence continues at coordinate 2,106,595 of NZ_CP076060.1, forward strand.
AGCGCGGCGTGGCGCGCGAGCGCGTGCTGATCAAGATCGCGTCGACCTGGGAAGGCATCCAGGCCGCCGCCGTCCTGCAGCGCGAAGGCATCCGCTGCAACATGACGCTGCTGTTCTCGCTGGTGCAGGCCGTGGCCTGCGCCGAAGCCGGCGCGCAGCTGATCTCGCCGTTCGTCGGCCGGATTCTCGACTGGTACAAGAAGCAGGCCTGCGACAAGTGGGACGCCGACGCCAACGCCGGCGACAACGATCCCGGCGTGCGCTCGGTTCGCCAGATCTACGACTACTACAAGAAGTTCGGCTACGACACCGAGGTGATGGGCGCCAGCTTCCGCGGCACGGGCCAGATCCTGGCGCTGGCCGGCTCCGACCTGCTGACCATCAGCCCCGACCTGCTGGAGCAGTTGGCCGGCAGCCAGGCCACGGTGGAGCGCAAGCTGTCGGTGGAACAGGCCCAGGCCGGCAACATCGCACGCATCGCCGCCGACGAGGCGGCGTTCCGCTGGCAACTGAACGAGGATGCGATGGCCACCGAGAAGCTGTCGGAAGGCATCCGCCTGTTCGCGGCGGACGCGGTGAAGCTCGAGAAGCTGGTGGCGGAGCTGGCCGCCTAAGGGCTAAGCCCGGATCAGGCCGCGTCCTGCGGCCACAGCGCCGGCAGGCACTCCCCGGCCGCCGCGGGCAGCACCAGGTCCGCGGTGGCATCCAGCGCCGAAGGTTGCGGATTGACCAGCAGCACGCGGGCGCCGTGTTCCTTTGCCAGGCCCGGCAATGCCGCTGCCGGATACACCAGTCCCGACGTCCCCACGACCAGGCACAGGTCGCAGTTCTGCGCCGCGTGATCGGCGCGGAAGCGCGCCACGCGCGGCAAGTCCTCGCCAAACCAGACCACGCCGGGGCGCATCATCGCTCCGCACAGCGCGCAATGCGGCGGCTCGCCCGGCACGGGCGGCACCGTATCGCAACGGCCGCAGCCATCGAGCCATTTGTTGGCGAACAGGTTGCCGTGCAACTCCACCACATGCTGGCTGCCGGCCTGCTGATGCAGGCCGTCGATATTCTGCGTGACCAGCGTCAGCGTTTTCTGCCGGGCCAGCGCGGCCAGCGCGTAGTGGGCCGGATTCGGCCTGGCGGCCGCCACCAGTTCGCGTCGATGCTCGTACCACTGCCACACCAGCGCCGGCTGGCGCCGGTAGGCTTCCTCGGTGGCCAGTTCCTCGGGATCGAAACGCGCCCACAGGCCGGTCAGGGCATCGCGGAAGGTTGGCACGCCGGATTCTGCCGAAATCCCCGCGCCGGTCAGCACGAAGATATTGCGCGCGGCATCGATCCACTCGCGGGCCTGCTCCAGCGCGGCGGCGTCGACGACCATGCTTAGCCCCGGCGCTGGCGCACTGCCTCGTACAGGCACACGCCGCTGGCCACGGAGACATTGAGGCTTTCCACGCCGCCGGCCATCGGAAGGGCCACCAGTTCGTCACAGGTTTCACGCGTCAGGCGGCGCATGCCCTCGCCTTCGGCACCCATCACGATGGCCGTCGGGCCCTTCAGGTCCATGTCGTAGAGCGACTTGTCGGTGCCGTCGGCCGTGCCGATCACCCAGATGCCGCGCTCCTGCAGTTCGCGCAGCGTGCGGGCCAGGTTGGTCACGGTGATATAGGGCACGGTCTCGGCGGCGCCGCTGGCTACCTTCGCCACGGTGGTGTTCAGGCCCACGCTGCGATCCTTCGGCGCGATCACGGCATGCGCACCGGCACCGTCGGCCACGCGCAGGCATGCGCCGAGGTTATGCGGATCGGTGACGCCATCCAGCACCAGCAGCAGCGGCGTGCCTTCGATGCCATCGAGCAGTTCGTCGAGATTGAGAGCGAGCGAGACATCCTCGGCCCGCGCCACCACGCCCTGGTGGCGGTCGGTGCCGGCCATGCCGCGCAGGCGGTCGGCATCCACGGGATGCAGCGTCACGCCAAGGCTTTCCGCCAGCCGGACGAAGTCCAGCATGCGGCGATCCTTGCGGTTCGCTTCGATGTAGATGTCGGAAACGCTCTGCGCGTTCTGGCGCAGGCGTGCGTTGACGGCGTGAAAGCCGATCAGGAGTTTGTGTTTGGCCATGGCGCGCATTGTACCCGCCATGGCCTCACTAAAACGCCGATTTGCTTACCGCTTGCGCGCGGGCCGGCTCGTCTTGCCGGCCGGCTTGGGCGCCCGCTTGGCAGCGGACTTCCCGGCCGTCTTCAGATGCGGCGGCTTGGGCTTGGCGGCACGCTTGCCGGTCTTGCCCGCCGGTGCCTTGTGGCCCGAATGCGGCGCATGGCCGACATTCGCCTCGCGCGGCTTGACCGGTGTGATCACGGCCTCGAACACCGGTTGCTCTTCGATCACGCGATCCAGCGTTTCGTCGAACGATTCCTCGGGCTTCGATGTGCCGCCAAGCAGCGCCGCCAGTTGCCGGCCCTTCTTGCGCGCCGGCACCGCATGGGCGGCCGGCACACGCGGTTGCTCGGGCACGCCGGCACGCGCGCGCAGCGTCTTGGCCGACGGCTCCTGCACCAGGCGGAAATCGATCTTGCGCGCGTCCAGGTCCACGCGCGACACCTGCACACGCACGCGGTCGGTCAGCCGGTAGCGGATGCCCGTGCGCTCGCCACGCAGTTCGTTGCGCGCCTCGTCGTACTGGAAGTAGTCGCTGCCCAGTTCGGTGACGTGGACCAAGCCTTCCACGTAGAGCTCGTCGAGCTGCACGAAGATGCCAAACGACGTGACCGCGCTGATCGTGCCGGCGAAGTCGCTGCCAAGCTTGTCGCGCATGAAGTAGCACTTCAGCCAGGCTTCGACGTCACGCGATGCCTCGTCGGCACGGCGCTCGTTGGCCGAGCAGTGCAGGCCCAGTTCGTCCCAGATGCCTTCGTCGCGCTTGGCGCGCGCGGCGGCATTCTCGGCACGCTTCTCGGCATCGGCGGCCTGCATGCGGCGCGCCTTGGGCGAGACCTGCGTGTTCAGCTCGGTGCCCGGGATAAAGGCCGGGCGGTACTTGGTATGCGCCAGGATCGCCTTGATCGAGCGGTGCACGAGCAGGTCGGGATAACGCCGGATCGGGCTGGTGAAGTGCGCGTAGGCCTCGTAGGCCAGGCCGAAGTGGCCGATATTGTCGGGGCTGTAGACGGCCTGCTGCATCGAGCGCAGCAGCATCGTCTGCAGCATCGGCGCGTCCGGGCGGGACTTGATCTTGTCCATCACCTCGGCATAGTCCGACGCCTGCGGCTTGTCGCCGCCGCCCAGCGACAGGCCGGCCGTCCGCAGGAATTCGCGCAGGTTCTTGAGCTTTTCCTCGCTCGGGCCCGCGTGGATCCGGTACAGCGCCGGGTGCTTGAAGCGCTCGAGGAAGTCGGCCGCGCAGACGTTGGCCGTCAGCATGCATTCCTCGATCAGCCGGTGCGCGTCGTTGCGCGTACGCGGCAGGATCTGCTCGATCTTGCCCTGCGCGTTGCAGACGATGTACGTCTCGGTCGTGTCGAAATCGATCGCACCGCGCTCGCGGCGCGCCTTCAGCAGGACCTGGAACAGCTCGTACAGGTTCTGCAGGTGCGGCACCAGTTCGGCACGCTTGTGCGCCTCGGGGCCCTTGGTGTTCGACAGCACCGCCCAGACCTCGTTGTAGGTCAGCCGCGCGGCCGAATGCATCACCGCCGGATAGAACTGGTAGCCCTTGAGCTCGCCCTTGGCCGTGATCACCGCATCGCACACCATGCACAGGCGATCCACGTTTGGATTGAGCGAGCACAGGCCGTTCGACAGCTTTTCCGGCAGCATCGGGATCACCCGGCGCGGGAAGTACACCGACGTGGCGCGGTCGAGCGCATCGGCGTCGAGCGGCGTGCCGGGCCGCACGTAATGCGACACGTCGGCGATGGCCACGATCAGGCGCCAGCCCTTGGCTCGGCCGATCTTGACCGGCTCGCAGTAGACCGCATCGTCGAAATCGCGCGCGTCTTCGCCGTCGATCGTCACCAGCGGCACGTCGCGCAGGTCGATCCGGTGATCGAGGTCGGCCTGGCGGACTTCGTCAGGCAGCGCCTGCGCTTCCTTGGCCGCCGCTGCGGAGAACTCGTGCGGCACGCCGTACTTGCGCACGGCGATCTCGATTTCCATGCCCGGATCGTCGATGTCGCCGAGCACTTCCACCACTCGGCCCACGGGCTGCACGTAGCGGTCTGGCCATTCCATGAGTTCGACGCTGACCACCTGGCCCACGCGCGCCTTGCCTTGCGCCTTGGGCGGGATCAGGATGTCCTGGCCAATGCGCTTGTCCTCGGGCGCCACCACCAGCACGCCGTTTTCGGACAGCAGGCGGCCGATCACGAAGCGGTTGGCCCGCTCGACGATCTCGACGATCTGCCCTTCCGGACGGCCGCGGCGGTCGTAGCCGACCACGCGCACCTGGGCGCGGTCGTTGTGCATCGCCTTCTGCAGTTCGCGCTCGGGCAGGAAGATATCGTCCTCGCCGTCGTCGCGGATCAGGAAGCCAAAACCGTCGCGGTGGCCCTGTACACGGCCCACGACGAAGTTCGGTTGATGGGCCAGCTCGTAGCGGCCCTTGCGGTTCAGTTCGATCTGGCCGTCGCGTTCCATCGCGGCAAGCCGTTTCTGAAAGCCGTCATGCTCCTTGCGCGTGACAGCCAGGGCCTTGGCGATGTCGCCGGCCGACAGGGGCGACCCCGAAGTTCTCAGTACGCCGAGGATTTCTTCCCGGCTAGGGATCGGATAGTTGTTCTGATTCAATTTTTCTCGAAACTATTTGACAAACGTTTGACGGTCGCTATAATGGCCGCTTCGGTTGTTCGACACCTGCCCAGGTGGCGGAATTGGTAGACGCACTAGGTTCAGGTCCTAGCGGTGGCAACACTGTGGAGGTTCGAGTCCTCTCCTGGGCACCAGGATTCAGCAAGGAACCCGCAACGTGAGTTGCGGGTTTTTGTTTTCTGCTGCTGAATCCTTCAAATCTCTCCCTCTTTGTCGTATTGCCTTGCTGCTTTGTCCGTGGCCCTTTCATGAGTTCGAGCCGTGGATGAGTGTATCAGTTTCAGTGCCGATTCCGGCATTATCTCGCCATATTCCCCACATCCATCGCGAAAAATACACCAGGCTATCCATTCAACTCTCTGATTGACGGCTGGGTGATCTGTAACTATGATGGTTTCACATTGAGATTTCCGCATGAGCACGAGTAGCCGGTTTGCCGTCGCCGTCCATATCCTGACCCTGCTGGCGCAAGCCGAGGGCCCGGTGCCGTCGTCGATGATCGCGGGCAGCGTGGGGACCAACCCGGCGCTGATCCGTCGCATGATCGGCACGCTGACCGAAGCGGGTTTCGTGACCACGTCGATGGGCAGCACCGGCGGCGCGACGCTGGCGCGGCCGGCGTCCGACATCACGCTGCTTGACGTCTTCCGTGCCACCGAGACCACGGCGCTGATCACGTTGCACCAGAGCGCGCCGAATCCCGCCTGCATGGTGGGCCGCGAGATCACCGGGGCGCTGCAGGCCGTGGCCGATCGCGCGCAGGCCGCCATGGATGCGTCGCTCGCGGAAATCACGATTGCCAGCATGCTCGGCGAGGTCGAGCATGCCGCACGGCGCCGCAAGCGCTGATTTTTTACCTCGATGTGTAACTGCATCGGTTTCACATCATCGCTAAACAAAGGAAACTACGATGAAAATCGCCATCATTGGAGCCACAGGCAACGTGGGCAGCCGCCTGACCGACGAAGCGCTGCGACGCGGCCATACCGTGACCGCCCTCGCCCGCCAGGCATCGACACTGCCCGCACGCGAAGGCGTGACCGCCCGCGACGTGGATGTGGCCGACACCTCGGCACTGGCCGCCGCCCTGCGCGGCAGCGATGCAGTCATCAGCACGGTCCGCTTCCTGCAGACCAGCGCCTCGCAGATCGTGGCCGCGGTCAAGGCCGCTGGCGTCGAACGCCTGCTGGTGGTGGGCGGCGCGGGCAGCCTCTACGTGGCGCCTGGCGTGCAACTCGTGGATACGCCGACGTTCCCCGACGCCTACAAGGCCGAGGCATCGGCCGGACGTGATTTCCTGGACGCCCTGCGCGCCGAAACGTCGCTGGCATGG